>NZ_JBQYLI010000004.1:0-341745 GCF_052690465.1 Sunxiuqinia sp. A32
CTGTCGGTTAGCATGAGCTCTTTTCCTTTTTTCATTTCTTGACGTTTTTTCGCGTCAAGCTATTTCAGTAGATGACAGATGTTTTACATCAGTGAGGAATTTGTCCTCTCATCCTTCAGTTACAAACTATTAACAATAGCCCCCTCTGTTCCGCTGCACTCAAACAAAGGATAGATGGATAAACCCGATGGACTGCTCCATCATAATGCCGGACAGGTCCACGTGCTTGATGGAGCGTTCCATACTAATAACAAACAACTGCAAAAATCAATAGAAATGCTTTGGACAAGAAAGTATCCAATAAACCGTTTCAAGTATGGGAAAAGATTTATAACAAGATGTCAGTTCTGACTTTTATCTACACCTTTCGGATTTCTAGAACTAAAAATAGTATTTAAGTTGATCAGATAATTAAAATTCGAAATGCGTTAAGTTATTCATTCTTAATCAACATATCCCGCTTCTCGTCTATTCATTCCCTTATACCCTGTTAATGAATCTCCTAAATCATTTCTTGCTCCAACAGCAATTTGATTCATTTTCTTAACAATGTTAGGGTACAAGTTAATGACATCGTATCGCTCACCCGGATCATTTCTCAGATCAAATAATTTCATTTCGGTTGATTTATTATTGTATTCTCCCGGATGTCCGTCTTTTCCAGAGACAACATTTTCGTAGGAAAGATATTCATGTGGCAAAACCAATTTCCAATGATCCATACGGATAGCTTCAAGTTGATTATCCGCAAAATAATAATACAAATACTTGCGGGGATTTATATTCTGATTTCCATCTAATAAGGATGAAATATCAACACCATCGATTTGTTTTTCTGGAAGCATCGAATTTGTAATTTGGGCTACTGTAGGAAGAATATCAATAGTACATGCGAGTTTGTTGCATACTTTTCCATGAGGAATTTCTTTTGGCCAATTCATGATGCAAGGAACCCGCATCCCTCCTTCGAAACTTGTTAATTTACCTTCACGTAATCCTGCCGTTGAGCCTGCATGATCCCCATAGCTCAGCCATGGACCATTGTCTGAAGTAAATATGATTAATGTGTTTTCTCGAATTCCATTTTTCTCTAATGCTTTCACGACCTCTCCTACCGACCAATCTATTTCCATGATTACATCACCATAAAGCCCTTGACCACTTTTGCCCCTGAAATTTTTGGAAGCTGCAATTGGGACATGAGGCATGGAATGTGCCAAATAAAGAAAGAATGGATTATCCTTATTTTGGTCAATAAAATCAACAGCTACTTTTGTATATAAAGCTGTCAATTCAGCCTGATCGTCCAAATTTCTAATAATCCGAACAGGTTTGCTTCCTTTTATTAGCGGCAATTCAGGATATATTGAATTTTCATTAAGATTTCCATCATAGTCAACAGGCCACATATCATTGGAATATGGCAACCCAAGATAGTCATCAAATCCTTGTTGCTGAGGTAAGAATTTTTGATTGTCCCCCAAATGCCATTTGCCAATGGCCATCGTTTTATAGTTGCTTTTCTTCAACACCTCAGCGATAGTTTCTTCTTCCGGATTCAGCCCAACTTTGGAATTTGGGCCAAGTGCATATTTGATTCCTATGCGATTTGAATAACACCCAGTCATTAGAGCTGCCCTGGAGGCACTGCATACTGGTTGGGCGACATAAAAATTGGTAAAACGCATACCTCCATTCGCCAATAAATCTAGATTAGGTGTATAATACCCTGTGGATCCGTAGGAAGACAGGTCTCCATACCCCATATCGTCAGCAAGAATCAATATTACGTTTGGGGACGGAGGTATTTCATGTTTATTATTCTGACAACTATAAAACAGCATACTTAACACTAATAGGATGAAAATATTCATTGCTCTCATTTGTACGATAATTATGTTTGAACTATGGTTTAGACGAATAGCTTTTGGCTGAAGGAATCTGAGGAGGAATAAAAAACCGGAAATTGAAAAAAAGTCAGGCAGAATCCAGTATTCTGCCTGACTCGTTATATTTCTAATGTTAATATTAGTATCCCGTATTTTGTTCCATATTCGGATTTGCATTTACTTCAGAAAGAGGGATCGCAAACAATACTTGATAAGGTTTAGCTACCGTTATGCCTCTTTCCTGAGCACGTGAAATAAACACTCCTTGCCGTATTTGGTCTTGTCTACCTTTAGCTTCAGCATAAAATTCCCATTCTCTTTCTTGTAACAGAGCATTGCGCATAACTTCTTTTGATGGAAAATCAGCCAATAATTTCGAGGAAGCACCAGCTCTGTTACGCACCTGGTTAATTAAATCTACTGATTCCTGAGTTGGGCCATTCAATTCATTTAAAGCTTCAGCCCTGCTTAAAAGTATATCCGAATACCTTACTTCAGGCATATCATTTCCATTTGCAGGCCCTACGGCATCGGGATCGAATTCATATTTGAGGGTCAGTGATTTGTCATTTCCATACAATTGTATGTGATCCCCTGAAGTATTTATATAATCCCTGACAAACAATTCGCTGCGTTCATCTCCTTCCTCAAATGAATCCAAAAAGTCATCATAGAAATATGTTTTTGCCGCATAAACCGACTGGTTTGGTGCAAGTGGATAATCAGGAGGAAAGGAAAGTGCTTGGAGATAAGTTCCACCTCCTTCATTTCCTGATGCGCCGGATGCAGTTCTCGTTAATGCCCAAAGCAATTCTTTATTCCCTTCATTTGCAATGGCAAAAACGTCTTTATAATGTGGGAGTAGTCCATATTTTCCTATACTTATAATAGACTGAGACATGTCAATTACTTTTTGCCATTGTTTGGTGTTCAGGTAGAACTTACACAAAATACCCATAGCAGCACCTTTACATGCACGCCCTTGTTCTACCGGGTCGTCAGGTAAAGATTGAATAGCTTCTAATAAGTCTTTTTCGACTTGTGCTATTATTTCAGCATCGGTTGCTCTTGCCAAATTAGGTTCATTAAGGGTTGATGTTCGAAGTGGAACAGCCCCAAATAAATCATAAAGAACTACATAACACCATCCTCTGATAAAAGTTGCTTCTGCTCGAACTAACTTCTGAAAATCAGTTTCATCTCCAACATTTTCCAAAAGCGTGTTGGCATCGCGAATTCCCTGATAGCAGTTTATCCAGCTTCCATGGATATCAACATGGTTGCTGGCCCATGTGAATGATCTTAAGGGGTTAAAACGTGCAGCAACACCACCACTTTCGTTCCAGCTTTCTCCAGATGTCATTGCTGAAGCAAAGTATCTAGTAAGACCCCCATTCCAGAACGGCAACCGGGCGCTGGAATAGGCATTGTATAAAGATGCCATAACTATATCTTCGCTGCTTGATTTTGGGTTTAATTCAGAATACACTTCTACATCCAATAAATCTGTGCAACTTATGGTTTGCACAATGACTAAAACTACAAGCAATAATTTCAGTATATATCTTTTCATTTTTTTCATGTTTTTATCTTGATAAATTTTTAAAAACCAATTCTGGCACCAAATGACCATATTTGAGGTAGAGGATAAGCACTGTTATCTATTCTGGCACTTCCTCCCCCATTCGCATTTGCTTCCGGGTCTGATCCAATATAGTCCGTTAGGGTCAACAAGTTTTGTCCGGTAACAAAAATCTTTGCCGAACTGAGGAACTTAATCCGTGATACGGGGACGTTATAGCTTAATTGCACATTTTTTAGACGAATGAAGGACGCGTCCTGAACCGTAAATGTGTTGGTTTTACGATTTCCACCGTAATTATCAGGGAATACCCCAGAAGGCCATTTTGCATCTGCGTTTTCTGGTGTCCAACGATCTAATGCAGTGGTAGCAATTCGGTTGCGTCTAAAGTTTTGAGGGTATAAGCTTTCTATTAAATTCGTGTTAATCAGATCAGCGCCTACTTGTCCCTGAATGAAAACATCTAATTGAAAATGGTGATATGAAAATGAATTCTGGAAACCAAAAATGAAATCAGGATAAGGTTTACCAATAATCTGTAAATCTTCAGTATCAATCTTAGTATCGTCATTCGTATCTTCAAATTTTGGATACCCCGGAAGTGCGTCCGGTTGTGCTGATCCAGCGATATTGTCACCTTCCTGAAAAAATCCTAATACTTTGTATCCGTAATAAGCATTTAGCGGTTCTCCTTCTCTAATAATTGTGTGTGATCCAACCACTTCGTCTAGGCCTCCAAGACTTTTTACTTCATTTCGAATACTTGAAAAGTTCAATGAGGAACTCCATTCGAACTGGTTCTTTTTAATATTGATCGTATTTAGTAAGAATTCAACTCCCGTATTTTGCATTTCTCCAATGTTTGCTCTTCGCGAGCCAAATCCGGTCGATTCAGGCATTGGGAGATTGTATAACATATCCTTGGTATTTTTGATGAAAAAGTCTCCGGATAAGCTTATTCGACCATCCAGAAATGCAGCGTCAATACCTAAATCAGATTGTTCTGTCGTTTCCCATTTTAAGTCAGGATTTGCGATTCTGGACGGTCCAACACCCTGAATAATTGAATTGTCTATGACAGCATATTTACCTCCGGGACTTAAAGTAGTGAGATACTCATAATTCCCGATTGATTCGTTTCCTATTTGCCCCCAGCTTAATCGTAATTTCAGGTTGTAAAACAACTCGGGAATAAAATCTTCTTCCGACATTTTCCAGGCTCCTGCAAATGAGGGAAAATAACCAAATCGATTGTTTGAACCGAACCTTGAAGACCCATCGGCACGGAATGATGCTGTGAGCAGATACTTATTATTAATTGAGTAATTTATCCTACCTAAATATGATAATAATTTGTTCTCGCTTCTATCACTCTTAAGATTATCATTATCAGTATTTCCCAAAGACAAATTATTAGAAAGTAGATCATCAGAAGGGAATCCGCTAATATTTCCTGCAAAATAACGGGAAGAGAAGCTTTGATAAGTCGTACCACCTAGTATCGTTAAGTTGTTATTCTTACCGATTTTTTTATTGTATGTCATTGTGTATTCGAGAAGAACATTGGAGCGTTCCAGGGAAACAATGTTTGCAAGCCCCCCCCGCGCCGGAGCCAAAATAGGTTATTCTGGAATTATAAATATCTCTTCTGGAAGTAGCACGGTCATTACCAAAATTGAATTTCGCCTGTAGGTTATCGGTAATATTGTATTCGACATAGGCAGTTCCAAAAGTCCTATTAGTTACGTTTCTACTATCAATACCCTTTATTAAGCGAACCGGATTTTGAACAGTTAGTTCAGATGATAAAGTAAGTTCACCATTTTCGTCATATACAGATTCAGTTGGATCATAAAGCAAAGCCGAATAGATTGGACCAGCTGATTCATTAATACCAGTGTTATCAATGGCGTTATTGTCATAAATAACACTAGTGTTTAAGTTAACACCTATTTTTGCTTTATCGCCAATTTTTTGTTCGACATTTACGCGTCCAATATATTTTTCAATACCAGTATTTTCAACAACCCCATCCTGGTTAAAATAGTTGAATGAAGCAAAAAAGGATGTGTTTTCATTTCCAGCAGCTACCGAAATGTTGTGGTCCTGAACCATCGCTGTTCTCAGTACTTCATCCTGCCAGTCAGTTCCAGTAATATTAGATATGTCTGAAGAAGAAAAGATGGTATTTTTCCCTTCCGCAACCGACAATTCATTTATTACTTGCATATATTCACTCGTTGATAATAAATCGTAGCGGTTTTTAACCGTTTGTACACCAACGTTGAAATCATAATTGACGCTTGCTTTTCCTTTCTTTCCTTTTTTGGTTGTAACCAATATTACCCCATTAGCCCCTCTTGCACCATAAATCGCAGTAGCACTTGCATCTTTTAAAATTTCAATTGAAGCAATGTCGTTTGGGTTAAGCGAATTTAGTGGGTTTCTTGCCTGGTTGCCATCTACTCCTGCTGCCCCCCCTCCTGAAAGCATCGGAGTATTATCTATTGGTAAACCATCAATAACATATAATGGCTCGTTTCCTGCATTTACAGAAGTTACACCACGAATTCGAACTGAAATTCCACCACCTGGTTCTGCACTATTTTGAGTAATCTGAACCCCTGCCACCTTACCTGCAACTAATTGTTCCAATGAACCATTCGTCCCAGGGTTAAAGTCGTCCTCCTTTATGGCCGAGACCGATCCTGTTAAATCACTTTTTTTGATGATACCATATCCAACGGCTACCACTTCTTCAATCCCAATTGCGTCTTCTTCCATCACAACATTGACAGTAGATTTACCATTAAGAGAAATCTCTTGTGTTTTCATCCCGACGAAAGAGAAAACCAAAATTGCATCCCCTTGCACATTAGAAAAGGAATAGTTGCCATCTGTATCCGTAATGGTTCCTTTTGTTGTGCCTTTTATAACTACTGTCACTCCAGGGAGTGGGAGACCTGATAAATCTGTTACTTTCCCGCTTACCGAAATATTTTGCTGAGAAATTGCTTTTTCACCTTCAGAATATAACATCACCAACCGTTCATCAATTTCATAATTGACAGTGGTTCCTGCAAAAACAGCATTTAATATTTCACCAATAGTCTGATTTTTAATTGAAACATCTATTTCCCGATCTAGGTCAATTAACTCAGAGCTATAAGCAAATCGATATTTGCTCTGGTTTTCAATCGCTTGTAAAACATCACTAACCTTAACATTCTTCATCTCAAGGTTTAACTTATTGTTTTGGCTGTACGAATTTGCTGCGACTTGCAGCAACCCCAGCAATAGAAAGAAAAACGTTAACCGCATAATTCTCGCTGCTTTAGTTTTCATAAAAGGATGCCAAACATCCCTAAATCCTAAATTTTTTTTCATAATTTTGATCTGATTTTAAAAGGTTTAATAAGATTGTCATTTACCGATGACATTTAACCTCAGGAAAGTGTTACCGCACTTTCCTGTTTCTTTTCATTCATTTTTTGGGTTCATATCTTAGTTTAATGATATTTCCATCCTGCTCTGCTTTTATCGGAGAAATCCTCCCAAGAAGATAAATCACATCAGATAATGACTCGTCTTCTACACTGAAAGTAAATGGAAGATCCTGGATTGCCGGATCAACTTCAAATTTCTGGTTATATCTTTTCTCAAGTCTTTTAACCAACTGGGACAACGGCAATTCGAAAAAGTGAATAATCCCATCTTTCCATGATATGTAATGTTCGGGATTTACACGTAGCTTCTCAATCGTTGGTTCTGATTTATTGAAGCGGGCCATTTCATTTGGCTGAAGGCTGGTAAGCAGCCGTCCATTCGCGGTATTAACATTCACAGATCCTTCTTTCAAAACGACTTCCAGACTCTTTGAATCGCTGTAGTTTGAAACGCCAAACTGGGTACCTGTTACCTCAACTTTTAGCAGTCCAGCTTTTACTACAAAGGGAATTTCTTTGTTTTTTGTGACAGAAAAGAAAGCTTCCCCGTCGACACTAATATTCCTGTTACTGATCCCATATTGATTATTGTAGCTAAGTTTTGTTCCTGAATTCAGCCAAATTGTTGATCCGTCGGGTAATGTCATACTGGAAACTTGTCCCAAATCAGTTTGGACTTCGGTAAACTGCAATACCTGATTAGATACCGTGAAATAAATAATACTCGTTCCTGATAGACCAATAACCAACAAAGCAATAGCGGCATATTTGTAGAGCCTCATCATTTTTGTCGATTTCTCAAGCTCACGCTTTTCTTTCAGGCGATCATTTAACCTGACTTGCCCAAAATCCTTTACGCCCGAATCAGTTTTACGACTTTTCCACCAGTTCTGTTTGATTGATTCAAAAATTCGTTGATTGTCATCTTCTTTTATCCAGTCAAGTAATTGTTTCTGATTCTTTTCAGAAAGTTTACCTTCCAGATATTGATGTATTTTATTTTCCATGATAGTACCTTTTCATTACCAATACACGGAAAAATAAAAACCCCTACCCTCAGATTTGAGAAATTTAGATATTCATAAAAAAGAAAGTTGAATTATTTATTTGAGTAATATCCAAATTAGGAAAGTCAGTTCAGGAAATCGACTGAGCAAATTTTCACGCAAATTTCTTTTTGCCTTTGTCAGGTTTTTTTCAACGGCCTTCAATGATATACCCAATTCATCAGCAACATCCTGCTGCTTTTTACCTTTAATTTTACACTTAACAATAACCTGATTTTGGCGCTCAGGAAGTTGTTTAATTGCTTCGTTTAATGCTTCAAACAACAACTCCTCCAACAACTTATCTTCTTCTCCTGAAAAATCTATTTGATACAAAAGTTGGAGTTCACTCCACGTATATTCATCAATCGAAAATTGGTCTGAAGCCAACTTTTCATCTCGTAAATAATTTAAGCACTGATTACGAACAATGGTGAAAAGAAAGCTCTCTACGGATTTATCCTGCTTAATCAAAGCTCGCTTCTCCCACAGTCGGACATAGGCATTTTGAACCATGTCCTCTACCAAAACATGATCCTTTAAAAAGATTTTGCAATAGTTTTTTAGACGATCTGCCGTTAATGAATACAGTTTTTCATAGCTGGACGGTGTCCCATTTCTAAGGTCAATATTTAAAGACCGGTCGATCATGTAGCATATTTAGTGCATGGCAATTTAGAAAAAAATACATGAACTAAAAAAACACGACCAATTACTTCCTCACCATCATTAACTTAGGAGATAACGCTATCGGGATCCCGTTAATTCTTATTTTATAAAAGTAAAATCCAGCTTGTAAGTCACTTACGGAAAGTTCTAAATTATGCCAGCCATTAAGCTGTTTGCCAGCGTTGTGCACTTTCATTAATTGTCCGTTCAAATTGAAAACTGACAATGAAAGCTCATTAGCAGTTTCAGGAAGAAAATATCGAATCGTCACTTTCTCCTTTGCCGGATTGGGATAGTTTTGACCCAGTTTTACACTACCACTTTCATCTTTCACCGATTCTGAAGAAGTTGGCTGCTCTCCCAAATTGGCTTTTATTAATTTTACAAATTCATCTGGCGCAACTACACGTATATTTTCATTTAGCATATCCACACAAGCTTTCACATCGCTTACATTCATTGACCAAACATGAACAGGAATTAAGCTATAACCGCTAGCCAATTTTGGATTGCGAGGCATGCTATTTAAAATATTCGCCAAACTTTGTGGCGAATTAGCGCCGTCCCATAATGCAAATCGACCGCCGATGACTGGTTTATCGTTATACCATTGGATACTGCCATTTAAACCTGCATAATTATCTGAATAGGTGTACAAAAACACGCCATCAATAGCTTCCTGATCCAGGTATGGCTTAATAGGATCAAGGTTCCCATTATCGGCAATTACATTGACAATATTCAAATCACTCTTCTTCATGTATTCGCTTAACGTACTGGCCATGTTAGCCATATCCGGGTATTTACCGGGAAAGAAATAACCATAACCTGAGGGCCCTGCTACAAAATAATCCCGATAGTTTTCTGCTTTCGAGGACTGATCATACAAGTATTTCATCACCGTGGGAGCTAATTCACAAAGCGCAGGTGAGATGGTCCAACCTAAATTCACTTTACCCCGGTCGGGACTGGCAAACCAATTTTGATGAATAGCAAAGTCGTTTAACAACCATTGCACATTGTCGCCGTCTGTCATCAAAAAGCAAACGGTATGCACATTATCTTTGCTTGTCACATCATCAACGTGATTTTGTTGTTTTGTTTCAACGTCCATATTTGACAAGGTCGACAAGTTCAGAGCCCAATCTGCGGCATTCACCATTACCGCCGTTTTTGAAGCCAAATCGACTGTTTGATACTCGTCTTCTCCCCATCCAAGCATAATCGCATTATTATCCATGCGGGAAAATGCCTCATTGGTCATCGAATTTCCAATGTGATCGAAAAAGTGAAATGCGTTGGCGAATACCGAATAATCACTCAGAAAAAGATCCTTCTCTTCTTTTTGGTACGAAATAATAGTCTTACTAAATACCTCTTTATATTGATTAAATGCCCAATATTCGTCTCTTGAGCGAACGTCTTCAAACATCTCTAGCCCTAGATTATTCATTAAATCAACATGATCCCAGGTTACAGCAATTGCGTTTAAAAATCCACAAATTGAGATCGCAACATTGGAGGAGTTATCATGAAGATTACAAAGAACATAACCGGAAATAGAATCTTTAAAATTCGTAATCAATCCATCAAAATCACCAATAAACGTTTTATCTACGGTCACTGGATAATTATCTTCAATATCTTTAACCCAAACCGAATGACCTTGCCCATGATCTCTATAAATCATGGGTTTCTTTTTTGCCAATATTCCCTGCAATGTGTTAATGGTAAACAATTCCGACTCGCTGAAATTGGCATCTTTCACCACAAATAAATGGCTCGGTATTGAAGAAACAGGAAATGGGCTACCCGTTATTCGATCGGCTTGCTCCTGAGCAGAAAGTAAGCTTGTGAATGCGCTACCTAAAACAAGAATCCCCAATAGCGCAATACGCATAATCTTTCTCATAAATTGATATTGAATTTAGATCCCTACCAGAAAAAAACAAGGCTATCCGTCGAATAGCCTTGTAACTCTATCACCAAACTAAACTTACGAAAACTCCGTCCGGACTATTTTCGAAACTCAAGAAACAAGTCTTACTTGACTCATCCCAGGATGATTGTATTAACTCAACCAGATCGCCGTTTTTATCTTTAATATTAATTGTTTGCGCCTCCTTTGGTAAAAGTACGCGCATTACATTTGTTGTATTAAGTGGACTTTTTACAGTGAAAGTATATTGACTCTGATCAACTTTATCGTCGTAAACCCGCCCTGCAGTAGCAAGCACCTGAGGTGTTCCAGGATTTGGCACACTTCCAATATTATATAGGAAAGCCTGTTCTCCAGGATTTACCTGTTTTTCATCGAGCACAGGAATTTCAGGATCAAACAAATCAATCAATTTTCCTTTGATGGTGTATGCTTCCTGATTTTCATTTTCATCCAACACAGAAATAATTTCGTAAGGACCTCTAGTCAAAGAAAAATAGTTTTTAAATTCCAACTCCCCTTTTGTTGTTTCTGATTCGTACAATTTCCCAATCTTGTCCACATACGTTTCATCATTATTTTCTTCGAGTACAAATTCTTTTGGATCCTGACGAATGATGCAGACTTTTCCTTTTCCATATTGGTATTCACCTTCTTTAAAAGGCGCTTGAAGTCCGAGTTGCAGAAATAAATGTTCCGATGGAGCATCAAAGGTATTTCCTTCCGTATTCCACCATTCCTGCACATCTTGAAATGAATCCTCGTCTCTACCACAATATACCAAAACACCACCATTTTTAACCCAATCTGCAATGTGGGTATGAGAAACAGGATCAGATGGTTTCATGCTTGAGTAAGACATGATAAGAATATTCACATCTTTCCACGTTTCGGGAAATGAGGCATTTTCAATATGAACTGTTTTTACAGGAACGCCACGTTTAAGCAAAGGCAATGCCTGCCCATAAAAATTTGACAACTGAGGATCTTCATACCCATCATGCGTTGGAAAACGTTGAAACATTAATGAATTAGCCATTAGCACGCCAATTCCGGTTGAACCATTCACTTTATTTCCAGACAATGGCATATCATTCAAAGTGTTGATCATCACCTGCATTTGGGTAGAATAAAAACGAGGAATTCGTTCTTTTTTATCACTATCTGCACTGGTTCTGTATAATCCCTGGTAAATTCGGTTTGGCCAAGGCATAATTTCATAATCGGCAATCATTGGATAAAGCAATTGTGCCGTAAAAGTTGCCTGGTAATTTTTCTTGTAATCTGCCCAATCACGTGGCCAATCCTCAATTGGATCGGTTAAGAAAAACATTTTTCGCCCGGTTGGAGCAGTCATCGATTCCATAGAACCATATTCCAAATAAGCAGTTTCAAATACGCGTTCTTTTGCTTTACCATTGAAATAATTTGGCTCACGAGAAGTTCCGGTCCAAACCTGAGCGATGTAGCCATCAACACAAGGCAGAGATGCTAAACTTGCTTCTGGACTTACTATTTTCCATTGCGAGTAATTAACCAATGAGTGAGTTGGAACATAACAGCGCACATTCATTCCTTTAGTTTGTCCATATTCCTTGGCATAAGTAAAACACTCATTCAAAGCTCGATAATAAAGGTGATACTTTAATTTATTGGCGAGATAAGTGTTTTCAGGTGATTCATGTTGTGGGCGCCAATCAAAGCCATAATATTCTTTCCACTCTCTTTTAAAAGCGTCGCTATAGCCGGAGCGAGCCCAAAATTCAGGTTCCTCCAGAAAGATCGCATCAATACCGGCATCAATCACCCTGGTAATAATTTTTTCCTTCATGTATTTGATGAAGTTCATGGATGGAACAATGTAAGGGACCATCCGTCCGTGCCAGATAGTATCTCCTTTTTGCGTAACCTGTCCTTCATCCAAATGTGATTCTCCATCCCATTTTCCGGTAAAATAATCCTGATATTCACCCCAGGCAATCCCGGTCATAAAATGAGTAGTGTATCCTCTATCTCGCCATGATTGGACTCTTTCCTCAAAGGTCATTCCTCCTTTTTCATGATGATCTCGAACGCTATATACAATAGCAACATCACCACGCACATCAATAACGGGCTTCCATGGATTAGATGTTTGGAATGCTGTTTTTTCGCGATTCGTAGTTTCCTGAATTTGTTCCTGTTTTGGTGGCTGAGTGCAAGCATTCAACACAACAAGAACCAGAATAATAAAATAAAATGGTTTCTTCATTGGTTTAGGTTTACAAGATTTGAATAAAGGAAAGTCATCCCGAAGTATAAACTCCGGGATGACAATCTACCAAAATTAATTAAAATGATTGATTAAGGAACATCTACCCTAACTGCCTCATTATAGTTGTATCGTCTTACATTCTCTGTTGCATAGTTTATTCTGGCTGCTGCGCGAATAAACATTGTTCTGCCTGCAGGAATTTCACTATTGGTTGTAATTGTAATCGTTTGTCCCAACAAAGCATCAAAAGAATTTCCACCATATGAAATTTCTGTCGAATAACGGTCATCCTTTTCACGATAACCAACATAAGGAACCTGGCTAACAAACAAGCGTATATCTGTAACATTCAACATATCATCACTGTATCCACCCATTGGCTCAACTTTAGCCTGAAAATCAGCCGGGCTTACAGCACGAGTTACTCGAACAGTAGCAGTGATTTTTCCATTACTTACTGTTGGCGTGCCAACCCATTCAACCTTTAGGAAAGGCTGAACCTGAAATTCAACTTCAGTCACTCCCTCAATATCAATATATTTTGATTCATCGGCAATAGTATCACCAGAAGTAGTTGTTCTTACCAAAGGAATAAATGGACCATCAATTCTTACATTGTAATGTCCTTTAAACACTTTAGTATTCTGAAAGATCCCTTCTTTCATACACCTGAAATCAAAATTATCGGGAACTGCAGTTTCAGTCCAGCTAAGTTCTCTCAATCGAACTCTGATACCTTCACTTCCCTGATCGGTCAGTACAAGATCACCGGTAGCAGCATCTACCACTCTACCCCTGATGGTTTCACCAGGCAAATCATAGTTGTCTATTTCACATGAATTAAAAATGACAACAATTGCGAAAAATAATACGGTATATAATATTTTCTTCATTGTTATAAAGTTTTAAGATTAACGTCCGGGTTGTTGATCAATTACTGGGCTCTTAGCAACTTCCCCGCCTGGTATCATCAAATAATATTGTTGTTCTGTAATCTGGAACCGTCTTCTACTCTCATCCAAACCAGCATCAAAGAAGTATTTTCCAGTTGTCGTGGAATAGAAAGGATATAGTCCTTTGTAGTAGGCTCCATCTTCCTGAGTTCTTCCATTGATCACATCAGAATGCTGAGTTCTCCAACGTCTGATATCCCAAAGGTGTTTCCATTCGAAGGCAAGTTCTTTCCAACGCTCCTTACGGATGATTTGTAATCCTTCAGAACCTGACATTTCAGCTATTCCAGTTAGAGGATCAGCACCAGCACGTTCACGAATATCTTTAATCGCATCGTAAGCAATTTGCATGAAGTTATCTCCACTAGGAGCAGTTTCACCTGCTAAATTCAATTCGTATGCAGCCTCAGCAGCATTCAACAAGATTTCTCCGTAACGCATCAAAATAAAATGTTGTTCCGAGCGTGCCTCAAGTACCAGACTTTGAGGAAGGTTTGGATCCAACCATTTGCGAACCATAAATCCGGTCATGGCACAAGTACGTCCTGAAGTATAAGGACCATTTAACCCGGCAGCATTCCAAACTCTCCCATCAGGAAGCGTTACTGTTTCATGCGTATTCGAAGTTTGTGAAAGGTATAGAGTTTTTTCGCTAAATGCTCCGGATGCTGTATAGGCATCAACCTGGTTGTAATTTTGAGGTCCTGCCAATGTATAATCAGGAGCACTACCGTTAACCACTCTCAGCGGATCGATACCATTGCTTGCATCACCGGTATAAATCCCCCTTCTAACGTCCATTACCTCTCCTTTTAGCACATCGCCGGGAAGAATTACGTAGGCACGTAAGCGAGGTTCTGCATTTGCAAAAATATCGGTAACATTGTCAAACATCAGGTATTTTCCATTCTCATCTAACACCTTGATTGTTCCGTCAGGATTCTTTTCAAAACCATCAAATTGCTCAACAAAGTCAAGTGTAGGACAGTTACCTGCAGAATAACCGTTACCACCCATTAACTGGCGAGGGATATTATACGAGTCATAACCGTGTGCTAAATCAGGATAACTGTATTCCTTAATATAAATATTCTCAGGACTGCTTGCGTCAAAGAACATATCAACCATGTTTTGGTACTGAGCTTCTTTATCACCTGCTGCCCACTTCTTTTTGTACAATGAAAATTTACCTGATTTCATTATTATACGAGCAGCATCATAAGCTTCCCTAAAGTATTTTTTTGATGCAGCAGCAGCTGTATTTGGATCAAAACCAATCACTCTCACGTTGGTTTTTTGCCCAAATCCGGTAACCGTATTATACTTAGCAACAGAACCAGCAAACAACATCGCTTCAGATTTGAACCCTAGAGCAACGTATTTATTCGAATAACCTCGTTTTGGACTACTTTCGGACAAATTTGCAATTGCCAAATCATAATCAGCCAATACCTGGTTCCAGGTTTCTTCTTCGGTTGAACGCGGAGTTTCCAGTTCTTCTGGAGTCAGGTCAGGATATTTTAGCACTTCAGTTACTAGTGGGACGCCACCGTAACGCTTAGCCAATGCATAATAAACCATCGCCCTTGCAAAATATCCTTCACCAATAAAGTGGTTGTATTCATCCTCGCTAAAATTGTCTTTAAATTCAGGCAAAACTTCCAACAAACGGTTTGCATCACGTAACAATTCATATGCACGGGTCCAATAGGCTCCATTACGCGCCCAACCTTCTGAGGTCATTGCCGTTCCCGCATCACGACCAAGCGCTGTACCGGAACTACATCCCGGTGTTACCAACCAGTCATCAAAAAACTGACGGGCAGGTGAATATTTGAAATCTTCAAAAGGCATCTGGCTGTACATCCTTGACAGGTAAACAGCCATACCTGTTGCATCAGAGAAAAGGTCTTTATCTTGAACAACGTTCATAGGTGGAATATCCAGATAATCCTTACAAGACATAACCACACTACTAAACGTCAATATTGTAATTAATAAATATTTGAATTTCATAGCTATCCGTTATTAAAATTTAACATTTAATCCGACTGAAACAGTCTTGTTCAAAGGATATAGATACCCATATGTTTCATCATTATGTTCCGGGTCCATATAGTCGACTTTTGTCAGGGTAAACAAGTTATACGCATTCACATACAAACGTAAATTTTTAATACCTGTTTTTGACATTAGCTCTGATGGCAGCGTATAACCTAATTCGACACTTTTCAGACGTAGGTAAGCACCATTTTCAGCATTGAATGAAGAATTATAGTCAGGTAAAGTTCCGGTATAAGCGAAGCGCCCAGGAACCCATTCTGTGGCTGGGTCGTATGGATCAGCATTTGGATCTACCGGATGCCAGCGATCCATAAATTGCTGCATGGCACTTGAGTTTCCGTTACCCCACAATGGTTCACGAAGCTGCTCTCCATATTTTGTGGAGCTCATTGCAGAACCTTGTAGCAAAAAGTTCAGATCAAAATCCTTATAGCTGGCATCAAAAATGAAACTGAAGTTCATCCATGGGTATTGATTATAACGAATGGGGTGTGCATCGTTCCCATTAATTTCACCGTCACCATTCCAGTCTTCATAAGCATAATCACCAACAATGGTTCCTCTGCCGATGTATACAGGAGATGACCAAATATCTTCCCATGATTCAAATCGTCCGGCACCGTTGTATCCCATATGTACACCTTGTAATCTGTCGTTCTGGTTATTCTTCCAATTGCTCCATGAACTTCCAATATCACCGCGCTCAACATATAAACGTTTTACACGAGCCAAAGACAATATACCTTTTACATTGTAGCTGAAATTTCTGATTTGATTCCGATGAGAAACTTCCAAATCATAACCATAAGTACGGTCACTGTTTAAATTTTCATCAGGAAGGCTTGCTCCAACAACTGTTGGAATACCACCATCCCTTGTTGCCAAAAGGCCTTCACGGTTTCTGCTAAAGTAGTCGACAGTAACTCCCAAAAGACCATTCCAACCAACAAAATCAACACCAACATCAAATGTGTTTGAAGTATACCAGGTAATTAATTCATTAGGAATCCCCTTATTATCTGCACTTGCATTGAAACTTCCATCAAATACATAACCTCCTGTAAAGTTTCTTCTATCAGAACTGGTAGGATAGTTATACCCCGAAATGAACTGATATCTGGCTGCATTGTCGTCCCCGGTTTTACCATAGGAAGCTCTCAGTTTCAACTGATCAACAAAAGCCAATGTAGAAGAGTTTTCGAAAAATCCTTCCTCTGAAATACGCCATCCCAAAGAAGCTGCAGGGAAGAATCCCCATTGATGACCAGTGCCAAACCTTGATGACCCATCATAACGGAATAGGAATTCTGCAAGGTATTTATCATCGTATGCATAGTTTAAACGTCCAGCCAATGCCAGGTTAGAATCTTCATAAAGTGCATTCTCTCCAGAATTCATTGTTGCTAACTGTCCTTCTGCCTCTCCAGCAAAAAGATATGGCAAAGGAAGTACCAGATTGCGCTGGGCTGAAAAGTTATCGCTAGTCCTTTTCTGAGTTTCCCAGATAGCTATCGCACCCACATCATGCTTATCAAAGGTTCCGTTATAATTGATCGAAGTCTGAGACAGCATTTGTGTCCTAAAATAAGACTCTCTTTTAATTGTATTTGGAGATTGACGAGTAAATGTCTCGTATGTATCCGATGCTTCATCATATCGATATTGTGTATATTCTTTTTTGAATAGATTATCACTGGAAACATAATAGTCGTAACTGAACAATCCTTTTACATATAATCCCTTCACACCTGGAATATCGTATTTTAAACTTGCTGCAGGTTGAACCCATTTTTTATTGTACGTTTTAAATCCCACCAAGTCCTTATTCATAAATGAAATAGGGTTATCTCCTTCAATTAATCCATGATATGGTTTCGTAGGGTCGTTATTTGCATAAGCAGGAATATGAGCACCTTGCCTCCAGAAACCACGAATGATCCACCATGAATCCACATTTGGACGATCTTGCTCATCCATAATAAGGTTTAGATTAACATCCAATGTCAGGTTATCTGTAATTTTTGTAGAAATATTCGAGCGGATATTATACTTATTATAAGTAAGGTCACTTGATTTAAAGAAACCTTCCTGGTACTGATATCCTAAACCAACGTAGAAAGTTGTACGCTCATTACCACCTGTAGCATTCAAATTATGCATGGTTTGAGGTGCATAATCACTGAAAACCAGATCATACCAGTCAGTGCCTTGTCTTGTACCATTCAGATACTCGTCCATCTGCTCCTGTGTATAAATAGGTGCCCCTCCATTCACATTATGCATCGATCTCTCATTGCGAAGAGTCATGTAATCTGGAACATTTACAGTAGCTGGTAATCCTGAAGGAATTTGCCAGGTAAACGAACCTGAATAATTCATCTCCAATTTATTATTTGCCCCTCTTTTTGTTGTAACCAACACTACACCATTTGCAGCACGCACACCATAGATCGCTGCAGAAGCATCTTTCAATACTGACATGTTATCAATATCATTAGGATCTAAACGTTGAAAGTCCTGCTCCGAACGAGGAATTCCATCAATAATAATCAACGGTGAACCCATCGCACGGATATCAAAGTTATTGTGGAAAGCTCCCGGCTCTGCTGTTCTTTGAGTAACGCGAACACCCGAAATTTTACCAGTCAACATGTTTTGTGCATTCTCATTTTTTGTAGCTACAATCTCATCCCCTTTAACAGCTGCAACCGAACCAGTTAAGGTAGCTTTCTTTTGCACGCCATAACCTACAGCAACCACTTCCTCAATACCAATGGCATCTTCTGCCATCACAACATCAAGTGAAGATTTGCCAGACACAGAAAGCTCCTGAGTTTTCATACCTACAAAAGAAAATACAAGAACTGCCTCTTCTGGAACATTTTTCAAAGTATACTTTCCGTCAAAGTCAGTTATTGTTCCGGTAGCAGTTCCTTTCACCACAACCGTAACTCCCGGAAGTGGAGCTCCAGTTCCATCAGTTACCAATCCAGAGATTGCCTTTTGTTGCAGCGCATTGAGATTATTTGATTCACTGCCATCAGAATTTGATCTTTTAATAACAATGTACCTGTCAACTATTTCATATTCCAAACCCAAGTCATTCAAGATCAGATCCAATACTTTGTCAATATTCTGATCTTTAGCATCAACCCTTGTTACCCGATAGTTATCGAGTTCCATATTGAAATAGAAATAATATTCAGTCTGTTCTTCAATTTCATTGAGAACATCAATCAGTTTCGCATTACTAATATCAAGCGTTAGTTTAGATGTTTGTGAAAAAGATTTCGCCTGTACTGTAATAATAAAAGCAAAGAATAGAAAAATAGATAATCGCATAAGCAAAAACACTTTAGACCATGGTCCGCTAAAACCATGAAATTTTCGTTTTTTTTCCATAATTTTGAATTGGTTATAAATTAATTACTAGCCGCTCCAACGGCTCTTGATTATTTTTCAATGGGGATACTCCAATATCCCCATTGTTCTTTTGTTAGTTCGTGTTATTTCATATTAATTCTTCTCTATAATTTTTATGATATTTTTTTGATCCACTCGGTTTATCGAAACGAAATCCATCTTCTGACTCATAATACTTAAGGATCTAAAGACTTGCTCAACCGGCTTATATTTCAGGAAAGTTCCGGAAAACTGAAGTTTTTTAAGTTGTTCATTTTCAAACTGAATATCTACATTATACCACCTTTCCATCCGTTTTGCAATCTCTTCCAAAGATTCCTTTCTAAACACAATCTTTCCTTCTTTCCACGATGTATAGAAGTCAGTATTGACATCTTCAATTTCCTGAATTTCACCCCCAGCCATGGTCGCACTTTGCCCAGGCACTATATTTCTTTTCCAATGATTCTTTTCGGAATGAAGACGAACTTTCCCCTCTACCAAAGTAACGATAGCGTATTCGTCAGTCGAATAAGAAGATATATTAAAGGAAGTTCCAAGCACCTCAACATCAAAGTCGTTCGCATTCACAACAAATGGTTTTTTCTTGTTTTTTGCAACTTCCATAAAAGCTTCTCCATCTAGAAAAACTTCACGTTTATTCAATTCAAATTCATTTGGATATTTCAATACTGACCCGGAATTCAGCCAAATAGAAGTACCGTCAGATAGTTTGATCTGGCTCATTTGTCCAAGTGGAACCACCACTTCAGTATATCTTGTTCCTTCAATTGTATCAGGTATTAAAGAGTGTAGAATGGCACCAGAAAATATCGCAATTAAAATTACAGCAGCCCTAACCCAGAGTAGTCGTGAAAAGCGAACAAGCCGATTTTCTTTATGCTGCAGCCTGTAATCTAGTCTTACTTTTGCTTCATTTCGATTGTATTGATCCCACAAAAAAACCCTGGCTAATTGATCTTTAATACCTAAAGCCCAATGATAATCAGAAGTCGGCCACTTCTCATTTTCCAGGTTTTCACTTTTATCGGTCTCATTATGAATATTTGAGACTAATCCTTCCCAGTATTTCTTTTTTTCATCCACTTTTTGCCATTTTACCCATTGACGTAAAAATTGTCGTTTAGGGTGACAACATTTTTAGAAAATATTTGATTTTTTTAAGTTCTCTCTGGTTCACCGTCCCAACCCAGAGTAGAAGGAAGTTTAATATCAAGCGAATAGAAGGAAATTAATTGTCCGCTGGCTCACGTTTAATTGCTCTTTTAAAAACTTATAAGATCGAGACATTTGTGTTTTTACAGTGTTAACAGAAACGTTCAACTCGTCGGCAATCTGCTGGTATGACTTTCCCTCAAAAGCAGCCATTTTTAGAATAAGACGCCTTTGTTCTGGCAATTTATTAATCGATTCGTAAAGTTTATTTAGAATTCCTGAATCCTCCAGTGGGTTGGCAACATCATCGATTACCGATTCCGAAACTTTCTCTAGATTAGAAAACTGAAGTTGATTTTTCCTTAAAAAACTTATTGCAGCATTTTTTACAACTGTGACAAGAAAGTTACGCAAAGAAGTCTTAATATTCAGGGTAGCTCGTTCCTCCCATATTTTCGCGAAACAATCAATTACAATATCCTCAACAATTTGACTATTGTTTATGTATGACGAAACAAATGCACATAATGGATGATAATAGAAATCGAACATTTTATCGAAAACCGATTTATCACCATTGCGTATTTTTGTCCAATCAATTTGTTCGCTCATTCTTCCTCGTTGAAGTCTTCAAAATTAAGAATTAAAATATGAATTCGTCAAACAGTAAAATTATTCCAATATGTTACGAATGCATAAAACTCTTCAAATTGGGATAATTAGTAAAACTGGTTATATAAAAAATAAATATTCATGATAAATGATTGACTTGTCAAGGCGTTAAAAAGATGGGATTTTTTTAAAATACAGAAAAACCACCACTTTGCAAAGTGGCCTGATTTCCTATTTATTAATCATTCAATTTATTAGTCTTTTGCTAATATCTCTGCTATTTACAGAAACCCTGGAATAACTAAACTGACAATAATTACATTTTGCACAACATATTTAGCTTCCAACATTAACTTTATTGTTTTGTCATTGTTAAATAGATACAGAATTCAGTTAATTTTATGGGATTGATTTTTACAAGTATCGTGGATTCTAAAATATTTAGTAATTTCAGTACAGCTTTCTATTTTAATTTCCGTACAAAAAAGAAGAAAAGAAACGCCCCATGGAACAGAAAAAAAAGAACAAGACCACACATGGCATAAAAAAGCCAACAAAGAATGTCACAAAGGGAAATCAGATTTATTCTGATAATTCCCCTGAAATTAATATTCCTGACGTTATTATCCGATTAAACGGCAAGGGGGAACATCTTTTCGTTTCGGACAACTTCTTTACTTTTTTTGATTTACCAAATACGGATATTATAGGAAAAAGCCTGGCTGAGATTGGATATTTGAAGGACATTAATTTAGAGATTGAACATGCCCTAAATAATGTCGTAAAAAGCGGAACTCAATTTTACGATGAATTCTCAATTTTTAAAGGAAATAAGCTATTTTGGTTTAGCATAAGCCTGACTCCAGAAAAAATCAATAATGAAAATATACAAACGGTTCTGGGCGTATTCCGCGACATCAATTATCAAAAATCAATTGAAGAAGAGCTAAATGAAGACAAACAGCGATACCAACTAGCAACCGAAGCATCTGACAATGGCGTTTGGGATTGGATTGTCGATAGTGACGAGATATACTATTCCAGAAAATGGAAAGCTCAATTGGGTTATTATCCGGATGAGCTGGATGACAAATTCATTACCTGGATGAATCTGCTTCATCACGAAGATTACAACCGTGTAAAAAGGGAACTGGAGAATTTTCTTTCGAGCACCTCTCTTGTATTTGAATCAGAATACCGAATGAGACATAAGGATGGAACTTACCATTGGTTTAAAAATCGTTCTGCTGTAATTCGTAATATTGAGGGCAAAGCAATTCGTATGTTTGGAGCAAACAGGGATATTACAGAAGAAAAAAAACATCATGAAAAGCTGATGATGCTCCAGCAGGCATTCATACAAAGCCCCGCCCCAATAATGATTACAGATCTTGAAGGATATATTGAATTTTTCAATCCTGCATTTTGCAAAATTACCGGATTCACAGGTGATGAAATTATCGGCAAAAAACCGGAGATCTTGAAATCAGGATATCACAACAGTGCATTTTACAAGAACCTTTGGGACACCATCTTGGCAGGCAACGAATGGAGAGGTGAATTCAAAAACAAAAGAAAGAATGGGAAAATGTATTGGGAATTGGCCTCCATTTCCTGTCTTCGAAATGAGAAAGGAATTATCACGCATTATTTGAAAATATCGGAGGAAATCACTTCAATAAAAAAACTACAGGAAGATTTAAAGAAAGCCCGAAGAGTATCAGAAGCAGCAAACCTTTATAAAAATAATTTTCTGGCTAATATGAGCCATGAGATCCGAACTCCGATTAACGGCATTATTGGTTTTTCTGAATTATTAAAATATGGTGATTTAACGATCAATCAACAGCTTCATTATATCGATATTATTGAAGAAAATAGCCGTTCGCTTTTGAATTTGATCGATGACATTATTGACATATCAAAGATTGAAGCAAACGAATTAAAAATAAAGAAAGAAGCTTGCTCATTAGCTGCCGTTTTCAGTGAACTTAAAGAGCTATTTGAGTCGTTAAAAGTCTCGCATAATAAAGATAATCTAGAAATTCGGTTTAGAATCCCCAGAATAAAGCATCACGATTTTATTTTCACCGATCCATATCGCTTAAAACAGATTTTAAGTAACTTATTTTTAAATGCATTAAAATTCACGAATAAGGGTTTTATTGAAGTTGGATACCAAATTTCATCAGAGAATAAATTACAGTTCTACGTTGAAGATTCAGGAGTTGGAATTCCTGCCAATAAACAAAAAACCATTTTTAAACGGTTTATACAAAACGACAATAACCTAAAACCCAAAGATGCAGGTGCAGGGTTGGGATTATACATTTCACAGGGATTGGTTAAACTTTTAGGTGGAACTATAGGGGTGAAATCGCAAGAGCAAAAAGGAGCATTATTTTTCTTCACAATCCCATACGACAAAATTAAAGCCCCAATTAAAAGTCCGGGCCTTAAAGAAGATAAGAATTATGACTTCAGCAAATATACAATTCTTGTTGCCGAAGATATTGATTACAACTTTGAGTATTTGAATGAGATCCTCAAAAAAACGCAAGCCAATGTATTATGGGCAAAAGATGGAATAGACACCATCAACATGTTCAACAATAATCAAGTAGACCTAATCCTTATGGACATACAGTTGCCGGAAATAAATGGTTACGAGGCCACAAAAACGATTCGAAAGTCGAACACAACGATTCCTATCATCGCACAAACTGCATATGCAATGAGTGAAGAAAAGCGAAAATGTCTGGATTCCGGATGTGATGATGTTCTAATCAAACCTCTAAAAATTGAAGAGGTATTAAAAACCTTATCCCGCTATCTGAAATAAAAGCCTAAAAAAAATTGATCAGAAAGTCTTTTTCATTTTCGCTTTATTAAATTTGAAGTTTTAATAAATGCCGATTGCATGATAAACGAAAAGTTTCCTTCGCGCTTACTGGAAAATGCAGTAAATGAATTCTCAAAACTACCTGGAATAGGAAGAAAGACTGCCCTGCGGTTGGTTTTGCACCTATTGAGGCAAGACCGGGAAGAAGTTACTTTTTTTGGAGAAAGCATTATTCAACTTCGAAACGACATCAAACATTGTAAAGTATGTCACAATATCTCGGATTCTGAAATCTGTAATATCTGCAGTCATCCAGCCAGAGTACCTGAAATTGTTTGCGTTGTTGAAAATATTAAAGATGTGATGTCTATCGAGAATACCCAGCAATTCAATGGACTTTACCATGTTTTAGGTGGCATTATTTCTCCAATGGATGGCATTGGCCCTTCTGATCTCGAAATCAACTCGTTAATAGAGCGGGTTCAGGAAGGAACAATCACCGAGGTAATCCTTGCCTTGAGCACAACCATGGAAGGAGACACAACTAATTTTTTCATATATAAGAAATTGAAAGATTTAAACGTTAGGATATCGACGCTTGCCAGAGGTGTTTCAATTGGAGATGAATTGGAGTATGCAGACGAAATCACTCTTGGCCGCTCAATTAAAAACAGGATGAACTTTGAAGATTCCCTGTCTCAGTAAAACTGTTGGTGCATGAAACTATCTGTTGTTATTGTCAACTACAACGTAAAATTCTTCCTGGAGCAGTGCCTGCATTCTGTTCAAAAAGCATGTGCCAAAATTGACAGTGAAATTTTCGTGGTTGATAACAATTCGGTTGATGGCTCCTGCCAAATGGTGAAAGATAAATTCCCAACCGTCCACATTATCGAAAATTATGACAACAGAGGTTTCTCAAAAGCAAATAATCAAGGCATACAAATAGCCAAAGGGGAATATATACTCCTGCTAAATCCAGATACCATTGTTGAAGAAGACAGCTTCATTAAATGCGTTCAATTTATGGATGCTCATACTGATGCTGGCGCTTTGGGAGTGAAGATGATTGATGGCAAAGGACAATTTCTACCAGAATCGAAGCGAGGACTTCCAACTCCTGCTGTCGCTTTTTATAAGATTTTTGGATTCTCAAAACTATTTAGTAAATCGAAACGATTTGGCCGATATCATTTGGGACACCTGAGCAAGGAGGAAATTCACGAGATTGACATTCTCTCCGGAGCTTACATGCTGCTTCGAAAATCGGTAATCGATGAAGTTGGCATGTTGGATGAAGATTATTTCATGTATGGCGAAGATATTGATCTTTCATACCGCATCACACAAGCTGGATATAAGAACTATTATTTTCCTGAAACAACGATAATTCATTACAAGGGCGAAAGCACAAAAAAGGGCAGCATCAACTACGTAAAAGTGTTTTACAACGCAATGATCATTTTTGCGAACAAGCATTTTTCAAAAGGGCGTGCTGACATGTTTTCACTGTTAATTAATCTCGCTATTTATTTCCGAGCTTTCCTTGCAGTTATTAATCGTTTAGCAAAAAATGCCTTTTTACCCATATTGGATGCACTTATTATCTATACTGGTTACCTTTGGCTACTTCCGTATTGGGAACAATATCAATTTACGAAAGGACACTTCCCTCCCGAATATTTGAATTTCATCGTTCCTGTTTATATTTTGATATGGATTTTTTCCATCTGGTTTATCGGTGGTTATCAAAAACCAATCAAAATAATAAAGTTTATTCAAGGACTCTTCTGGGGGAGCATTGCCATTTTGGTAGCTTACTCTTTAGTTGATGAAAGTTATCGTTTTTCGAGGGCTCTCATTATACTGGGATCATTTTGGGCATTGGGAAGTTTGCTTCTTGATCGTCTTTTGTTGAATCGAATCAAACCAACTTCATTTCGATTCGATTTAAACAGGAAGAAAAAGGTTGTCGTAATTTCATCAAAAAAAGAAGCTGATCGGATTAATAATCTTATTCAACAATCACAATTGAAGATTGATGTTTGCGGATTGGTACACCCGTCCAAAGAAAAACACGATCCTGCGTTTCTTGGTAATTTATCCCAACTGGCAGAGATTATTCAAATACATAAAATTGAAGAATTAATATTCAGCGCCAGCAATCTCTCTTCACAAGAAATTATTGCAACAATGCTGGACCTCGCAAGCTTAAAAATTGAATATAAAATTGCACCACCAAAAAGCCTTTCAATTATTGGAAGTAGTTCAATTGACACGGCAGGCGAATTATATGTTGTGAATCTGAACGCTATTACAAAAGATGAAAATCAACGTAATAAGCGTATCATTGACTTTTTGCTTGGCATCTTCTTCCTGGCAACCTACCCCTTCATTTGCTGGACAGTAAAAAATAAGATTGGTCTTCTGAGAAATATCTTTCTGGTATTAATTGCGAAAAAAAGCTGGGTTGGATTTGCCGGAAATATCGACACCAAAGCCAATCTACCAACTATAAAAGATGGCGTTTTAACACCTACCGATCAGTTTGAAGATGAATTACCGGAAGCAAAAAAACTTGAAATTGATATGGGTTATGCAAAAAATTACCGCATCTTACAAGATATAGAAATCATCATTCAATCCTGGAAAAAACTTGGACAATGACGCTGGAAAAATTGCAATACGGAAAGGTAAAATTCAGGCCGCTGGAACCTGAAGATTTGGAACTTCTTTACCAATGGGAGAATGATCCGGCAATTTGGAAGGTAAGCAATACCTTGGTTCCATTCTCTCGATATATCTTAAAACAATACATTGCTGAATCTCATCGTGATATTTTTGAAGCCAAACAGATGAGGCTTATCATTGAAGATGAAAACGCCAAAGTAGTTGGAGCTATTGATTTATTTGATTTTGACCCAATGCATCAACGAGCAGGAATCGGCATACTTATTTACGAGCAAGAAGACCAAGGCAAAGGATTGGCATTCGACTCATTGCAATTAATCATTCAATATGCGAGGAATATTTTAGGTCTCCACCAATTGTACGCCAACATAACAATCGACAACATGGCAAGTATTCATCTTTTCGAGAAAGCCAATTTTAAACTAGTTGGAACGAAAAAGGATTGGATCAAATCAGCAGACGGATGGCTTGATGAGCGACTCTATCAAACTCTGCTTTAAGCGCTTATCCTATTTGACTAAAATCAGGAATTTCTTTTAAGAACACATACGATTGATTTTGCAAATCAACCTGACAACAATAGTGATTGAGCCCGTTTGATACAATTAAATAGGGAACCTGAAGTTTCATATTGTACCGTACAATCTGGTCAAAGGTATCCTGCGAAATTTTCACACTTGGTGCTTTAAATTCAACAACCAGCAACGCCTTTCCTTTTCTGTCATACACTAGCAAGTCGGCACGAAATTGCTTTTGGTTCACTTGTAATCCAGTCTCAACAGCCATTAACGAAGCAGGAAAGGCTTTGTCCTTACTTAAAAAAAGAATGAAGTTTTGTCGCACCCACTCCTCTGGAGTATAAACCAGAAATTTTTTACGCACTGAATCAAAAATCAAGGTTTTCCCTCCTTCCTCCTTAATTCGAATAGAATATGTTGGTAAATTTAATTTTGTGAACATCCTATGCCAATCCAAAGTTGTACTTTTGTAAAACTGAAATTTTACACCAACCTGTTATTTTTCATTCAGGTATCCAAAAGTGCAAAAAAAAGTTCAGACCTTGTATGAAATAAAAACTGATTCCTCAAGGTCTATAAGAAAAGGACTAGTCTATGAAGACGAAAAAAGAAATTGTTGACAATTGGCTGCCCCGTTATACCGGTCAAGCTCTTAGTGATTTTGGACATTATATATTGCTAACGAACTTTCAATTGTATGTTGAAATTTTTGCAGAGCAGTTTGGAGTTCCGGTAATTGGTGCTGATAAAAATATGCCAAACGCTACCGCTAATGACATCACCATTATCAATTTCGGAATGGGGAGTCCAAATGCAGCAACAATAATGGATTTATTAAGCTCCATTCATCCTAAAGCAGTTTTATTTTTAGGCAAATGCGGTGGACTAAAAGCGAAAAACAAATTAGGAGACCTCATTCTTCCTATTGCTGCCATTCGAAGTGATGGAACTTCTAACGATTATCTTCCTCCGGAAATCCCCGCACTCCCAGCTTTTAATCTTCAACGGGCCGTTTCAACAGCAATCCGGGAAAACAGGATGGATTACTGGACTGGCGTAGTTTACACCACCAATAAGCGTGTTTGGGAATATGACGAACGATTCAAAAAATATTTATATAAAACGCGGGCTATTGCCATTGATATGGAAACAGCTACTATTTTTACCGTTGGTTTTGCCAACCAAATTCCGGCTGGCGCACTACTCCTTGTTTCAGATCAACCCATGATTTCAACGGGTATTAAAACTGAGGCAAGCGATAAAAAAGTAACCATGAACTTTGTGCAAAAGCATGTTAAAATAGGAATTGATGCATTGCTCGAAATAAAAAATGAAGGAAGATCAGTTAAGCATCTGAAATTTAATTAAACGACATTGATGAATTACGAAGATATTTTAGCCAACCTGCGAAAAAAGATATATCACCCAATTTATTTTTTAATGGGTGAAGAAAGTTACTTTATTGACCAGATAACAGATTATATATCAAAGAATGTACTTACTGATGCTGAAAAAGGCTTCAACCAGCACGTTTTATATGGGAAAGATACTGATATAGATACGATTATCACCCACGCACGAAGATTTCCCATGATGGCAAATCATCAGGTTATTATCGTTAAGGAAGCTCAAAACATCAAAAAAATTGAGGAACTTGAACCGTACATCAATGCTCCACTCACCAGTACAATTTTGGTGATTAATTATAAATACAAGACCATTGACAAACGCAAAAGCTTTGCAAAGCAGCTCGGTAAAAAAGGAGTATTATTCGATGCAAAAAAAATATACGACAACCAATTGCCAGCATGGATAAATAGCTATTTATCAGCCCATAAATTCAGCATTGAGCCACAAGCGTCAGCAATGCTTGCCGAATATTTAGGTACAGATCTAAGTAAAGTCTCCAACGAACTGGACAAGCTAATTATCTCATTGCCTGCAGATACAAAAATCACCCCCAACCATATTGAAAAAAATATTGGTATAAGTAAGGATTTTAACATCTTCGAATTACAAAATGCGCTGGGGGATAAAAATATTTTGAAGTCCAACCAAATCATCAATTATTTTGCAGCAAATCCGGGTTCAAATCCGATTACCAGAACCATTGCTAGCTTATATTTCTTTTTTATGAAAATATTGACTTATCACTTTTTAGATGATAAGTCTCCAAATGCAGTTGCATCTTCCTTGCAGGTAAATCCATATTTTGTGAAATCATATGTGGCTGCAGCAAAAAGGTATCCAATTAAAAAAGTAGTTGAAATCATTGCCACCCTTCGCGAATATGACATGAAATCGAAAGGAATTGGAAATGTATCGGCAAGTGCTGGAGATCTTCAACGCGAAATGATTTATAAAATTCTACACTAAAAGCATATGACTATTATCCTGATTATTATAACGGCTTTCATTTCCATCGCGGCTTTTAATCGCCATGATTTAATGGAAAAACTGCAGTTCAACGCCAGTAAAGTTTATCACAAAAAAGAATACTATCGGCTAATTAGCCACGGGTTTGTTCATGCAAACTGGGAACATTTAATTGTTAATATGATAGTCTTGTATTCATTTGGTAGTGCTATTGAATATTATTTTAAAGATACTTTTGGCCGCCCCTCAAATGCATACTATTTGCTTCTCTATTTTGGAGGTATGATTGTTTCAAATCTGTACGCACTTTACAAACATCGAAATAACTTCTATTACAATGCAGTGGGGGCATCTGGCGCAGTATCCGCAATATTGTTTGCAGCCATATTTTTTGATCCATGGAACAAAATCTATTTCTTTGGTTTGTTCCCAATACCAGGTATTGTTTTTGCAATTTTATACCTCGCATATTCATACTATATGAGCAGAAAAGAAAATGACAATGTCGCCCATGATGCACACTTTCTGGGAGCAATATTTGGCTTTCTTTTCCCCATCTTACTGGATAGCAGACTGCTTGGACATTTCATTGATAAACTGTTTATGGTAATATAAAATGAAAGCTGTTTTTCTGGATCGCGACGGGGTAATCATTGACAATTCATCACATTATTACATTTTCAGAACAGAAGATGTAAAATTCGTCGATGGGATTTTTGACAACCTTAAATTGCTTTCAGAAAAAGGATTTGACTTTTTTGTGGTAAGCAACCAGGGCGGAATTTCCAAACAAGAATACACAAAAAAAGATGTTGAAAAAGTTCATTATTTCATAGAAAAGGAACTTGAAAAACGAGGACTAACAATTAAAGAATGGGCTTTTTGTCCACATCATGATTCAATAGAAAAATGTTTTTGTCGCAAGCCATCACCTTTAATGATTGAAAAATTATTAGCCAAATATCAGATTGACAGCGACAAGTCGTATTTAATTGGCGACAGTCCACGAGACATTGACGCTGCGGAACAAGCAGGGATAAAAGGAATTTTAATTCCCGCCAACCAAAACATGTTTTCACACATTAAAGAATTATCCTGAAACATGAAAACAGACTGGATTCTATTGGATGGAAATTTCCATGTAAATGATGCTCAACTATTTACAACGAGTGATCTTTCATCGGTTTTATTTTCAGAAAAGATTCGATCTATCCGCAATCTTTTCCCATTCTGGGATGAACACTTAACGAACATTCAACAAACCTTTCAGATATTAAATCTGCCGCAACCAGGCTTCCTTCAAAATAATGGGAAAGAACTTAAACGGCAGCTCGAGCGGTTCCTGTCTAAAAATAAATTATTCAAAAGTGCCTTATTAGATATTCAATTTCTGTTACCTCAAAACCGAATCGTATATCTCATAACTCACCAAGAAATTAATTCTACTAGTTTTGATTTGAATAAAAATGGATACATATTTGAAGTTTCTGATGCGATTCAGAAAGCTACAACAAGTTTATCTGCATATTCGTTCTATTCAGAGCTAAATTGGAAAATTTTAGAAAGGCAGACACTACCTAAATCAGTTTCAGCCTATTTATTAACGAATAGCAATGGCGATATAATTGAAACACCCTCAAAAAACATTTACCTGATTAAAGGCAATCAAATAATTACACCATCAAAATCAACAGGTGCTTTTATGGATGTCAGTCGAAAAGCCGTCCGACAAATTGCCTTGGAATTAGGATTTGACTTTGTTGAAACCCATGAACTCAAACAAGTATTATTTTTAGAAGCAGAGGAATTTTTTCTAGCAAGCGGAATCTATGGAATTGAATGGGTGAAAGGACTCTACGCCAAAAGATATTTCAGTAAAACGGTGAGAACAATAAGCAAGGAGTTTAATGCCAAATTAATTCAATGATGGATTCTCTGGGAAATTTTCCCACAACAAGTATTTACCTCCAATATCTCGAATCGAATCAACCCAAAGGCTATTGCTTGGCTTCTTCACCAAGACTTTTTTCTGTTCAATTTCAGAGACCAACCATGAATTCTCTTTCAACTCTTCTTCCAATTGTCCATCATCCCAGCCTGAATAACCAAGAAAAAAACGAACTTGCTCACTCAGTACATGGCCTGATTTAATTTTAGTTTTTAACACATCGAAATCACCGCCCCAATAAATGTCATCTTTAACATGTATGCTTCCGGGAATTTGATCTCCAAGAGAATGCAAAAAGAAAATTGAATCCGTGCTTACGGGCCCCCCGATATAAACTTCGGCATTAAATTCAGGAAAATCAGTGATGATATCATTAATCGGATAATCAATTTTCTTATTTAAAATAAAGCCAACAGCACCTTTTTCGCTATGGGCAACCAATAACACAATTGCCCGGTTAAAATAACTTCCTGGCAAGAATGGTTCCGCGATTAAAATTCGTCCCTTTTGCGGCTCCACGTGATTGGTTTCTATTTTAAATAAGTTGATATCCAATGCAATATTCCTTTAAATACATTTCAATTTAAAAAAAATGAATTATTTATCAAATACGTAATAGCAATAAATTTAAAATAAATCTAAATAAGAGTCACTATAGTTATTGATTCTTTAAAAATTTATTACCCAAAGGGGATAAAACCTATTCCTCTTCCTCAACAACAAATACATCTTCGTTTTCCTTCTTCATCAAGAATTGCTCACGAGCAAACTTTTCAAGGTTCTTTTGGCTTGTTTGAAGTTCTTTAATTTTTCGCTGATCATTTTCGATTTTTTCTTTCAAAAAATCCTTTTGATCAATAAGTTGGGCTAGTTTATTTTTGTTTTGAAAATGCTGAACCATATTGTGTTCATCAAAAAAGAGAATCCACAGTAAAAAAAACATAATGGTAATTCCATATTTATTACCAATGTTTTTCCAAATATGAGCGAGTAGTTGTTTCATTCTTTTTTGTTTGAAAACAAAAGTACATTATCTAACAGGAAAAAAAAAGAGGCAGAAAAATTCCGCCTCTCCAAATATTCACTATTCCTGTTTATTCCTCATCTCCCAAAAAACTGGGATACATATAATCATGTGGAGGAACAAAATTTTCTTTAATGGTTCGAATAGAAGTCCAGCGCAGGAAGTTAAAAACAGATCCCGCCTTATCATCAGTGCCCGACCCACGAGCTCCACCAAATGGCTGCTGGCCAACAACCGCACCTGTGGGTTTATCGTTGATATAGAAATTACCAGCTGCATTTTCCAGTCGTTTTGTTATTTTTTCAATGCTATAGCGATCTTGAGAAAACACCGCTCCTGTCAAGGCGTACATTGATGTCTTATCCAAAATCGATAATGTTTCATCGATCTCCTCATCTTCATAAACATAGACTGTCAACACTGGTCCAAATAACTCTTCCTTCATAGTAACGTAATCAGGTTTCTTTGCCAGAATTACGGTTGGCTCAATGAAATACCCAACAGATTTATCACAATTACCACCAAAAATAACCTCGGCGTCTTCATCCGTCTTAGCACGCTCAATAAACCCAGCTAACTTATCGAAAGATGATTCATCAATAACTGCATTTACAAAGTTGGTAAAATCTTCAGGAGGCCCCATTTTTACGGTTGCCAGTTCTTTACCTACCCGTTCGCGGACATCTTCCCACATACTTTCGGGAATATAGACCCTCGATGCGGCAGAACATTTTTGCCCCTGATACTCAAATGCACCGCGAACCATTGCAATAGCAACAGCCTGCCTGTCAGCAGTTGGATCAGCAAATATGAAGTCCTTTCCTCCTGTTTCACCAACAATGCGAGGATATGATTTATATTTAAAAATATTCTCACCAATTGTTTTCCATATTCCTTGAAAAACACCAGTTGATCCGGTAAAATGAATCCCTGCAAATTCAGGATGAGTTAAAACAACGTCAGCAGCAGTAGGGCCAGATACGTAAACTAAATTGATAACTCCGTCCGGAAGACCAGCTTCTCTAAAAATATCCATGATTACAGCTGCTGAATACACGGCTGTTTTCGAAGGTTTCCAAACAACTACATTTCCCAGCAATGCCGGCGCAGCTGGCAAGTTTCCTGCAATGGATGTAAAATTAAATGGAGTAAGTGCAAATACAAAACCTTCTAATGGTCGAAATTCATTATAATTCCATATCCCCGGAGCAGATTCCGGTTGCATCTTGTAAATATCGATCATACATTTCACACCAAATCTAAAGAAATCTGCCAACTCACAAGCAGCATCAATTTCAGCCTGATAGGCATTTTTAGATTGTCCGAGCATGGTGGCAGCATTCAACTTATCGCGGTACGGACCAGCCAATAAATCAGCAGCTTTTAAGAAAATTGAAGCTCTATGTTGCCATCCAAGATTTGCCCATTGCTCTTTTGCATCAAGGGCAGCGTCAATTGCCATTTGAACATGAGATGCATCTCCCTGTGAATAATATCCTAAAGTATGATTGATCTCATGAGGAGGAGATATTCTTATCTGTCGATCCGTAGTTACTGCCCTCCCTCCGATTATCATCGGAAGCTCAACTTCAGTAGATCTAAGTTCTTCAATCATCGCCTTTAAACTTGCCCTTTCAGGCGAGCCTGGAGCATATGTTCTTACCGGTTCATTCTTTGCAACCGGAACATTAAAAATTCCTTTTGGCATAACGTTCGTATTTTTTCGTTTATTCGTATTTTCTTCAATCACAAAGCTATGGATTCGCATTTTTTTAATCCCTAATAAAAATCAGCTTTCAAAAAACTACCAATAAAACAATATGATAATCTATTAGGCAACTAAAAATTACTATATTTAGTCCGTTTTTAATAGGTGAATGCTTTCATGCTAAAATCAATATACCACTTTATAACAAAGCCATTCCTGTTTGAAACAGATGAAGAAATACGAAAAATAATCGGACTGCACATCGTGATGCTTGCAGCCTTGGTTTTTTCGATTATCGACCTCTCTGTTGCTATATTAGGAAGACCTGTTTATGCTTGTATACCTGGCGATATCACAATTATAACCATTGGTATAATTGGCTTATATTGTCTTCGAACTGGAAAAACTATATGTACTGTCAATAGTATTTTTCTGGCCCCTTTTGTGATCTACTTTTTTCACATATCCAAGCAATATTCAGTATTACCTATTCATCAGTCCATTCCCAACACACTATGGGTACTGATTGCTTCTTTGATTTTTCTTGTACTTTTTGATGGAAAACTGAAAAAGATTTCGATCTTTTTTGGCTGGGCTCTCATCACGCTATTATTTCATATTTATCAGGCTGACAGGATCTCAGATATTCTTCTTTACAAATGGCCTGGAAACGACATGGCATTCAATCCTGTTCTGCAATTAATTCTGGCATATGGAATTACTTTTTTCGTCACCTGGAATTTCTCGATAAGTATCAATGATCTTCGAACAAAGCTCAATGAAAACGAAAAGCAAGTAAATCAAACGGTAAAAGGTTTTCAACAAGGAGTTCTTCTCATGGAAATTGTCCGTGACGAAATGGAAAATCCTGTAGGTTTAAAGATTTTAAAGACAAACCCGGCCTTTGAAAGCATGTTCCGGGTTCAAGCTCGTGAACTTAGAGAAGCTGATGCAGAAGTAATTTTCCCAAAAGTTTTCAGAGACTCTTTTCAATGGAATAGCTTCTATCTTCAGTCCACTAAAAAGAAAACTGAAATTCATGTTGATCACCTGAATAAGTGGTTTGAGGTCTTTAATTTGTCTCCGGCTCCTGATCAAATTGCCAGTATTTTTTACGATGTTTCTCAGAAACAAAAAAACATCGAAAGCCTCCAAGATAGTCGTCGCCGCTATAAAGTTTTACTGGAGGCAATACCTGATATTTTCTTTATCATTGACAAAGATGGAATATACATGGACTTTGTCATTAAAGAATCGGAACTAATACAAATTACTGCTGATGACATTGTTGGAAACAGCATTTTTGAAGTCGGATTCTCCGAAAAAATGTCTCGGAAAATATTCCAATGTATACAGGATGCCATTCAATTTGAAACAATTGAAACAATTGAATATGCATTGGAGGTAGAAAAAGGTACCGCTATGTTTGAAATGCGTATTGCCAAGCTGGATGACAATTCTGTTATTTCAATTGCAAGGGACATTACCAAACGTAAAGTTGCTGAAATAAAGCTTGAAGAGGCTAAAATTAAAGCTGAAGAAGCCGATCAACTAAAATCTGCATTCCTTGCCAATATTTCTCACGAGATAAGAACTCCGATGAATGCAATTATTGGATTCTCTAAAATGATTGGCTCTCCTGATTTCGACATGGAAGAGAAAAACCGGTTCATTGAAATTATTGTCAGCAATGGGAAATTACTTATGGAGATGATCAACGACATGATCAGCCTTTCAAAAATTGAGAGTAATCAAATTATTGTCAAAAAAGACTTCTGCAAAATAAATGACATGATGCTTGACTTATATCGGGAATATAGCTACGATGTCAGCAATAAGCCAATCAAACTAAAATTGAGCAATGAAAATGCCAACCCTAAGTTTGGTGTAACAACCGACAAGGCAATATTGATGGAAGTAATGCAGAAGTTGCTTGATAATGCTGTTAAATTCACTGACGATGGTGAAATTGAATTTGGATATAAATTGCTCAGCAAAGATCAACTTCAGTTTTTTGTCCGAGATACCGGAATTGGGATCGACGAGGCACAAATCACCAAAATATTTGAACGCTTCCACCAAGTTGACAACAAAACGACCCGACGCTACGAAGGCACTGGCCTCGGCTTAGCAATTGCGCAGCATTTTGTAAAACTTATTGAAGGGACCATTGCGGTGAAGTCTGAGCTTGGATCAGGATCAACATTCTATTTTAATGTCCCATTCAAAGGAGGAGAAGGCACATTGACCATTGTCCGCTAATTCGCAGAATTCAGAACCTGATATCCTACCAACTCATCGTATCTTCCCGAAATTCCTTTGTGATAGACCTGTATCTGATATTCATTTTCAGTTTCGACATGACTGCCTTCCAAAACATCTTCTTCAGCTTCCGTTGATGCCTCCGGAACATATACATACTGAAAATTGTAATACCCTTGCTTTAATAATAAAGTAAGCTCGTAAGCAGCCGATTCATAATTCCAGGTCATCTCGTTGCTTTTATTAGCATTCCAATCAGTCAGTGCTCCAAAAACATTCACAGTTCCACCAAGCAACTGAGCATCCATTCTCAAGGTAAAATGGACAAAAATATAATCGCATTCAGTATCGTAATCCTCAACCCGATCCTGGCTTTCCACTACATAATTACCATTCATCTCTTTATAGCTGAAATACTTTTTATTGGAACGAATTTCATCTTCGAGTAAAGTTGCATGAAAGTAAGGACGATGAAAGGTTGTTGAAAATACATTCTCGCCATTAAACCGAGTGGTTCTAATGTCAAAGTAACGATATTCATTTCCACCTTTAAAAACATTCTCTTTATTGTAATCATAAACCAGCTGGTTTTGCTTGATAAAAAGCGGCTTCAAACCGCGAATAGCATTATCCCACCGACGATTTTTCATGATAACCACCTTAATATCTTCTCTTGGATTTGAAACATTGAGCTTCTCATGATATATGGAAAAATCAACTTCCTGGTTGTCGCCTTTAAATGGATCAAACGTTGCTTTTTTAACAATTCCCTTTACGTCAACTTTGGGATCTAACACATGAAAACGCCGGGTTAAAACCAACTTTTCCATATCCTGATCTTCGTAAACAATCAATATATAATTACCTGAATATTTAATATTGACCCGATCATTAGGAATATGCAATTGATAATTGACGTAAGTAGTTGTTGTATTGAAACTCATTGCATAATCATCCAACGGATTCTCCACAAAACCTTCAATGTATTCATTCTGCAGAATATACGATTCGTTCCAATCAGCATCACAATGCAATATTGTGTAATAATAGTTCCGCACTTCGCCGGAAAGATCGTCAAATTTAAGAATCAAACTTGCATCTGTTCCCAGTTCATAGATGGGGTGACTCAATTCTGAACCCTCTCGATAAATCTGAACCGTTTTTATCTCTTCCCGATAAACTGAGTTTTGGTAATAGAATTCGTTCTCGTTTTGCGCAAAAGAATTTAATGATAAAATAACGAAGAGCAGAATGGCAAAAAAATCATTTATTTGGCTAGTTTTTTTAGCTTTTTTCATTAAAACAACACTGATTTTTGAATTTGAAACAAAAAATTACCCTAGACTTTTAGTACAAATAACGTCTATACGTATGTAAATATTTTAATTCGTGTAAGTTTCTAGGTCAAAGATTGTAAAAAGTTTTTTAAATATGTACTTTTGACACCCTAAAATTATAACCACAACAAGGGATTACAATGTCAAAGCATTTTAAACTAAAACGCGGATTAAACATCCGGTTGAAAGGAGCTGCTGAAGCTGTTCTTGAGGATGCTCCCACACCAAAAACCGTAGCCCTGAAGCCGATTGATTTTCCAGGCTTAACTCCTAAACTTAAAGTGAAGGCCGAAGCTAAGGTAAAAGCCGGCGATGCTTTATTTTTCGACAAGTACAACCCTGAAATTTTATTCACCTCACCCGTAAGTGGGACTGTAAAAGCAGTGAACCGCGGTGAACGCCGTAAGATTTTGGAGATTGTTGTTGAGGCAGACGGTAAAAATGAAAGTTTGGATTTCACCAAAGGTGATCCATCATCGCTTTCGAGGGAAGAGGTTCGTGAGCAACTGCTAAAAAGTGGTCTCTGGCCATTTATCAAACAACGCCCCTATGGTGTGTTGGCTAAACCTAGTGATGTACCTGATCATATATTCATTTCAGGCTTCGACAGCTCACCGGCTGCTCCTGATTATGAATTTTTATTCAAGGAAGACAAGAGTGCAATTCAAACAGGAATTGATGCCTTGGCAAAATTGACTGATGGAAAAGTATTTCTGGGTCTATCTACCAAGCAAAGTGACGGTATTTTCTCTTCATTAAAAAATGTTGAGATTAACACATTTAGTGGACCTCACCCTGCTGGTAATGTAGGTATTCAGATCCATCATGTTGCCCCAATAAATAAAGGAAGTTTGATTTGGACTATTTCCGTACAAGCTCTTGCATACGTTGGCCGCATGTTTGAAACCGGCAAATTGAATATGTCCAAAACGATTGCTTTAACAGGTTCTGAAGTTAAAGCACCAAAATATTACAAAACGGTTCACGGTGTTGAGTTATCTGTTCTTTTAAACGGAAAAACAAAACAAGAAACCAAGGAGCGTTGCATTAGTGGAAATGTATTAACCGGCACGCAAATAGACAAAGATGACTATTTAGGTTATTTTGATCAGCAAGTAACTGTAATTCCTGAGGGAGATGAATACGAGTTTTTGGGTTGGGCTACTCCCGGAATCAATAAATTTTCTGCTAGTAAAACTTTCTTCTCAAGCTTATTCCCTAAAAAAGAATATGTATTGAATGCCAATATGCATGGAGGAGAAAGAGCTTTTGTTCTCACAGGTCAGTATGAAAAATTCGTCCCAATGGACATTTTACCTGTTTACCTGTTAAAAGCCATTCTTGTGAATGACATTGACAAAATGGAACAACTGGGAATTTATGAAGTAATTGAAGAAGATCTTGCATTGTGCGAATATGCTTGTACATCAAAAATTAAAGTACAGGATGTTGTAAGAGAAGGGATCAACTCAATGATAAAAGAATTGGGATAAGAACTGTTGCTTGAAACAAAATAAGAAACTCGATGAAAGCGATAAAAAACTTTTTTGAAAAAACGAAACCACATGTACAGAAAGGAGCCAAATTTCATTGGTTACATTCTACACATGATTCGTTTTTCACGTTATTTTTCGTACAGAAAGATACGTCAAAAACAGGAACACACATCCATGACTTTACGGATCTGAAGAGAACCATGGGAATTGTTGTGCTTGCGTTAGTGCCAGCATTACTAATGGGGATGTACAATATAGGCTATCAGCACTTTGGTGCAGCGGGCCAATTAGCAGATACTTCATTCTTCCAAATGTTCTTATTTGGATTTCTTAAAGTTCTACCAGTAATTATTGTATCCTATGTGGTTGGATTGGGAATCGAATTTATATTTGCCCAATTCCGTGGTCACGATGTAAATGAAGGATTCCTTGTTTCCGGAATACTAATACCAATGGTAATGCCAATCAATACTCCGCTTTGGATGATTGCAGTTGCTACCGCATTTGCAGTTATTTTTGGCAAGGAGGTTTTTGGTGGAACTGGAATGAATATATGGAACCCGGCATTAGTAGCACGGGCATTTTTATTTTTCGCCTATCCTGGTCAAATGTCAGGTGATTCAGTTTGGATTTCAGCAAGTGGCATTGATAAAATGGCGGACGGTTTTACTGGAGCCACTCCAATGGCTCAAGCAGTATTGGGAGAAACCAGCATTGATGTTTGGAATGCCTTTATTGGTCTTATTCCTGGATCAATTGGTGAGACTTCCACATTGGCTATCTTAATTGGTGCTGTAATCTTGATTGTAACTGGTATTGGCAACTGGAAAATCATGGTATCAACGGTACTAGGTGGTTTATTCATGGGGATCCTGTTGAATATTTTTGCGGTGAATGCATACATGGCTATGCCTTTCTGGGAACACTTGATTATTGGTGGTTTCGCATTCGGTGCCATCTTCATGGCTACAGATCCAGTTTCGGCAGCGCAAACCGACAAGGGGAAATGGATATACGGTTTCCTCATTGGTGTTTTAGCGATATTAATCAGGGTTATAAATCCTGCATATCCAGAAGGGATGATGCTTGCTATATTGCTTATGAACACCTTTGCGCCGCTAATTGACCATTATGTAGTGCAAGGCAATATAAAACGTCGTTTAAAACGTGCTCAGGTAAAAGCTTAATCTTATAAAAGAAAAGGAAATGGACAGAAACAGTAATGTTTACACGTTTATATACGCATCGGTAATGGTGATTTTGGTTGCTGCCGTTCTTTCAATTGCAGCGATCAACCTGAAACCATTTCAAGATATCAACATTGAGATCGAGAAAAAGCAAAACATCCTTGCATCAGTAAATATCAATGCAAGTGCGGAAAATGCAAATGATGTGTATAAAGAAAAAATCGTAAAGTCATACGTGGTAAATTCTATAGGAGAAGTTGTTGAAGGAGAAGAAGCCTTTAACATTGATCTTAAAGTACAACATTCAAAACCTACTGATGAGCAATTATTACCAGTTTTTGAATGTAAAATTGACGGATCTATAAAATATATTATTCCATTAAGGGGAGCTGGACTTTGGGGGCCAATCTGGGGATATATTTCATTGGAAAACGACATGAATACTATTTATGGAGCAACCTTTGATCACCAGGGAGAAACTCCCGGACTTGGAGCAGAAATATCAACAGATGCATTTACAGGTCCTTTTAAAGGGAAAAAGATTTTTGATTCAAATGGAGAGCTTGTATCTATATTGGTTGCCAAATCAAATGAAAGTGGAGAACCAGAACATAAAGTAGATGCGATTTCTGGAGGTACAATTACATCAAAAGGTTTAGAAAAAATGCTTTCTGATGACCTAAGTACCTACAAAGCTTTTTTCAACTCGAAAAAATAGAAGAAAATGAGCGATAGAGAACCTTTATTTTCAAAGAAAAATTTAAAGCTGCTAAGTGATCCAATCGACAGCAGCAATCCAATTACGGTACAAGTACTTGGTATTTGTTCGGCACTCGCAGTAACAGCTCAACTGAAACCGGCAGTTGTAATGTCTCTTTCGGTAATGGCAGTACTAGCATTTGCAAATGTTATTATCTCTTTAATGAGAAATGGCATTCCAAATCGTATCAGGATTATTGTACAATTAGTAGTTATTGCAGCTCTGGTAATCCTAGTTGATCAGGTGTTGAAAGCTTTTGTTTATGATGTAAGCAAGCAATTATCTGTATTTGTAGGTCTGATTATCACAAACTGTATCATCATGGGACGTCTGGAGGCATTTGCCTTGGGAAATCGTCCATGGCCGGCGTTCCTTGACGGACTTGGAAATGCTGCTGGTTATGGTGCCATCTTGATAATTGTTGGATTCTTTCGTGAGTTATTTGGTTCCGGCAGTATTTGGGGATTCAAAGTTATTCCGGCAAGCTGGTACATTGAAAATGGAGGATTCTATTCCAACAATGGAATGATGATTCTTCCTCCAATGGCTCTGATTACTGTTGGTATCATTATCTGGGTACAACGTGGCCGTAATCGTAAACTTATTGAAGACTAATTGCTAAAAAGTAGAAACTATGGAAAATTTGATTAATATATTTATTAAATCCATTTTCATTGATAACATGGTATTTGCCTACTTTTTAGGCATGTGCTCCTACCTTGCGGTTTCAAAATCTGTAAAAACGGCAACTGGTTTAGGTGTAGCAGTTATCTTCGTTTTGGGTATTACTCTTCCAGTTGACTATCTTCTGGAAACATATGTTTTAAAAGAAGGTGCACTCGTTTGGTTAGATCCTTCTTTTGCGAATGTCGACTTGAGTTTCCTCAGCTTTATCATGTTTATTGCTGTAATCGCATCAATGGTGCAGTTGGTTGAAATGGTGGTTGAAAAATTTGCTCCGGTGCTTTATACTCAACTTGGTATTTTCTTACCTCTGATTGCTGTAAACTGTGCGATTCTTGGTGGATCATTATTCATGCAACAAAAAGCTTTCCTTAATATTGGTGAAGCCTCTGTTTACGGATTAGGATCTGGCGTAGGCTGGTTTTTAGCTATTGTTGGTATTGCCGCAATACGAGAAAAAATTCAATACTCACAAATTCCTGCACCGCTTCGCGGACTAGGTATTACATTTATTGTAACTGGTCTGATGGGATTGGCATTTATGGGATTCATGGGAATAAAACTATAAACGACTAATAAACTCAGAACAATGATATTTTTAGCTACTCAAACAACAGTCGTTATTACCAGTGTCGCAGTCTTCCTGTTAGTAATTATCTTACTGGTAGCGATTCTGCTGTATGCGAAAAAGAAATTGACACCATCAGGGATTGTTAATGTTGATATCAATGATGGAACCCGTGTCATAGAAACGAATCCGGGAGATACGCTACTTACAACTCTTGGAAATAATAAAATTTTCCTTCCGTCTGCATGTGGTGGTGGTGGTACTTGTGCAATGTGTCGCTGCCAGGTAGTTGATGGTGGTGGATCCATTCTACCAACAGAAACAGGTTATTTTACCCGCAAGGAGCAAAATGACAATTGGCGATTGGCATGCCAGGTGAAGGTGAAGGAAGACATGAAACTTCAGATCCACAAAGAAATTTTAGGTATTAAAAAGTGGGAATGTGAAGTGGTTTCAAATAATAATGTTGCTACCTACATTAAGGAATTCGTAGTTAAATTGCCAGAAGGCGAAACTTTGGATTTCAAATCAGGAGGATATATTCAAATTGATGTTCCTAAAATTGATGTCGATTTTAAAGACATGGATATTGATGACAAATTCCGTCCGGAATGGGAACAATACGGCATGTTTAACCTGAGTATGAAAAACCCGGAACCAACATTCCGTGCATATTCTATGGCCAACCATCCAGCAGAAGGAAACATTGTAATGTTAAATATTCGGATTGCAACTCCTCCTTTTGACCGTGTAAACGGAGGTTTCCAAAAAGTGAATCCAGGTATTTGTTCTTCCTATATTTTCTCACGTAAACCAGGAGATAAAGTTACCATCTCTGGTCCATATGGAGAATTCTTCCTGAAAGACAATGACAATGAAATGATGTTCATTGGTGGTGGTGCTGGCATGGCTCCGATGCGTTCGCATTTATTCCATTTATTCCACACCGTTAAAGAAACCAAAAAGAATGTGACTTTCTGGTATGGTGCCCGTTCGTGGAGAGAAGTTTTCTACTATGATCAATTCAAAGACATCGAGAAAAACTTCCCGAACTTTAAATTCCATTTAGCATTATCTGATCCACAACCGGAAGATAATTGGGAAGGCCCAACGGGATTCATACACCAGGTAATTCATGATATATATTTATCGAAACATGAAGAACCGGAAGAAATTGATTACTACTTGTGCGGACCTCCGATGATGAACGATGCAGTTCAAAAAATGCTTTATGATTTGGGTGTCCCAGATGAAAATGTATTATTTGACGACTTCGGAAGTTAGAACGAAAGTTAACAAGATATATAGAGAGCCTTCAACCATCGTTGTAGGCTCTTTTATTTTCTATGTATCACGGTAAATAGTCATTACTATTTTCTCGACTCCATTTTTTTTTGTTCATTTGCCGCTTAAAATGTTGAATTATGAAGCTCTTAAGTTATCTACTTTCACCAATATATCTTTTCTGGTTTGGATTTCAGTTATTATTATTTCATCCCATTCAGGTTATTTGCAGATATATTGGAGGATATCCTCTTCGAAAAAAATCGGTTGATATCTTAAATTACTTTTTACTCTTTGGCCTTCGGATAATGGGCTCAAGTATAAAATTTGAAGGATTTGAGAAACTCTCACTGGATCGGCCATTAATTATTGTTTCCAATCATCAAAGCACCTTTGACATTCCTCCAATTGTTTGGGGTTTTCGAAAAATTCATCCACGCTTTATTTCTAAAATTGAATTAGGGAAAGGGATACCAAGTATTTCGTACAATCTTCGTCATGCAGGATCTGCGTTAATTGACCGGAAAAACCGTTCTCAATCTGTTAAAGAAATTATTCGCGTAGGTAGAATGATCGAAAAGGAAAAACATGCCGTTAGCATTTTTCCTGAAGGTACCAGAAGTAGAAACGGACAAGTTAAAAAGTTTCAGGAAGGCGGTATTCATACTTTAATGAAAGTAGCTCCGACAGCAATGATTGTACCATTTGTAATTGATGGACATAGCGAGTTGGGGCCCAATGGCTATTTCCCCCTGAAAGTTGGCGTAAAGCTCCGATACACCATGTTAGATCCTATTGATCCAAAAGGGATGACTGCAAAAGAGATTGCTGAGAAGTGTGAGTATTTGATCAAACAAAAACTAGGACAGGAATAAGCGGGAGTCTGAAATAAAAAAAAGCCACTTCAAAATGAAATGGCTTTCGGATATCATGATAGTAAAATTCTAAGCAATATTGGTAAAAACGTGTTGCACGTCATCATCTTCCTCCAGCTTGTCGATCAATTTCTCAATCTCCTCCAGCTGTTCTTCTGAAAACTCAACAGGTGTTGTTGGTATGCGCTGTAAATTCGCCTTGGTAACTTCAACATTCAAATCTTCCAATGCTTTTGAAAGAGAACCAAAACTAGTGTAATCAGCCGTTGCGTAAACAGTTCCTTCGTTTTCCTCAATTTCTTCAAGACCTGCATCAATCAGCTCCAGTTCATATTCTTCCAAATCCATGCCTTCGTTCAATTCAAATTCAAATACGGATTTACGCGAAAACATAAATTCTAATGACCCGGTAGGCACCATTTGTCCACCATTTTTATTAAAGTATGATTTTACATTCGCAACGGTTCGGGTGGTATTATCGGTAGCACATTCAACAAAGATCAGCACTCCGTGAGGACCTTTCCCCTCATAATTTACTTCAGTATATTCGCTCGCATCTTTACCACTCGCTCTTTTAATTGCCGCATCGATATTATCCTTAGGCATATTCTGAGCCTTCGCATTCTGAATAGCCGTGCGCAATTTGGCATTCATTTCCGGGTCAGGGCCACCTTCTTTTGCTGCCATCGTTATAGACCTTGATAATTTTGGAAAAATGCGAGACATGTGTCCCCAGCGTTTTTCTTTGGCTGCCCTACGGTATTCAAATGCTCTTCCCACGATTTATTTATTTAATTTGATTGGATTTTAACGATGCAAAAATAAAAATAATAGTTTGGAATCAACCTGCTGTTTCCTGAAAATCTTCAATTGGAATACCATTTCGATCAATTGTAAAATAAAATGTGGTGCCAACTCCATAAACGGAATCAACCCATATAGAACCTCCCATTTTTCGTACTAATTGTTTTGAAAGAAATAGTCCAATTCCAGCTCCACGACTTAGGGTTTCAGAATCCTCATCAATCTTTGTGAAACGCTCGAAAATTTTCTCCATATTTTGCTCTCTGATTCCAATACCGGTATCCCTCACATAAAACGTCAGTTCATTATCCAACAATCTGCATCCAAAGCTAACCATTCCCTCGTGCGTAAACTTGATGGCATTATTTATTAAGTTTCGAAGCACTTGCTCCAACCTCATTGAATCGGAAATTACCGTTGAACAGCTCTCCTGAAATTCATAATTAATTGCCAAACTTTCCTTTTTCTCGGTATTCAGTATATTTGAGAAACTGGCTTTTAAATTCTCAAACATATGTGGGATTTCTATCTTCTCATTTTTAAACACCATTTCATCAACTTCAATTTTCGAAAGGTCAATAATATCCTCAATCAACCCCAACAAATAATTGCTGTTCGTTTCGATGTGTCTATTGAAATCCTCCTTTTTGTTTTGGTCGAAATCTTCATCAACTAACAATGAAGAAAATCCTATGATTGCGTTTAACGGTGTGCGAATTTCATGCGACATATTTGCTATGAAAGCAGACTTTAACATATCGGCTTTTCTTGCCCGTTGATACTCCTTTAAGTAGGTTTGCTTTAAGATGATTGAAAATGCCATAATGAGAATAATGGTGATAAACAAACCGATATAAACATCTGCAACACGAGTCAATTCACTAGGATAATGGCCTACCACATCCGGATTATTCAGTTCTATAAAGAGTAGTGTCAGAATGTTAAGAAACAAAATAGACGAGACTAAAATAACTCTCCTTTTATCCCAAATAAATACAAAAAAAGCGCCCAGAATAATAAAAACAGCCAATATTGGTCCTCGTGATCCATAATTAAAATACCACGAGAAATTAAGAATTACGATCCCTAAAAACGAAATTAGATAATACAGTAAGGTACTTACGCCCCAGAATCTCGCCCAATAATAAAAGAGGCCAAAAATCAACAACATCATCAGCGACACATAAATCATAACTACATCAATCCCGAGCAAAAAGTTAGTTATCGCAATGACCAATCCAGAGATAGAAATGATCAAGCAAGTTGCCATAATCACCCGCCCTTCGAATTGATGTGTTTCTGAACTACCAAAAATATATTTTAAATAACGAGCGGTGAGTTTCTTAATTAATGACATGTCTGTTTGCTAATGGAATTGAACTAATAATATCGATTATTAAGCGTGCAAATTTACACATTGCTGCAACTAAAAAATTATCTTTATCCTACAATTATAATAATACTGGAACAATACTCAATAGTTATAAAACATGGCAAACACTGTATTTAACAATACGCACATCAATTCATTACAATCATTTAGCAAAAGACATGGAATTACCATTTTGATTCTTTCCATCTTTTTGGCATCGTGTAATCCTACAAAAAGCTACGTTTCAAACCAAGGAGCAATTTACGGTACTATTTATCACTTAACTTATGAAAGCCCCAATGGAAAAGATGTACAAGATGAAATTGAAGTGGAGATGCAAAAACTAAATTCTTCACTTTCAACCTACGATCCGGAAGCCGTGATTTCAAAAGTGAATAAAAATGAAGAAGTTGTATTGGATGATTATTTTCTGACAGTGTTTAACCGTGCGATGGAAATATCGGAAATAACAAATGGAGCTTTTGACATTACTGTTGCTCCAATGGTGAATGTATGGGGATTTGGTTTTAAGAATAAGGAGCAGGTCACCCAAGAATTGATTGACTCCCTGAAAACCATTACCGGATATAAAAAGATACACTTAAAAGATGGAAAGGTTGTAAAAGACCACCCCAATACAATGCTTGATTGCAGTGCAATTGCGAAAGGCTATGCCTGCGATGTGGTCGCAAATTTCCTCAGAGAAAAAGGTTGTGAAAATTATATGGTTGAGATTGGTGGCGAAGTAGTAGCCTATGGTGAAAATGCTAAAGGAAAGGCTTGGTCAATCGGAATCAGCAATCCTAAAGACGATGAGTTCTTAGTCAATCAAAGTCTGAAAGCAGTTGTGAAGCTACCTAGCAAAGCGCTGGCAACCTCTGGAAATTATCGAAACTTTTATGTAGAAGACGGCAAAAAATATGCTCACACCATCGATCCAAAAACAGGATACCCGGTACAACACAGCCTGCTTAGCTCAACTGTACTCGCTGATAATTGTATGACTGCAGACGCATATGCAACTGCTTTTATGGTAATGGGCCTCGAAAAATCTATTGAACTGGCAAATAGTGTTGAAGAAATTGAAGTCTATTTTATCTATTCCGATGAAGATGGTAATTACAAAACCTACGCCAGCAACGGTTTTAAATCTCATTTAGTAAAAGAAAACTAGTTACTGTATACTGGATCGACCATCCAATCCTTCAGTTATTCAGTGATTCGGTCATTCAACAAATCAATCCTTGTGATTAACATCCCCCTTTGAAGTCTTCCAGGATGCTGAGTTCTTTAAATGAAAGTTCTTTTCGGGCTTTGGCCTGTTCCACTTTGTCGAATGTTTGTGCACAGGTAATACCTTTTTGCCGTAAATGCTTATTGCTTCCTATATGTAAGTTTGGAAATTTGCCGTTTTTCTTAAAAACTACCCGTGTTGCCAGTCCGAATAAAGCCAGAGCCACCAGCGCAACAACAACTAAAAATAACTTGAAAAATTCCATCAATCTACCCTTTCATTAATTGGTGACAAAGTTATAAAATAATCAACTTCTAAAAGAGGGAAAAGGTTTAAAAAGTGTTATTGGAAACTCTTTCTTTTTAGGAAACAAACCCCTATTGCTGTTTATTCTACGACGAATTGGAATCATCAAAATGATTAGACTTAGACTTTTTGAGATTTGATATCTTCACTTAATAATTATGGCATCATATTTTTTCAGGAATTCTCTTCATTAAACAACTACGCCTCCTGTTCCTTCGGAAAAACAACTCAATTAAAAGATAATGTTTGTTTTGATTTTTGTACTTTTATAATCCGATGAAAACACCTGCAGAATTTCCCGGTCCCACCTTAAAAGCAGTGTTAAAGCTGAGAGGTTTTAAAGTGAGCCGGAATAAAGTTCCCAAAAGCAAACCGACACCATTTGGCCGCCGGCATTTCTACTTAATTCTGCTAAGTATTGGTGACAGCAAAATGCATTACGGCGACCATATTTTTCATCTCAACGGGGTGTATCTTTTTTTCGCGAATTCGCGGGTACCCTATGCAACTGAAATTCTATCGGAAAACCATACCGGCTATTCCTGCGTTTTTACAGAGAATTTCATCAAACCGATTGAGCGATTGGAAAGCCTGCAGCAATCGCCTTTATTCAAGGTAAGCGGAACTCCCTCCTTTAAACTCGACGAACAGCAACAATCCAGGCTAGCCGGAATTTTTGATGCAATGATTGCAAATGAGGCTACAGATTATTTGTACAAAGACGACCTGATGCGTAATTATATCCAACTTATTATTCACGAAGCGTTACGCATGCGACCAACTGAACATTTTACGCAGTTTAATAATGCGGCGCTGCGCATAACTACGCAGTTCATGGAAGTACTTGAACGCCAATTCCCGATTGAAAACCTGAATGCCCCCCTAGAACTGAAAACAGCAATAGACTATGCCAGCCGCCTTTCAATTCATGTAAACTACCTGAACCGTGCAATAAAAGAGATAACTGGAAAATCCACCACCACGCTTATTGCAGAACGAATCACTGCCGAGGCAATTTCCTTACTTCGGCACACCGACTGGAGCGTTGCAGACATTGCTTACGCACTGGGATTTGAATACCCGAACTACTTCAGTAATTTCATTAAAAAAGCTACCGGCAACAATCCAAAATACTACCGCCCACACAAGGTTTGAATTTTATACTTTTTGGCTTGAATAGTTTATCCTTTCCGACTGTGCTCACTCTACCTTTGTTTCGTTGATTGATTCTCTGATTATCTAATTTCTCAGTTTGAATCAGGAAACAACGGGAGAGATTTAAAAGTCACAAAATTAAAATGAAGTACGATGGAAAATTTAGAAAACAAAAGAGAAAAGGTGAATTCGATTTATGTTGAATCCCTACCTTACAGTGCAGGTATCGATCATGGTATGTTAAGTACGTTTAAACCTGGCACACAAACCTTGCCTAAAGGTTACCAACTCGATCCTAAATTTCTTGCATTACCAGTTGATATTGTATTTGAAAAAGATGTTGAAGTAACCTTGCGCGACGGTGTAAAAATTTACACCGATATATTTCGTCCGGCTAATACCGAAAAAGTTCCGGTCATTGTTGTATGGAGTCCCTATGGAAAAAGTGGAGGATCAGCCCCAAAAACTACCATGCTTTATAATATGCTTGGTATGGATAACAGCATGCTTTCGGGATTAGCTAAATTTGAAGGACCCGATCCTGCATACTGGTGCGCAAAGGGATATGCGGTATGCAACCCCGACCCTCGCGGAATTGCCATGTCTGAAGGTGACAGTTCCATGATTGGACGCCAAGAGGGAAAAGATTGTCATGATTTGATTGAATGGCTAGCCGCGCAAGAATGGTGCAACAGTAAAGTCGCCATGAGTGGCACTTCTTACCTGGCATTCTCACAGTGGTTTACAGCTGCCGAACAACCGCCACATTTGGCCGCCATTAACCCTTGGGAAGGTTTAAGTGATGCATATCGCGACCTATCGATGCGTGGAGGAATGCCGGATCTTCACTTCACTATGCGACTGCAAGTAAACCATGTTGGTAACGGTAAGCGTGAAGATGTGCATGCTGAGGCCTTGCGCTATCCATTAGCTAACAACGAAATCTGGGAAGACAAAATTGCGCGTTTCGACAAAATTACTGTACCCGCCTATGTGGTGGCCAGTTATTCCAACACACTGCACACTGCAGGTACCTTCCGGGCGTGGCGAAGAATGGCGTCCAAAGAAAAGTGGCTGCGCATCCATAATACCCAGGAATGGCCCGACTACTACGAAGATATCAACAAAGAGGATCTGCTTCGCTTTTTCGACCATTATTTGAAAGGTGTGGACAATGGCTGGGAAAATACACCTCGTGTTCGGTACTCGGTGCACGATTTTGAAGGTGGAGATCGCATCAACCTGCCTGCCGACCAATTCCCGCCAAAAGATGTCAACTACACCAAATACTATCTCGACGGCAGGACACGAAACCTAACCTTGCAAGTTCCCTCACAAGAAGTACCAGCGACTTATAACACAGAAGCAGATACAGGTCTGGCTTCATTCACAATACGTTTTGAGAAGGAAACTGTTATGGTTGGTTATCCCAAGGCGCATCTCTGGGTAGAAGCCAAAGGAGCAGACGACATGGAATTGTTTGTTCTCATTCAGAAACTAGACGCACAAGGCAGTCACCTGCAGCAATTTGTTGTTCCCAACCAAGGTGCTCTGATGCACGATCTCACCGAACATGGCGGATCTGTATTGCGCTACAAAGGATCAAACGGCCGTTTGCGCGTTTCGGCTCGCCATTTGGATGAAGAACTTTCTACCGATGAAGTTCCGGCACACAGTTTCGACCGGGTGGAGAAATTGCAAGCAGGCGAGATTGCGGAAATCCAGATTGATCTTTTCCCAATCGGAATGGTATTTTACCCGGGCGAACAGCTTCGTTTTGTAGTTAGCTCGAAAAATGATTTGGGTGCCATCATGCCCGGAACACCCGGATATGTTCCCGACAACAAAGGGCAGCATATCATCCACACAGGAGGATCGCACCCATCCTACCTTCAGCTGCCAATTCAATCGGCATAATTTACGCCGGCTGAAAAATGCCTAAAAAGACATGGATTGTTCATATTAAAAATAAAACGTCCGCAAAAGTGTATTCCTACATTTTGGCGGGCGTTTACCAGGTAAATTTTTCAAAAGACTAATCAATTCCCGAGGCAGACTGTTTATGAACAGTTCGCCGATCTATATTTTATTTCGGGATAATTTTAGAAAGCGCCTAAAATACAGTAGATTTAGTAGATAAAACCTGAAAACTTCAAAGTATCGGATCATGCTTGAAATAATACTGAAAAACAAAGAAATCATTAAAGCCAAAAATACAGATGAACTCTCAAATGTAGATTTGGATTTCAATCATATTCATTTTATTGATTATACAGAATCAGATATCAAATGGGTTCAGAATAAATTTGGACTTGATTTTTCGATCATGCAACGTTATGAGGATATTGAAATTAGTTCGCACTTTTTAGAAAATGAAAATCAAGCTTCATTTCATTTCTCGATTCCGTTTTATAACGATGAAAAAAAGTTGGTTGAAGAACCAATTTTCCTAATCATGTCTTCGCATGGACTCTTTTTGTTTTCAAGTTCCGACCCCGATGAATTCTTCAATAGAACGTACGCCAATAAATTCAAGTGGATACAAGAAATATCTGATCTGAATATGATATTTAAAACTCAGATTGAGTTTATTACAGACTACTATGCCGATATCACAGAAAACCTAACCAAAAGAATAAAATCGCTTGCAAACAGAGTGCTGATTGAAAAGGAATTTACAAAGGAAGATATGGATGTGATTACTCGGTACAATTTCAACAACCTGCTCATTAAAGAATCTCTGATTGAAACCACGCGAGTTTTTAATTTGTACAAGAAAAGCAAATGGGAACAAAAAATCGGCATTAAAGAAACTATTGAAAGGGAATTAAATGACCTAACGGTTGTGTCCGATTACATTCAATTTAATTTCGACCGCCTGGATGATTTAAAAGAAAATGTTACCAACAAGATAGATTTGGAACAAAACCACATTTTCAAAATGCTTACTGTTGTTACCGTCTGTATTTCTCTTCCAACATTAATTGCCGGAGTATATGGAATGAACTTTGAAAAGATGCCGGAGCTAAAAACAGCTTATGGATACCCGATCGTATTAATCGCAATGGTATTCTCTGTAATCCTTCCCCTCATTTATTTTAAACGAAAAAAGTGGTTTTGAAATTTAAATGTAGACAAGACCATTCTTCATTTTTTAGTCGTTATTAAATAATGACGCGTCGACTTTTTGAGTTTTCATCCAATAATCAAATAATAATTGCTTCACTTTTTGGCTGGGCAGGCAATTATCAAATTATGATGGCTTCCTTTTTTGACTGGGAAGGTTTCATTAAATGATAATTCACCACCCTGCTATAACGATAGCAATATACAAACGTACATGACTCCATTTTTGCATAGGCAACAATCTTTTGTTTAGATAAAAAATATCTATTTCAATTTGATTTTGTTAACTTGTATTCCTTAAATAGAATTTGAATTACTTGAATTGATAAATTGAAGAATTCGGAGTGAGTAGGTTCAATATTAACATAATAGCTACAACACGAATTCAATACAGATCTTAGCTATCAATAATGAGCCAAAACAATAAATGGAAAAACAGATTACTATCCTCAAGTATACCTTTAGAATATGAGGTTGCCTCAATTATAACAAAAGAGGGATTTATTGTTGATTTTGACTATGCATATCAGCGATGCGACGAAAAGGAAGAAAAAGAATTTTCCATTGACTTACTTGCCAAAAAATTTAGTGTTTTTAAGCAATATGAAATATCAGCCATTCAAGTTGATTTAATCGTTGAATGTAAATATAGAAATCCAGATGTACATTGGGTTTTCATGCCAAACTCAGAACTTGATAGTGAATTAATCCACTTTTGCAGTGCTTTAAAAATCTTCCCACATTTTTCTGAGTTTCGATTAAAGAGCAACAAAGAGATGCATCAGCTTAACAATTGTAATGGGCTTCCTATTTCACAAATAAGCAAAAAAGGAATAGAGATAAATACCACAAGCGGAGAAGTTCATGATACAGGGATTCATCACGGCATTAACCAATTAATGTATTCATTACCCATTGTTTTATCAGAAATTATAAATGAAAGTTTCGAGAATGACTTGAGCGTTGTATGCCCTTATGCGTATTGCCCAATACTAGTTACAACCGCAGATTTAAGAATGCTGAAGAATAATTTTTCTAATAAACTAGTAAAAAATGCAGAAGCACTTGAAGAAATTTCTGACGCAATTCCATATTTAATGTTTAGCACAGGTTTGTATCCAACTTTCAAAACACATTGTAAAAATGTATTTCGCAATATCCCTGCTGAAAATGGACTTGAAAGATTTAATTATTACAACGACTTACATGCTATCTCAATCAAAAATTCTGATAAAAATATTTTTCCAACGGAGAAATTTATGAACGGTTTAAAGAAAGGATTTGAACAAGGTTGTTTTACTGATTTTATAATCTGCAATTTGAATTATTTAGATGATTTACTTCTCCTATTAAAAAACTCAATTAATCATATTATTATTGATACTGAAAAACTAACAAAAAAGCTTTAGGTAGGTTATATAAACTGTTTCAGGCTATACTTCATTAATAAGACAACGAATATTCATATTAACCAAAAAGGAAACTGTAACTTTTCAAAAGTTTCAAATGAAGAAAAGCAAAAACAAAATAGTCAAGCAAAAGACCCCCTTAAATTTCCATATTATCGTTCAATCTTAGTACTTTTAAGAAAAAAATCAACCATGGAAAGACACATTAACATTGTAGCTGCATTGCGCATTGGAGTCAGTATTTTAGGAATTATTATTGCGCTGATTGTATTCACTGTCTTAAATCTAGTTGGAAACTTCTCAGGTGATCCGCAAGCAAATATGATTCTATCAATCATTGCGAACGGGCTGGCTGTATTTTTTATCATCTTGTCGGTGCCGGGAATCATTGGTGGAATTGGCTTATTTCAACGAAAAGAGTGGGCTCGCATACTGGTATTGATCATCTCTGTTTTAGACTTATTCAATTTTCCAATTGGAACAGCCATTGGTGCCTATTCGATATGGGCTTTAGTGCAACCGGAAGTAGTTGCTCAATTTGGCAGTAAACAAACAGAAGAGGGCACGCTTGAATCCAAATAAAACCTTTCATATTATTATATACGGACGGGTTCAGGGGGTTGGATTCAGATACTTTGTGCGGCAAAAAGCAATGGAGCTTGAACTAACCGGATGGGTGAAAAATTGCCCCAACCGCACCGTCGAAATTGAAGCACAAGGTGACCAACAACAGCTGGAAACGTTCCTTGATTTTTTAAGAATTGGAAATGGATATAGTCGAACAGACAAACTAAACTACACAGAAGTTACCACATCAAAAACTCATCACTCATTTCAAGTAAAATATTGATGGCTGAAGAAAAAAATTACCACATGAATTCGGAGGAATTCCGGGAACAAGGCAAAATGCTTATTGATTGGATTGCCGATTATTATGAGCAAGTTGAAAAATACCCGGTATTATCACAAGTTAAACCCGGAGATATCCGAAATCAACTTCCAACCACCCCTCCAACAACAGGGGAGAGCTTCGACAAAATGATGAAAGATGTTGAGCAAATTATTATGCCCGGAATTACCCACTGGCAATCCCCTAATTTTTATGCTTACTTCCCTTCGAACACTTCTGCACCTTCGATATTGGGAGAAATTCTTTCGTCAGGATTAGGCGTACAGGGAATGCTTTGGGCAACCAGCCCCGCCTGCACGGAATTGGAAAGCCACGTTTTGGATTGGTTGGTAGACATGATGAATCTTCCCTCTCACTTTAAAACTACCGAAAAAGGAGGTGGAGTTATTCAGGATACAGCTTCTAATGCTGCTTTATGCGCCATCCTTGCCGCCCGCGAACAAAAGACCAATTTTGAAACCAATAAAACCGGGATTAATCAAAACCTAACTGCTTATATTTCTACGCAAACGCATTCTTCTGTCGAAAAAGGAATGAAGGTTGCCGGCCTGGGAACAGATAACTTACGAAAGATTGAAGTTGATGAAAACATGGCTATGATTCCTTCCAAGCTGGAAGCACAAGTCACACAAGATTTGGAAGATGGTTTTGTTCCCTTTTTTGTTTGCGCAACAATAGGCACCACCTCCTCCAATGCAGTAGATCCGGTGAAGGCTATTGGTGAAATCTGTGAAAAACACGAGCTTTGGCTGCATGTTGATGCTGCCATGTCAGGCACTGCAGCCCTTCTTCCTGAAAAAAAGAATTATTTTGAAGGACTGGAATTGGCTCAAAGCTATTCTTTCAACCCACACAAATGGATGTTCACGAATTTTGATTGCGATTGTTTTTACGTTTCAGACAAATCTACCTTAATCAACACACTCAGTATTTTGCCTGAGTATCTGAAAAACGAAGCTACCGAGAAAGGTGCAGTGATTGATTACCGGGACTGGCACGTGCAACTGGGACGCCGCTTCCGGGCACTTAAACTTTGGTTTGTAATTCGACATTATGGGCTTGAAGGGCTTCAATACCACATTCGCGAACACATCCGGTTGGGTGGATTATTTGCAAAATGGGTGGCTGAGTCTGAAAATTTTGAATTGATGGAAGCCCCGCGTTTTAACCTGGTTTTGTTTCGACATAACAAAGGGAATGAATTCAATAAAAAATTGTTGGATAACATCAACCAACGTGGAAAAATTTATTTGACCCACACCATCTTAAACGGAACATTCTGGCTAAGGATGAGTATTGGCCAGACTCAGACGCGAGAGAACCACATTGAAAAAGCATGGGAAATTATTCAGAATACATCGCAAGTTATTGACGAACTGGCTTCGTAGCATAAGGAACAGTGAAGTGAAAAGTGGCTCCGTTCCCGTATTCGGACTCCACCCAAATCTTGCCGCCCATAGAAGATAAAATCCCTCGAACGATTGCCAGTCCAAGCCCTGTGCCTCCCATTGGTTTTGATGTGGAGGATTTAACTTGTAAGAAACGCTCAAATATTCGGTTCTGGTCTTCTCGCTTAATCCCTAAACCAGTATCTGCAACCGTAAACATTAAATAAGAGTCTTTCAAAAATTCACAGCTAACCTCAATACTCCCCTTTTCAGTAAACTTAAAAGCATTATTCACCAGGTTAACCAGTATTTGTTTTACTTTCACCTGGTCAAAATAAATGACCTCCCGCTCATTTGGCAAACAACCAAATTTGAGTTCAACCTGGTCCTTTTTCAAACTTCGTTTGTATTCCTGAAAGAAGGCCTTTAAATCCGCAAACCATGTTGCAAGATCGCATTTCTCAAAGAAGACACTGATTTGTCCGGATTCAATTTTAGCAATATCCAACAGCCCGTCAATGATTTGCAATAAATCATCACAACGACTATTAATAATTTCGGTAAAATATTTTAGCTGTTCTTTATCGTCAAAAACTTCAGGTAACAACTCCGAAAACCCCATAATGGCATTCATAGGAGTTCTAATCTCATGGCTCATATTTTGCAAAAAAGCAGTTTTTAGCTTATCACTTTCTTCGGCTTTCTCTTTTGCTTTTAAAAGTTCATTCTCTGCTTTATGCTTTGTAGTTATATCCCTTGAAATACCTAAAACACCAATTAATTTACCTTCTGAATCATACATGGGTGTTTTAATTGTTTCCAGATATTCCTGGTGCCCATCACTGGCATAAGTAACCCACTCGTGGTTAGTCCTTGGTTCATTGGCGGCTATTGCCTCAGCATCTTTTTGCCGGAAGAAATTGGCTAAATCTTTCGCTACAAAATCATAATCAGTTTTTCCAACAATTTCAGATTCGGGTGCACCAAAGAAACTTTCAAATCGAGGATTACACCCAATATACACACCATTGAGATCTTTTAACCAGATCATATCCGGAATGGTACTAACCAAAGTTTTAAGTCGTAAACGTTCATCTTCCAAACGCAAAAGAGCTTCTTTCCTTTCAGTAATATCCTGGAAAATCCCTCTCAGACTAACTATGTTTCCATTCTCGTAAACAGGAAGGCCCTTAGTCCTCAGCCAGTTTTTTAAACCCAATGAACTTTCAATTTTCACATCCATTTCATAGGGAACTCCTGCTTCAATAGCCCGTTTTATTGCCTCCTTTACTTCCACCTGATCCTCTAATACATGTAAATCTATCCCCGTCTGAAAATCAATTTCCTCATGTGAGTTTATTCCTCTAAATGCTCCTACATCACTGGTCCAACGGACATTCCCCGTTGCTACATCAAGCTCCCATCCACTAATTTTAGCCACATTACCAATCAACTTCAACAATTCCTCTTTTTCTTTCAGCTCATTGATGGTATTCCTAAAATCTGTGATATCTATGATTAGTCCCTCTAAAGCAAGTAAACGCCCGTTCTCGAAAATTCCACATCCATTTTCCCACACCCATTTAATATCACCCTCGGAGGTTATAATTTTATACTCATCCTCAAAATACTCCTGATTCACTAAAGCTATTTGCCAATTGCTCCAAACATGCTCACGATGCTCCGGATGAATTATGGAGCTGAAAGATCTTTTGTGGTTATTAATAAAATCTGAAGGAGGATAGCCGGTTAGCTCTTTAATACCATTGCTAATAAACTCCATGGTCCAGTCACGATCATACTTACATCGATAAACCATACCACGAAGATTCTGAATCATCGTATTCAACGGATGATCGGCATCCAGCAACTCTCCCTTAAATGCACTATTAGTAGAAGATGATTTTTGACGATCAAGAAGTTCATTCGCTTCTTGCAATTTCCTGGTGAGCTTTTCAACCTCTTCCTCTAAACTTTTTATTCTTTCATTTTCCCCTGCCATCAGCCTGCTATAAAAAGTAAAAAATACTCCGTAACCCTCTCGTTATTAAATAACAAAATTGAATTCAAACATATACAAAATAAAAACAAACCAAGAATAAAAATACATGCCAAACAACCTATCCCACTCTGTAGGACTTATAAGTTTTTAAAGCCAATTCAGCTTCATCAAGCAATTGCTTTGAATAGAATTTTGAATGCGCATAATTAATGTACTTCAAAATCTTAAAGGCATTGAAATAATGAAAGAACCGTTTTTGAAAGGTCTTCGCTTGTGAACTGTTTTTCTTTATTTCCTGTAGTGCAGATATAAAATTATCTTCTAAAAGAAATTCACGAATTGGGTTATCAAGTGCATTCTGTAAGTCCTGACATTCGTCTAAGCTTGACTCAAAAAGTTTAGCTGCCAAATCAAAGAGACGTTTCAGGTCAACAAAACAATCAAAGCGATACGTATAGAGTAGACTATCATCTCCATCCATCCACTTTTGCAAAACAGGTCCAGTACCAAACGGCACCCGGCTTGAAATGCGCGCAGATGGATAAACACAGGTGGATATAATCTCACCAATTGTTCCCAGCTGACTTAGTTTATGCAGAAAGTAAAAATCTTCTCCAGCTTGTTTTCTGTTCATTCCACCTTGCCGAGTATAGGCATCAACACGAACAGCAAAAGCAGAACCAATAGTATAAATAGCGTGTGGATAACCTGCAAATGCCAAGGAATTTCGGTAATAGTGCAGATATCGCTCGTATAAGTGCATTCCTTCTTTCTGGCGTTCATTTGTCAGTTCGTCAATTCGATGTTTGAATGCAATGCATGCCCCCACTTGCTTAGGAGAGCTTAAAAAGTGCTTTTCCAGTTCAATAAAATAATTTGAAGCCACCAAGGTATCGGCATCCAACGATACGATGACTCCATTCGAGCGATCGTTTCGGGCAAATCGCCTGACTGCTTCATCCATTCCAACTTTTCGAGCCATGCCTGCACCAGCATGTTTTTTTATGAAAGGAGAGGGCTGGATTATGAATGTCTTAAAAAAAAGTTTCGGCTTTTTGCTAATCCAATCCTCAACCTGAATAACTGTTTCCTGATTTTGTTTCAACACTCGATCAGAGGCTTTTTCTCCTGAATTTACAACAAGTAATACTTCAACATCGCACTGGGGAGAATCGCAGAAAGCTAATGAGTCTAACGTCTTGATTAACTCTGGTTCATCATACACAGGAATAACCACAACCAAACCAAGATTCTCTGCAGGCACTTCCTTTACAAATTCAGGATAGGCAAGATTCCTTTCAATATAGCGGTTGGCAAAACTCATCGAGGAAAGTTAGGGATAAAAAAAATCCGGGCAAAACCCGGATTATCAATATCATCGAAAAACTAATTTCTATTTTTTAACAGCATAGCGAGCATTCAATGCTTCCAATACTTCTTTGGTAATGTTATTTGCGTCATTACCAATCAATACAGATGATGAATTCAAAATGTAATTGTATTTTTTATCTGCATTGTAAAGCTCAAGATAGTTCATCAAGCTATCAATCAACTGCTGATTATTTTTAGCTTGCATTTCACCAAGTTTACCGGAAAGTTCCTGATCAAGCTTTTGAATTTCCTGCTCTTCTCCAACTAATCGATCACGTTCCTGAACAGCACGTTGTTCTGATAAGAAACCTCCACGTTGTACTTTTTCCTGGAAAGCAGCAGCTTGCTCTTCAAACTTTCTTCTTTTGTCTGCATATTCCTTAGTATATGCTTCTTGATTTTTTGTAAACTCATCATGCAGCTCCTGCGCCAAATCATAATTTACCACCAATGAATCAACTTTAACATATGCAATACGGTAAGCAGAACTATTTTCTACTTTACCTGTTTCAACGCTTTCACCAGCTGTTTTCTTGTTTCCTGTAAAATGCAGTACATAAATAACAGCAACAGCAGCTAGTAATACCAGGTTTAAAATCAACGATGTGTTCTTCATAAATCTATTAATTCGATTAATCTGAGCCAAAAATATAAATTTATCATCATGTTTGCACCCCTTTTTATAATATTTTTCATTTTACTTTTCTAGCGACTCCCGAAAAACAAAACCTGCGTAAAATCATAATTTACCGCTGATAAACATCATTGAATGAATCCTACCCCTGTTCGTAATTTTAGCTAATTAAATAATATCAATTATAGGAAGTCACGTATGTTAAATAAAGCAATAGCAAATGTGCTTCCCCACATGCCGAAAAAACTAGTTTGGGTTTTTTCTAAGCGATACATTGCAGGGGAAACATTGGAAGATGGAATAAATGCAGCAAAAATGCTCAATAATGAAGGCATTGATGTGACAATCGATTTATTGGGAGAATTCATCACGAACCTTGCACAGGCTGAAGAAAATAAAAACAAATACCTTGAAATTATTGAACGGTTTTCCAATGAAAAGATTCAAGGAAATTTCTCTTTGAAGCCAACCATGTTTGGTTTGTTAGTTGATCAAAAGATATGCTATAACCTCATTCGCGAGATTGTAGCAAAGGCCGCTGATAAAGATAGCTTTGTACGGATTGACATGGAAGATTCACAATGTGTTGATCCTGAATTAGTGCTTTTCAGGAAACTGAAAAGTGAATTTTCCGGGCACGTTGGCCTAGTGGTTCAAGCTTATTTAAGGCGCACTTTGGATGATCTTACAAACTTAAATAATCTTCCTCCCAACGGACATCCACTAAACTTTAGACTTTGCAAGGGTATTTATATTGAACCTGCACATATTGCCTTTAAAGCATTCGAAGAAGTCCAATCTCATTTTCTGGAAGATCTGGAATTCATGTTTAAAAATAACATCTATACTGCTATTGCGACACATGATAAATACCTGGTTGACGAAGCATACAAGTTAATTGAAAAATATAAGGTTCCTAAAGACATGTACGAATTCCAGATGCTTTATGGAGTAACTCCGGAATTACGGAACTCGATTGTCGCGAACAATCATCGAATGAGGGTATATGTTCCTTTCGGAAATGAATGGTTTGGCTATTGTACACGCAGATTAAAGGAAAATCCGAAGATGGCCAGTCAAATTATAAAAGCTATATTCATTAGGGGTTAATTTAAGGGTTAATCACGGGGGAGATCATGATACTCCCCCTCCCCCTATTTTAATATAAAATCAATTCGTCCAGTTTGCGCTTAGGCACATGGTGCACCCCTTCTTCGTCTCTCCAATATTTGAAATCATCATCTTTTATATCTTCCAAAACTACTTTCTCGGCTGGTCTGCCAAGCGCCAGTACCTGAATTATTTCATATCGATCTTCCAGTGACAATATTTCGCGAAGTTTTGTGCGCTGTACCGATGCCATGATACAACCACCATACCCTGCTTCAACAGCTCCCAGCATTATACTTTGGGCAGCAATTCCATCGTCACAATAATAATTGTTCGAAATTTTGCTGTCATGAAGCATCACGATATATGCAGCAGGGCGTTCACCCTCCGCCGGGCCACCCCAACCTTTCAGAAATCCAGCCCAACTGACTAATGGAAAAATCTGAGAGCCAGTTTCTTCATCGGTTACCAAAATATATCTTAAAGATTGTGCATTCCGACCACTGGCCGAAAATCGTGCCAATTCAACCCATTCCGTCAACTGCTCGCGACTTATTCTATCTGATTGAAAGAACCGCCGATAACTTCTATTTTTAATAATTAAGTCTCTTATCATAACAATAAATTGATAGTTATTTTTTTGAGTTGTTAAGTTAAAGAAGTTTTCAAAAAAAGGAGCCTGAAAGTTAACAGAAAAGAGTATTTTTATAAATTCAAAAGGATAAGGGAGATTATACCGAATTGACCAAACTAAATGACGTATAATGTTAAGTTCTCCACTTATCCTTTTCCTTTTAAACGCTATTCTTAGATAATTAGTATAAAAATTTCAAAAAAGAATGTTGGGTAAAATTCGCTTTCTTTCGTATGTTTGCATACCAGAACAGCACACTTTAAATCACCATATTGATGAGCAAATTTCACTTTAAAATAGACCCACTTTCCAACCAACTTAAATTTCAGCAACTTATCGATTCCATTACCGATGCAATCAGCCGAAATTTGCTACAGGTTGGAGATATATTGCCATCGGTGAACCAGCTTTGCAAAGAAAGTTCCCTATCTCGTGACACTGTTTTTAAGGCATATTCCGAGTTAAAAGACCGTGGCATTATTGAATCGGTGCCGAACAAAGGTTACTTCATTGCAAAAGCCACAACAAAAGTTTTTCTGTTCCTGGATACATTTAAAGCATACAAAGAGGTACTATACGGATCATTTCTTGAAAATCTTCCTGATAATATTACGGTAGATTTACATTTTCATCATTACAACATCAATGTATTTGAGACAATTATAAAGGAAAGCCTTGGCAAATACACGAAATACATTGTGATGAATTTCGATCATCCGAAAGTGACTGAAATCATCGAAAAGATTCCTTCGGATAAATTACTGGTGATCGACTGGAACATTCATGCCTCTGAAAACAGTTCAACAATTTTTCAGGACTTTGGGTCAAGCCTTTTTGACAGTCTGGCCGAGAACATTGACTTAATTCGCAAATACGAACGAGTCATTTATTTGTATCCGGAATTCACTTATCATCCGAAAGAATCAATTAACTATTTTAAAAAATTCACCAAGCAGTTCAAATTAACCAGCGAAGTACTATTGAAAGTAAAAAGTCTGCAAGTTCAAAAAGGTGATTTGTATTTACTGGTTAGTGATCGGACGCTTGCCCGTGTATTGGATCAATGTGATACTAAGAAGCTGTCAATTGGTAAAGATGTTGGCGTGATTTCATACAATGAAACACCGATGAAAAAGTACGTAAAAGAAGGCATCACGGTGATTTCTACCGACTTTGAATTAATGGGAAGAAAGGCCGCAGAATTTGTCACCAGTGGGCAACCAATCAAGCTTCAAATACCGACACATTTAAAAGTCAGAAACTCATTATAGGTTTTATGCTATAGAACACATTTCCGTGTTTTGTTATCGAAATTTATACCTCTATTTTTGCATATAGAACATACCAGAACAGAACGGATTGATTTCTGAAAATTCTTAAACCAAATAATATGTACCTATTAGGCTTCGATATCGGCAGTTCATCTGTCAAAGTTTCTCTCATCGCAGGTGAAACAGGTGAATGTATTTCTTCGTCATTTTACCCAAAACAGGAAATGAAAATCACAGCCAAGCAGGCAGGTTGGGCCGAACAAGAGCCCGAGCAATGGTGGCAAAACCTTAAGCTTGCCTTATCGGATGTACTTAATGAATCCAAAGTTGATCCTAAGAAAATCGATTCAATCGGTATTTCTTATCAAATGCATGGGCTGGTAATGGTCGATAAAGAACAGCAAGTTATTCGCCCATCCATTATATGGTGCGACAGCCGGGCTGCTGCGATCGGCGAAAAAGCCATTCTGGAAATTGGTGAAGAAAAATGTTTGCAAAACTTATTGAACTCTCCGGGAAATTTCACTGCTTCAAAGCTAAAGTGGGTGAAAGAAAATGAACCGGACTTGTATGCAAGAGTCCACAAAATAATGCTCCCTGGTGACTACATTGCCATGAAATTGAGCGGTGATATTAAAACCACAGCTAGTGGTTTATCAGAAGGAATTCTATGGAATTTCAATGAAAATAAGGTAGCAGACATGTTACTTGACTATTACGGATTTGATGCTTCTTTCATACCTGAAATTGTTCCAACCTTTTCGGTACAAGGTGAAGTTTCCGAAGCTGCGGCAAAAGAACTTGGATTGGCAAAAGGCATCAAGATAAGTTATCGCGCCGGAGACCAGCCAAATAATGCACTTTCATTGAATGTATTGAATCCAGGTGAGATTGCAACGACTGCCGGTACTTCCGGGGTTGTGTATGGCGTGAGTGATGAAATTAAATACGATCCAAAATCTCGGGTAAATACATTTGCACATGTAAACCACACTTTTGATGCCAACCGTTTGGGCGTGTTGCTTTGCATTAATGGAACCGGCATCCTGAATTCCTGGCTAAATAAAAACGCAGGTAATGGACAAATCTCCTATGAAGAAATGAACCAACTTGCATCTGAGATTCCAATTGGCTCTGACGGACTTAGCATCCTACCGTTTGGAAATGGTGCAGAAAGGGTACTTGAAAATAAAAATCCGGGCTCCACTTTTGCGGGGCTAAATTTCAACATTCATAATAAAGCACACCTCTTCCGTGCAGCACAAGAAGGAATTGTTTTCTCATTCAAATATGGCATGGATATTATGTCGACCATTGGAATTGAAGCAAAGGTTATTCGTGCAGGGAAAGCAAATATGTTCCTCAGCCCAATTTTCAGAGAAACGCTGGCTGGAATTACCGGAGCAACCATTGAATTGTACAATACCGATGGTTCCGTTGGTGCTGCACGTGGGGCCGGAATTGGTTCGGGATATTATCAATCGCCTTCTGAAGCATTCTCCAATCTGAAAAAACTGGAAACTATTGAGCCCAAACAAGCGGATAAAGCAGCTTTGGAAGCAGCATATGACAATTGGAAAAAAGAACTTGAACGAGTTAAATAAGCTTTGAACGATTTAAAATAATTGATTACTAAAATAAAATAACATGACTGTATTTAAAGGAAATAAAGAGTACTTTCCGGGAATTGATAAAATCAAATTTGAAGGACCGGATTCAAAAAATCCACTTGCATTTAAATGGTATGACGAGAATCGTGTGGTAGGTGGAAAAACCATGAAAGAATATTTGCGTTTTGCAGTGGCATACTGGCATACCTTCTGCGGTGATGGTGGTGATCCTTTTGGCCCGGGAACTCAAATTTTCCCATGGATTGGTGCTTCAGATCCAATGGATGCTGCCAAAGAAAAAATGGATGCTGCTTTTGAATTCATCACTAAAATTGGTGCTTCCTACTATTGTTTCCATGATACAGATGTTGTAGGCGACGGTTCAGTTTTCGAGATTGAACAGCGAATGGCAAAAATGATTGACTTCGCTAAAGAAAGACAAGATGCTACAGGCGTAAAATTACTTTGGGGAACTGCAAACGTTTTCTCAAATCCACGCTATATGAATGGTGCATCAACCAATCCTGATTTTAATGTAGTTGCAAATGCTGCCGTTCAGGTGAAAAACGCCATTGACGCAACCATCGCATTGGGTGGTACCGGTTATGTTTTCTGGGGAGGGCGTGAAGGCTACATGAGCCTGTTGAACACAGACACAAAGAAAGAATTGGCACACCTTGGACAATTCCTGAATATGGCTAAAGACTACGGTCGCAAGCAAGGCTTTAAAGGAACCTTCCTGATTGAACCAAAACCAATGGAGCCAACCAAACACCAATATGATTTTGACACACAAACTGTTTTGGGCTTCCTTGCTAAAAACGGACTGTCAGATGATTTCAAAATGAATATTGAAGTGAACCATGCGACATTGGCCGGTCATACGTTCGCTCACGAATTGAGAATGGCTGCCGATGTCGGTATGTTGGGTTCAATTGATGCAAACAAAGGAGATTACCAAAACGGATGGGACACTGACGAATTCCCAACCAACATTTACGAAACGACTGAAGCGATGTTGGAAATTATCAGCGCAGGTGGTTTCACAGATGGTGGTATCAATTTCGATGCAAAAACACGACGTAATTCAACAGACCTTGATGATATTTTTATCTCGCACATTTCTGGCATGGACACATTTGCCCGTTCATTGGTCATTGCTGACAAGATTTTGAAAGAATCAGATTACCTAAAAATCAGAAAAGAGCGCTATGCTTCATTCGATTCAGGTAAAGGTGCTGAATTTGATGCTGGAAAACTTAGCCTTGAAGATTTGCATGCAATAGCTAAAGAAGTGGGCGAACCAAAACAAATTAGCGGCAAACAAGAAATGATGGAGCAATTAATCAACTGCTACATCTAATCACTATGAAAGGTCAAAACTCACTATACATTCTTGCCATCACCTTGGTGGCAACCTTAGGAGGTTTGCTTTTTGGATATGACACAGCTGTGATATCCGGAGCAGAGAAATCTGTTCAAGCCTATCTAATCAACGGACTCGGACTAAGCTCGTGGGCGCATGGAGCAACCATTTCCAGCGCACTTATTGGATGTATTATTGGTGGTGGATTATCAGGACTGTTGGCAAAAAACCTGGGACGTAAAAAATCCCTGATGGTCGCTGCCTTCCTGTTCTTTTTGTCAGCACTCGGATCGGGTCAGCCTGAATTTTTATTCTTCACCAAAGGCGAACCTACCATGGGATTGTTGTACATGTTCAACTTTTACCGCGTAATTGGTGGTATTGGCGTAGGACTTGCTTCAGCAGTTTGCCCCATGTACATTGGTGAAATTGCACCTGCCGACATTCGTGGCCGATTGGTTTCTATTAACCAGTTCGCCATCATTTTCGGAATGCTGGTGGTTTACTTTGTGAATTGGGGAATTGCCAACGGACAATCCTTGGAATGGATCAATACGGTTGGCTGGAGAAGAATGTTTACCTCGGAAGCAATTCCTGCCGGAATCTTTGGAGTATTATTATTTTTTGTTCCTGAAACACCACGCTACCTGGCATTGAATCATCAGGATGAAAAAGCACTGAGCATTCTTGCCCGAATTAATGGGAAGGAGATGGCACAAAGTATCTTAAATGATATTAAAAGTACCGTTGAAAAATCTTCGGCTAAATTGTTTGCCTATGGAAAGATCGTTATCATCATTGGTATTTTACTTTCCGTTTTCCAGCAATTTGTAGGGATTAACGTGGCTCTTTATTATGCACCTCGTATTTTCGAAAGTATGGGTGCCGAAAAAGATGCTTCCATGATGCAAACAGTAGTGATGGGATTGGTGAATGTGATTTTCACGGTGGTTGCAATCGCAACAGTGGACAAGTGGGGACGCAAGCCTCTATTGATGGTTGGTTCTATCGGGATGGCTATTGGTATGTTTGCAATCGGCACACTGGCATTTATGAAAGTGATTGGAATCAGCACGCTGGTTTTCATCATTATCTACACAGCTTCATTCATGATGTCTTGGGGACCAATTACCTGGGTGTTGATTTCAGAAATTTTCCCAAATAAAATCAGGGGACGTGCAGTGGCAATTGCCGTTGCAGCGCAGTGGGCTGCCAACTACTTCATTTCGTCAACCTACCCGGCCATGATGGAATTTAGTGGAGGGATGACCTATTGTTTCTATGGCTTGATGAGTGTGCTTTCTTTCATCTTTGTTTGGAAGATGGTTCCGGAAACGAAAGGAAAAACACTCGAAGAAATGGAAGATTTAATCAGTTCAAAAAAATAAATCACATTAACTTATTGCTATTCATTAGTTGGAAGAGCAATGCTCGCAAATGGCAAAGGGGGCTGTAAGCCCCCTTTTTCCTTTCTTAACCTGCTTCGCTTTCTACTTGGCAGGTTCCCAAAAGCAACGAACCGGGGAAACGATCTTCCCTTCTTTTTTCAATTCTTTCATTGCTTTATCCACCTCTTTCTTTTCCAATCCTGAAGCCTCCGCAATCTCGCCAGCTTTCAGCGGTTTTCCGGCACTCGCCAGTGCCTGTAATACTTTTTCTGCACTCATTTTTTCTCTTTTATAGTTACAATCGTCATCCTGTCAATCAACTGACGGATCAGTATCTTATTCCGTAGGAAATTCTGAAGCAAGATTTTCAGAACACTCAATAATATTAATTCTTTCAGACTTTCAGCCTGATTTTCTCACTTCGTTCATTTATACCCGGGACGATGTCCCTGGCTGTGTTCTTTAAGGCTTTCAGCCTTATTTGTTTCCTACTTGAAAAGGCTGCAAGCCTTCAACATCAAAACCCAATGCACCGCGTTGGGTTAATACCCGGTCTTCTAGAACTTCAGCCTGAAGGGCTGAAAGAACGTGCTGTCACCCAGTCATTATAGCCATTCAAAAATGGGTGAGATCTTGGTACGACAATACAGTTAGAGTTCCTATTAAAATCGCTCTGAAACAACTTTCCAATCCAATACCTTCCAGAAATCTTCGATGTACTTTGGACGGGCATTTTGCTTGTCCAGATAATAAGCATGCTCCCACACGTCGCAGGTCATCAATGGAGTAAGTCCATCGCGCATCGGATTGGCTGCATTACTCGTTTGCACAATGCTCAATTTTCCGGCTGCATCTTTCACCAGCCAGGCCCAGCCCGATCCAAATAAAGTAGCAGCAGCTTTGCTAAATGCCTCTTTAAAGGCATCAACCGATCCCCATTCTGCTTCAATAGCTGCCTTCAATGCATCTTTTGGGTCTTCGCAACCATCAGCAGAAAACTGCATGAAATAAAACGTGTGGTTCCAAACCTGTGCACCATTATTAAATATACCGCCTTCTGCTTCTTTCACGATTGTTTCCAAATCTGCTTTTTCAAAAGGAGTTCCAACAATTAAGTTGTTTAGATTATTTACATAAGCCTGGTGGTGTTTCCCATAGTGAAAATCGAGTGTCTTTTCACTGATGTATGGCTCTAATGCATTTTTTGCGTAGGGCAACGCAGGTAATTCAAATGACATAATTTCTTAATTTAAAAGTTAGACTTTTGGTTGTTTTTTGTTTTCCTAAACATGAAGAAAACCTAAAAAGTTTGAAGAAAAAACATAATAAAGGCTATTTAAAATAGTTCCAAATAGGGAAGGACACAGGAGGTTGGAAAACAGGAACGAGGATTACCCAAGGGCTAGCAACCGAAAAGCATTCGGCAATGACAAAAAGCCGCTCGGCCTCCAATTAAAGGCAATAGGCAGCGGCCAAATACTGCTAAGCAACACAAAAGTGACATTCGGCAGCGACCGAAAGGCACCCGGCGGCAACTAACTGGCGTTGGGATCCGACAAAATATAGTTAAGCAACATAGAAAAGGCGTTCGGCAACGACCGAAAGGCTCTCGGTAGTAACCAAGTACCTATCGGCAGTGACAAAATATAGCTAAGCAACATGTTTTGGGATAGTGTTCATTAAACTGTGTCGAACAAATGATTAGAACGGCAGACAAATAGATAACATAACCCTATTTATTAAACGATTTTAGTAAATTGCAAATTATCAATAATTGTTGCCTAAAATATATTAGTTACAAAAGGTATACATATCACTCCAAAATCATCGATATTAGATAATAAAAGTTGATATATAAACTAGTTATGCCCAATGTTGAAAAAACAAACTAACCAATATGAAAGATGAAGAACAGAAATATTTAGGATACCTAAAATATTACGGCAATAAAGTCGATGATGGATTTCTTGACGCAAAAAAAGCTGCGAGTGCTTTGATTGGCTTCGATGAAATATTAAGATATTTTATCTATCAAGAAAGTTCTTCGTTTCAGGATATTGATTTTGAAATTCCTGTAAAAATAGAAAAGGGAAGTTGGCTTGCTTACATTCCAGATACTATTCAAGAATGGTTGGTTGCAGGGGGTGGTCTAGCAACGACTGCTTATTTAACAACTGCTGCAAAGAAAATGGCAGAAAATGATTTTAAAGAAATAGGATTTAAAACAATATTTAAAAAAGCATTTCAGTCAATTTGTTGGGTAATAAAGCTTACCAGCCATTTAAAAACAACAAAGAAAGAAAAATTTGAAAATCTCAAATTTAGAAACAATAACACTGAAGTTGGGATTTTAAATGAAGAAGGTGAGCTATTATATGTTCCAGTAGAAACCTTAGAACTATATAAAAAATGCCCTGATTCACTGTTTTCAAATGTTGCCCAGATTATTGAAGAAGATAGGGAAATGGAAATTGGACTTCAAGATTCTACTGAAATTAAAGCAGGTATTAAGTATTCCGAGAAAAACATATTTTACGTAGACGAAGATGAAGAAGACGAAATTGTTTTACCTGAACTAATTCACGGACAACATGTAGAACTCGAAGGTCACACTACGAGGGGAAATGAAAAAACCAATACTCTTGGATTTTTATACCAAGACCATGTATTGACATGTAAACCACAAAAAGGAAGCATTGTTTCTCACAAAATTAACCTTTTCGATAATTGCTTAATTAAGGGAGTCGTTGACAGACTTGATAAATTTGGAAATTTCAAAGAGAAAAAACCTCGAATAATATTTTCTGAATTAATTAAAATAAATCCTTTTGACCCGCAGCAAAAACTGTTTAAAAATGAATAATATATTCAAAATATTCTTAGGGATTTTCTTAGTTGTATATGGACTTTATTCCATTTATGGCGGGATAAGAGGAAAATCATTAAGAGGAGTAATGGCTCCTGGAGACACTTATCTAAGCAGAAAATTTCTTGGGGAAAAAGGGAGCAATATATTTTGGAACTTATTTTGGGGAACAGCGGAACTTGTTTTTGGAATTTTAATACTTCTTGGAAAATTTGACTAAAAATGAATAAAACACTGGGCATAACAAATTGTAAATTGCATTGCGGGGTTCGTGCGGTGTCGTTCGCCGGATTCTCGTTTCGCAGTTCCGTCCTATCGGACAGGAACGCTCTTCGAAATCCGCAACGACAACTTACAAGTGACCGTCAGACTGTCTAAAAACCTTTTTGTAAAAGGAATTTATTCAGACTGTAGTTTGTAATTTGAAACAGATATTGAAACGTCAGACCGTTAAAAATAGTTATTAGACAGACTGCCGTTGTGCGGCATACAAAAAAATACTCCAAGCTTTAAGTTGAGGCTAATATAAAAGAATACGTATTTTTATAAAAAAAAGAATAAAAGAAACTATGGCCAACAAAGAATATAAAAAAGGAGAAATTTATTCACATCAAGAATATATCGAACTTTCTATAATCGAAATGAGGAAGTCAAAATCCGAACATAGTGATAAAACAGATCCAAAAGTCGGAGCTGTTCTTGTTGATCCAGAAGGTAGACTTGTTGAAACAGCTCATAGAGGGGAAATTAGAAGTGGTGACCATGCTGAATATTCTATTTTTAGCAAAAAGCTAAGAGCTAAAGATGTTTCAGGATATACACTTTACACTACATTAGAACCTTGTGTAGAAAGGAATCATCCAAAGATGGGGTGCAGTTTTCATACAATAGATGCAAGAATTGCAAAAGTATTTATTGGACATAAAGATCCAGATCCGACTGTTGCCGGAGATGGTGTTTATTTGTTAGAAAAAGCGAAAATTGCAGTAGATTTTTATGACAAAAAGTATAGCGATATTATAGCTAAAGAAAATGAACAATTTTTTAAAGAAGCACGCCAACGAGCTAAAGAAGCAAATGATAGGGAAATTACACCTTCCCTTACTCCCTTTCAAAAAGAACTGACAAATTTCGAAATAACTGATTTTTCAGAAGAAGCCCAAAGGGTAATGATAGAAAGAATGGGATTGAAATTCAAAATGGGAACTGATGCTTATAATACATTTCTTTACAAACTAAGCCTTATAAAAGTTAAAGAAAAAACTAATACAGCAAAACCAACTGGATTAGGACTTCTACTTTTAGGTAAAGAACCTGAATTAGAATTTCCACAAGCTCGACTTAAATTTACCATACGTACTCAAGGTCAAGATCCAATTATTAAAGATTTTAATGGCCCATTAGTATTATTACCTGACAAAATAGAAGAATATTTAGAAGTTGTATTTCCTAAACATGTTACTAGAACAAACTTTCCTCGGGATGAAAAACGTGACATTCCTTATCGTGCGTTACTTGAAGTCATTATGAATGCCATTGTGCATAGGGATTATACCTTAAATCCTAAAATTATGATTGATGTCGATGATAATAAGGTAGTTGTTTCTAGTCCGGGGATTCCTTTAGCGCCTATTGAAAAGTTTAGAACTTTTAGTGTTGCTTCAAATAGTCGTAACCCTAAGATTGCTTTTATCCTTTTTGAGATGGGATTAGTTGAAGAAAGAGGCTTTGGTATGGAGGAACTCTCTAAACTGGAAAAAAATGGTTTTCAAAAGCCAACTTTTGAATTAGATAATAATGTTCTTAAAACAACTTTATTTAGAGGTTCAAGTTCTACCATTACCACCGATGTGAAAGATTTAAAAGGATTAAAAGAACTATTAGAACACAAAACTCTCACATCAGCTAAATATGTTGAACTTACTGGTGTTTCTGAAAGAACAGCTCGTAGACATTTAAATGATTTGGTGAAGGCAGGAAAAGCACAAAAATCAGGAGATGGGCCAGCTACAGAGTATCTTCTGATTGAATGAAAATATTTTTCCGGCCAAAAAAAATGGCCGGATTGACCGGATGATGGCCGGAAAAAGAGTTCTATACTTTCCGGCCAAAAAAAATGGCCGGATTGGCCGGATGCATAGTTTAAATAGAAAGTTAAAAAAACACTAAAAGTACGACCGCACAACAATGTGTATAAATCATTGGGCAGATAGTGCAAATTTCAAAGGAGTTACATTTAATAAAAAATTTAGCGGTTTGACAGGAAAGTGCTTCGAGACGCCCAACGCTTCATACACTAACCGTTAGCATTAACATTTTAAAATGAGGAAACAAACGCTCATAATATTATTCTTAATCTTCACTTATAATTTAGACTGTTTCAGTCAAGACGCAGTTGATTATCAAAAATTACTTATTGAGGCAGAAAAATTGGGAGAAGACAATGAATATGGACAACTTTCGAAAGCGATGATTTATCAAAACATTAAAAAATATGACTCGGCTTTAATATGTTATAACAAAGCCATTTCTCTGAGAGAAAGTCATTCAAAGGCAGACAATGAGAATAAAATAGTTTTGACATTTAATACACAAATGAACACAGGAAGTGATGACCTTTTTGCTAATGGAATGATTTACTATTATACTGCGGTAGTTTGTCATGAACTAGGAAAGCTTGATAGTGCAATTATTAATTATAAAAAAATAACCTCTGTCGACCGCAATTTTGGCGATGCATATTATCAACTAGCTCTAGTTTACTTCGACAAAGAACAATATAATTTAGCTCTCGAAGAATTAAATAAAGCGGTTAAAATAAATCCAAATGACAAACTAAATCTTTTGAACCGAGCATACGCAAATATGCAATTGGATAATAATGACAGTGCTTTAATTGATATTAAGAAATCACTTACTATTGACCCAAACGAACCATACTCATATAAAATGCTTGGCGACATTTATCTTGCAAAAGGAGATACAATAAATGCATGTTTACAGTGGGGAAGGGCAAAAGATTTGAATTTGGAGATTGAGGAATATTTAAAATGTAAATGCGAAACAATAAAAAACTAATGCTAACAAATTGTAATATGGCAGGCGGGGGTTTTAGCGGTCTGACAAGTCAGACCTTCTGCTCAAGATTAATTATAAGACATACAACATTGATTGAATTAATTAACGGAATCAAACCGAGTATCGGGGCAAGATGATACGCCGGTTGACACGAAAAACGATAACTAATGAAAACAACGATTTCAATTCTTTTTAGCTTACTTTTTCCATTACTACTTATAGCGCAGAACAAAGCCAAAACACCTCTATTAGGATATTACGATAAAGTATACCTGGGAATGACAGCTGGAGAAGTAGAACAGGCATACAACTGCAAGGTTGAAAAAACAGAGAGTGGGATTATTTTCAATGCAAGTAAATACAACATCGAAACTTCATTCGTAAAAATAAACCTTGAAGAAATTGGTAAAGTTTACAAGCTAGGCGAACTATTATTTCCTGAAATGCATCTTGAATTTATAAACAAAATTCTGGTGCAGATTAAATTTATTGCCAATGAAGAATACTTAAAGGATGAAGAAGAAGCAAAAAAGATTGTAAACTATAATCTGAAAGGGAGGTACGCCGGACAATACAAAGGATGCAAGGAATACGCTCCGCCTTCAAATGTTAGTAACGATTTTACTCGCAGTGTAAATTTCAGTGCCCAGGAATTCATTTCTCAAATGTTAGGATCAGAAGCACAATGGAATGTTCATTTTAAAGATGTCCCCAGTAACGAAGCTAATCTTTTGCGTTTTTCATATGCCATAAAAGCGCCCCGTAAAATAAAAAAGCCTTATTACGGTGGGAAAATCACCTTGCAAATGAGGTACAATGATGAGATAAACTATTGGAAATTATTTGTTGAAATCATGAAAAAAAGCCATGTGGCGGAACTTAAACCCATCAATACGTTTAGAAACAAGAATTTGGGGATGAGTTTAGTTGCGTTTAAAGAAACCTATGCCTCCATCCTCGTTCCACAAGAATCTCAAAAAGTCCTCAATCAAAAATATGCACCTTACGTAGAAATCTATACATTGAGTGACGAAAACCTGAGTTTGCTGGATCAAAAGCTGGAAGGCATTTATTACATTTTCTACGAAGATAAATTACAGCAAATTAGAATCCTCTTTGATAAAATACTCCCACAAGAAGAGTTCAATGCACTTGCGGCAGATATTAAAACTGTGTTTGGGAAACCCTCTTTTGAAGATGATAATATTGGGCTCTCGGCAACACACTTCTGGTCGGACGATCATATAATCAAAAATTTTGGGGAAGCTTATTATGCCTCTTTACGAGAAAAGTTGGGAGAAATTCCGGAACACCATTTTGCTATGTTTAACCTGTTTCAAACCAATTCTAATAAAGACATACCAACAACTATTTCAATTTTGCTTTCAGGATTTTACACAAAATTGGATAACAAAGACAAGCAGGATAACAAGAAGACCTTACAAAATGATTTTTAATGAAGAAGTTGTTTAAAGTAAATCTGAAAAACTGCAAGCAACTTCAATAGAAAAATAAGTATGAGACTAATAATTTTTATTTCATTATTAACTTTTTCGGTAATGCTGCAAGCACAAACCATTACCCAACAAGAAAAAGACCAATGCAATAGCTATAACAAAACCATTCTTACTTTGCAAAGACAAAGGGTAAGTAATTTGGTTGCATTTATGCGCAGTCACAACATCCAATCGATAGGATATAACCAAACCAACCAAAATTACATTAAGTTACTTCCGGGAATGTATTTCACAAGAAGGCAAAAATATCCTGGTGTTACAATCAAAAAACATCCAAACTTCCCGTCGGCAGAGCAAGGGGCATATGTTGTAGGCGTTCTAAAGGGAAATATGCCCTATAAAAACTTAACGTTTAATGTTCCTGTTACCGGGCATACCTTTGCGATGTTTCTTTCCAATTCCGGTTCGCTGAAAAGCACCGGACACACAGATCTTGAAATGGATGGCAACGCCTATATCCTGCCAACATCGTTATGCCTGTTTTATCTGCCCCATCAATTTAAGCCGGGAACAAGGGATTATGTAGATTACCAATCTACCATTGTTATCCCGCTGGCACAAATTCAAAAATTATCGGATAGCGACCGGAAGGAATTCCATCGCTTATTTTATGATTTAAACGGTGGACTGAAATAAATGAATTCCACTTAAAACCTGGCAACCTCAATATTACGGATGGCAGCAGTTGTTTGCCATGAGGCAATTCCAAAGGGTTTTGACAACGAGACTTCCGGTCGGATAGATAGTTCTTTGCCTCGAATATCTACATCTACAATGGAGGTATCATTCACCCAAGCATTAATATGTTCAGGCGTAACCCTGAGTTTAATACGATACCAGATATTTCGTTTATATTCCTTATAAATAGTAGTTTCATTTTCCGAGGCATCGTGTCCATCGATGTTGCTTAATCCGGTTACCGTTCCGGTCCACCCCCCAATGATCAGCGTACAAAATTCATCGTTTACAGGAAAGGTCATTCCACAGAAAAAATCATTCCCATCAATTTGCTTGGCTTCCAGTTTTACTTCATAATCAATCGTTGGGAAGTCTCCCTTCCAGCTTACCCCGGTACAGCCATCTCCCATTCCCAGGATAATGCTTCCCCCGGAAATATAAACAGGCCCTTGCGGTCCAAAATTGCTAATCTCCCAACCATCCAGCGATTTGCCATCAAAGAAGTTAGTAGCTTTAAAACCTTCCTCAAATTTAGGTCTAGGTTTTGAATTGCAGCCCAGTATAAATGCCGAAATGGCAATAAAACAGACAAGATAGATTCCCCTGTGATTTTTCATAACATCGCGTTTAGCTATTCCAAAGTTATGAATATTAGAGAATTCATTTTAGATACCACAAACAAATTAAAAAGAGTAATAAAACCGGAAGAACTACTAAAAAGCTCGAAATAGAGCCACTGACGCCGTTTAACAAACACTCACGACAACGCTAAAAATTTGAAAAGATTTGTCGCTTTTGAGGGTTGTTGATCTGGCATGATGAATTAAAGACGAAAAAGTATTCTAAAATCACTATTTTTACGGAAAATCAAAAGTCATGAAAAAACAAAAACTTAATTACCTGGCGAGCCGATTGGCTCTAATTACCCTTGCATTCACGTTTATTGTATCCTGCTCGAAAGACGATTCGGACAATAATCCGGATTACGTTGGGACCTGGGTTGCAGAGTACACCGAGACTCAGGATGATGTTACCCTTGATGCAAAAGAAGTATTAACGTTAACAGAAAACTCTTTTATCGATGAGGGAATGATAAAATATCCTGTACTCAATGTCTGGATTAAGTATTTTGAGATTGAAGGAGAACTTTCAGTAAGCGGAAATAAAATAAATGTATTCCCAAATAAAATTGGGATTATAAGCATCGACGAAGAAACCGGATGGTTGGCAGAAGATATGACCTATTACAATTATGAGGATGGTGAGTTTGATGTGTTGCTTGAAGAATTTGAATTTGAAGAATCAACAGAAATTGAATATCGCGTTGACGGAAATAAACTTACCATGATGCAGGATTATAACATGGATGGTGATTTTGACGACGAAGATGAACAGGTGGTCTACACCAGGCAATAAGACAATCTGCAGAATCAAATTAGTAAAATCATATTTCAAGAGTGGTCAAATGGCCACTCTTTTTAATTTCCCTTGCTGAAAAGAAAGACTAAATTCCTCTCCCCTATTCTCGGCCCGAATGACAAAATCAGACGAATAAGCCACATCATCTGTTGGAAACCAGTTTTTCAAATCCTTGTTCACGAGAATAAACAAGCCTTTTTCATCGCCAACAGCACAAAAACGTTCAAGGTCTCCGTCATAAACAGGCATATCTGAAATCCGGCATATATCCTCATAACATTTCTTGATATCAATCACCGGCACACCAACTTCGCTTATCGAAAGAAAAGCGTGGTAATCAAACGTGTCAATACTCTGAATGTGTAAGTTTTTTCGAGCAATCAATTCGACAATGTTTTGTTCGGCATCGTAAAAATACACGGAGGTAGCATTCCAATTGATAAAATCAACCAGCTCATTGTCTCCATATTTTTGAATCTCCACCCGCTCCTGCAACCATGACAGGGCATCCATCGCTTGGTTTGAGGGAATATTAATTGCATAATGATACGGTGTTGTATTTTCCTTTGTCTGAAAAATAAGCTTCGATTTTCCGATTGCAACCGTAAACGAATCTTCGGTTTCCTGCAACAGAGGTAAGCCAAGTGTTTTCACATAAAACACCTTTTGGGCCTTCAGCTTTGAACTATATATTTTGAGCTCTCTAATCTTCATATTAGCATCTTCTTATCCTTCACTATTAGTATAACTTTCAATGGGAATGGATTGTTTTCAGGAATGAAAATTCAAATAGGAGGTATTCACAAATTTGTCCGGAAATAAAAATTCCCGTCTGAAAAGACAGGAGTTTAGGGAAATAAAAACCCCGAAGCCTCTGCTTCGGGGAAAAAAACCAAAAATCAACTAACCTTTAAACCGTTTGGCAACTTCGTCCCAATTAATGATTTTCCAGAATGCTTCGACATAATCGGGTCGTTTGTTCTGATACTTTAAATAATAAGCATGTTCCCAAACATCAACTCCTAAAATAGGAGTTCCCTTTACTTCTGCCACATCCATTAGCGGATTATCCTGATTGGGTGTTGACGAAACCACCAAACTATCACCCTGCTTTACCAGCCACGCCCAACCCGAACCAAAACGGGTTAGTGCAGCTTTCGTAAAAGCATCTTTAAAGTTTTGTACTGATTCAAACGAATCATTTATTGCGTTTAACAGTTCTCCTTCAGGACTGGGAGCACCACCTGGCGCCATAACTTCCCAGTATAGGTTGTGGTTATAAAAACCTCCCCCATTATTACGTACAGCTGTTCCATATTTAGAAACGTCTGCCAATAGTTCTTCGATCGATTTTCCTTCGAGCTCGGTTCCTTTAATTGCACCATTTAGGTTATTGGTGTATCCAGCATGGTGTTTGCTATGATGGATTTCCATGGTCTGTGCATCAACATAAGGTTCCAATGCATCGTATGAGTAAGATAATTTTTGTAATTCAAATGACATATTATAATAACTTTTTAAGGTTTGAAGATGTTTTTATCTTTAAATACAAACATACAGGCAAAAATGTTCGCATCCAAATCTCATAAAATCAATTTTTATTGAATTTATTTATTGGTGATAGGCTGAATCAATAATGGCAATAGGATATAAAAAATAGTGTTGTCTGATATCTGAAAGGTTCAAATAAGTGAATTGCAATTAGAATAATAGAATACAATAGAAAAGCTAGAGCAAATAGTTTGTATCTATAATTTATTTACAACCTTTGGATTCACCAAAGGTCATTAAAATTTAACACCGTTGGTGTTTTCAGATTCCAATGGGAATAGATTAAATCCGAAGGATTAAATATTCGTGATCTCAAAATTCATTTTGGGGTTAAGAATTATTTAGGGACAGGAGTAACCCCGAAGTGGGTTGAAAATATATTTCAGCCATCCACTGAAAAGTGAATTACACTCAACCCAATTCCCCCGGCTCTGATTATTTTAGTTTCTTTGCAAAAAAAACTTCATGAACCGCGATATACTCCGCCTTGCAATCCCGAATATTATTAGCAATGTAACCATCCCTCTTCTTGGTTTGGTGGATATGGCGTTAATGGGTCACCTTGGATCTGACGTGTATATTGGTGCAGTCTCGCTGGGAACTGTCATTTTTAATTTTATCTACTGGGGTTTTAGTTTTCTGCGAATGGGAACCAGTGGTTTTACAGCACAATCTTATGGTGAAAAGAACCGGCAGGAGAGTTTTAGCATATTGGTTCGTGCTATTTTGATTTCCACGATTATCAGTTTGGTAATTATTGCCTTGCAGGTTCCTATTGAATGGCTAAGTTTTAAAATGATTAATGGTAGTCAGGAAGTTGAATCGCTTGCTTCTGAGTATTTCCGGATTCGCGTGTGGGCTGCTCCGGCAACACTTGGTTTGTATGTGTTAAATGGTTGGTTTCTGGGGATGCAGAATGCCCGATTCCCAATGATCACCTCAATTGCGGCCAATGTGTTTAATATCTCCCTTAGTTTCTTTTTCGTAAAATCCATGCATATGAATTCGGCCGGAGTGGCTTTGGGAACAGTAATTGCTCAATACCTGGGAGTCTTAATTGGAATTGCTCTATTCTTAAAATCATACAAACCTCTTATTAAATACTGGGAATGGAAGTCAATAATTGACACCCAGGCAATGAAAAAGTTTTTCAGAGTGAATTCGGATATTTTCATCCGTACTTTTTGTGTGATTTTTGTATTTACTTTTTTCACCTCCAAGTCGGCAAGTATCAATGATCATATACTGGCTGTAAATTCATTGCTGATTCAATTCCTCTTGTTCTTTGCCTTTTTCATTGATGGATTTGCCTATGCTGGAGAAGCTATCAGCGGGCGATATATTGGAGAACAAAACAAGCAACTATTTTTAAAAGTAACCCGCTATTTGTTTTATTGGGGTGCTTTATTAGCCACCCTATTTGGATTCTTATACCTGTTTGCAAATCGAACAATCTTAACAGTTTTAACCAACCAGGGAGATATCATTAAATCTGCAATGGCTTTTAAATTCTGGGTTGTAATCACGCCCCTGGTCAGTTTCGCTTCTTTCGTTTGGGATGGAATTTACATTGGAGCAACTGCCTCGAAAGAAATGCGAAACACGATGATCGGAGCGAGTATGTTGGTTTTTCTCCCCTCCTACTTTCTGCTTCAGCCAATCATTGGCAATCATGCATTGTGGCTGGCAATGATGCTTTTTATGCTCAGCCGCGGAGTCTTTCAAACATTCTTGTTTTCAAAAGTACTTCAAAATAATTTTCAGAATTGAGTCAACAAAAAAAGGGTTCCATCTTTTCCTAAAAAAAGATAAAACCCCGTATCGAGAGAAAATTGGTTCTAAACTGATTTAATTACCTCCCACACAAAAGCTCGTACACCAACTTCCTTATTCACTTCATCCAACTTTTTTATTTTCTCCAAAAGCCCGTCAACTTTATCGTCCTCCACCATGGTTAAAACTGCTGAATTAATTTCGGGCCATGTATGCGTTCCCATGCGTGGTTCCCCATCAACAGATCCTTGTCCTAGTACATTATTCCACCAGGTAAATCCACGTATTTCCAAACGGTCCAACATATACTCCACCCGCTCGGTATTGGCTTGATTAAATACAATAAATACTGCTTTCATAATGCTTCTTGTTAATTGTCCATAAATACAAATTGCTTACGCACTTTCTCCTTTTTCCTGCGTTCTCCGCGGCTTGCCATTACTGCATACATAACCGGTACAATAATCATGGTCACCAAAGTAGAAAACAACAAACCACCAATTACCGTGATTCCCATAGGACGCCAGATCTCTGCGCCTTCTCCTGTACTCAATGCCAACGGAAGCATCCCTAGCACCGTAGTTGCCGCAGTCATCAATACCGGGCGCAAGCGGGATTTCCCTGATATTGCAATGGCTTCGTACAAATCAACACCTCGGTCTCGCTGCAGGTTAATAAAGTCAACCAACACAATTCCATTCTTAACTACAATTCCAACCAAAAGCACAGCACCCAAAGCTGCAACCACACTTAGGGTAGTTCCGGTAATTACCAATGCTAAAATCACCCCGGTAAATGCAAATGGGATAGAGAACATGATGATGAATGGCATCCTTAAAGACTCAAACTGTGAAGCCATCACGATATACACCAAAATCAAACTTAATAGAAACAGCATCGCCAAATCAATAAACGATTCTTGTTGATCTTCGTACGCACCTCCAACAGAAGTAACAATATCTGAAGGCGTTTGGACGTCGGCCACCTCTTCTTTTATGAGTGTTGCCAATTCTCCCAATGAAACCCCATCAGGTGCGGCAGAAATGGTCACCAACCGCTCACGTCGCTTATGCCTAATACTTGGAGGTGACCAATACTCTTCAATTTCTCCCAATTCTTTCAGTTTGATCTTTACACCTGCTGGTGTCATAATGGTCATGTCCAGAATATCAGTTATGGAATTCCGATATCGCTCTTCCAAACGAATTTTGATATCATACTCCTCTCCTTCTTCTTTAAAGAACGAAGGCACCAATCCATTAATTCTATTTCTGATAAATGCAGACACCTGACCCGTTGTCAATCCGTGTTCTGCCAATTTATTTCTATCCAAAACAATTTGAAGTTCTGGTTTATCTTTTTTCCGACTGATTGTTACATCCTTGGCTCCATCCAATGTTTTAAAACGCTCATAAATTTTTTCCGCGTACAAATTCGTAACGTCAAAATCATAACCAAAGATTTCAAAATCCACGGAATTTCCTGAACCTCCAAACATTGGAGATGAGGTTGATATGGTAGAACTTACAACTTCCGGAAGTTGCGAAATTTGCGCCCTAAAATCGTCAGATATTTCGAAGACAGAACGTTCTCTCTCATCAACATCCGTCAACCGCATAGTGAAATTGATAATATTTGACCCAGTGGAACTAAACATTGAAATAAATCCCCCTTCATCATCTGATCCGGACGAAGACGATATTACGGTAACTTCAGGATAACGTTCTTTAATAACTTTTTCCAGTTTGCGTGTCACTTTTGTGGTTTCTTCAACGCGCAAGCCCGTTTGCAACTCAATCATGACACTCATCCTGCTTTCATCCGATTCTGGCATGAAATCGGTACCCACAAACTTCAATAGATAGAAAGAGCCAAAAAAGATTAGGAAAGTTCCAACAACGACCAACGTTTTAAAATGTAAAAGCTTTCTCAATGCGAATTCATAAAAAGAATCCAGTTTATCCAGCCATTTTTCAATCGTATTTTCGTATCCAAAACGACGCTGTTTTTTGCGCTTTTTCAGCTTCAAAAATTTCGAAGCCAACATCGGAGTTAAAGAAATTGCAGCTAATGTTGAAGTGACGACTGTTATGGTCACAATCCAACCCAATTGATTGAAGAGAACACCGGTCATTCCTGAAACCAGGGTTAAAGGGAAGAACACAGCCACTACAACTAAAGTGGTTACAATTACTGACAGCCACACTTCGTTGGTTGCATAAATGGCAGCCTCCCGCGGACTACTTCCACGCTCCACATGACGCGTAATATTTTCCAATACAACAATGGCATCATCCACCACCATCCCAATCGCTATAGAAAGCGAGGTCAGCGAAATTACGTTTATAGAGTTACCCGTAAGGTAAAGGTAGACAAATGATACAATCAATGAAATTGGAATCGTCAACACAATAATAAATGTTGCCCGCCATCGCCCCAAAAAGAATAGGACTACCAAGACCACAAAAATCATGGCATACAATAAGGTCGATGAAAGGTTACTAATTGAGCCCTTGATGAAAGTCGACGAATCGAAAATCTCCTGAACCTTCACATCAGGAGGCAACGAAGGTTTCAGCTCTTCCAGTTTTTCCTTGATTTGTCGTGCAACTTTTACCGTATTGGCTCCAGATTGTTTCATTACAAACATCCGAACGCCGGTTTCACCGTTGATTTTCTCTTCCAGGGTGACATCCTTTAACGTATCTCTGACAGTCGCAACATCTCGCACAAATACCTTTTTCCCATTGTAGTTCGCAACAACCAAATTATTTATCCGATCACTTTCTGAAAATTCCCCTTGCACACGAATCTGGTAATCAATCTTACCCATTTTTACATTTCCGAGAGGAAGGTTGCGGTTTTCATTGGAAATAACTGATCCAATTTGTTCCAATGTCAAATTGTAAGCATCCAGTCGTTTTGGATCAACATCAACATAAACCATTCGTTTCGGATTCCCAATCATGGCAACCGATCCAACACCATCAACCCTGTTTAACGGATTGATAATCTTTTCATCAATAATCTTTTCCAGCCCGGGATAACTCTCTTCCGCTGTAATAGCGTAGAAGATAATCGGGAACATACTAGTGTTAAATTTAAAGATGGATGGTCGATCAACCCCTTCCGGTAAATTATCCAGCATCCGGTCAATAACATCCCTGATATCATTAGTTGCCTCATCAAGATTTGCGTCCCATTCAAACTCAAGCGATATTACTGATAGATTATCGGATGAAGTAGATGTAATTTCTTTTAGTTTATCTACCGAGTTTAAGGCATCTTCCAATACCTTTGTCACATTGGTCTCGATATCGGAAGCATTGGCTCCAGAATAGGTAGTCATTACCGAAACGTAGGGTGGTTCCATTTCCGGGTAAAGATCGACCGGTATATTGATTAATGAAAACACTCCCAGAACCACCACTGCAATGAAAATCATCAGGGTAGTAATTGGCTTATCTACAGCACTTTTATATATACTCATAGTATTTTCTTCTTAATTATTGGCGAGTGGTAATTATCAATTCAATACTTCGATTGGCATTTCATCAAGCAAACGCGCCTGTCCTTCAATAATCACACGATCCCCAAGTTTCAATTCATCAGAAATCACTTCCACCTTGTCGTCATAACGTTTACCAAGCTGAACTTCAATACGCTTCGCTTTTCCTTTATTGTCAACAAATAGATAGCGAATATTCGATCCCTGCATTTTCAAAATAGCAAGTGCCGGAAGTACATTGGCATTTGTTTTTTCCAATCCAATAGTCACACGGCCAAACATGCCCGGACGTAACTTGGCAGTCGGATTGTTCACACTAACTTCCACTTCAAATGATCGGCTTTGAGGATTAATAGTTGGTGAAATACGAAAAATCTTTCCATTGAAAGTTTCACCTGGATAAACATCAAACTGAAGAGAAACTTCCATCCCGTTATGAATGCTCGGGAAATATTTTTCGGAAATGCTTACTATTGCTTTTAGCCTTTCAACCTGAATGATAGAAAGAATGGCGGCTTTTCCCACTGTTGCTACAGGTGCACCTGAATACATTTCTCCAGCTTCAAAATATTTGCCCGAAATAACTCCATTGAAAGGAGCTTCGAGAATCGTATTTTTTTGAAGAAACTGCACATTCTCCTTGGCAACTTCATACTGTGCTTTCAATTGATCGTATTGCTGTTGCGCAATGCTTCCCAGTTTTTTCAAGGTATCCAGACGTGAATAATCAGTTTCGAGGTTATTCAACTGGATCATTGCCTGATTAAGCTGCGCATCATTCATTCGAACCAACTCATCGCCTTTTCGAACTTTATCACCCATTTCAACATTTATTGCTTCAATTCGACCGGGAGATGTCGGTGCCATGTGTACAATGTTAAACGGAACAAGCGTTGAAGTATACTCAATCGTTCTGGTGATCTCTTGATTTTCTAAGATAATTGTCCGAACTCTTTCAGCTTTTGCAACTTCAATATTCGTTTTTTTTCCATCCTCCGCTTTTTTATCAGAACATGATGTCAGACTCAATGCACTAATAGCAAGAATGAATATAAAAGTGTTTAATTGTTTCATTATTATCTTGTTTAATTTTTATCTCAATGTTCCTGTTAAGGTTTTTAATTCGTTTTGCGCTTGCAGCAATTCAAAGGCTGCTTGTAAATAATCTGATTCGGCTTTGAGGTAGTTATTGTCAGCACTGGTAAGCTCAAGACTGGAAATCATTCCCTGATCAAATTTTTGTTTCAGGTTCTGAAATACCTCCCTTGACACCTCCACATTGTTTCTTTGATTCTCATAGTTTTCAGTGGCATTCTTTAGGTTGAAGCTCAATTGTTTAAATTGAACCTGCAACTGGTCTTCTCGCAATGATTTCTCATTTTTAAAAGATTCCAAGTCAATTTCTGCCTGCCTTACTTTGGCACGTCTTTCACCACTGGAAAAAATCGGAATGCTCATCTGCACGCCAACCATGTGATTGGGAGTCATATCAAAATTTGGTTTTAAAAGCTTATGCGTAAAAGAGTAATAACCAGCAAGTGAAGGAAGATAATTTGCCTTTTGCATATCCACCTGCTTCTCTTGTAATTCCTCCTGAGCTTCGACCAGCTGGAAATCAATATTTTCATTAATATCGAAACCTTCACCTTCAAGCTTGGAAGAATTCTCACGATTCAGAATTTCACTTAAGCTTTCAGTTAATTCCAGCTCCGTTTCCGATGATACTCCCAGTTGTAACCGAAGCATATTTTTTGACATTTCAAATTGTCTTTCTGCTGATTTAACAGCATTTTTCGACGAATTAAGCTGAACTGAAAGTTGGTCCAAATCAACCTTTTCCATCATTCCAAACTCAACCAATGGCTCTGTCTTTTCATAAACCTCCTGCAGGTTGCTCACATTGCCCTGTAATATTTCCAGCGTTTCATCAGATATCAAAGCCAGGTAGTAGCTTTCCACAACCTGACTGATAATGTCCCGTTCAGTTTTTACTTGATTTTTCTCTGACAACTTCTGATACAGCTTTGCCGTTTTAATGCCGATCAAGTAATTCGCATTAAACAACAACTGCCCCACACGCAAATTAAAACTACTGGTCGGATCAATTGGGATTTGTGTAGCCGGCTGGCCTTCTGCAAATTGAATAGAAATTTCAGCACCCAACGAATTTGAATAATCAGTGGTTGCATCAACTTGTGGAAGACCTGCGGAAATTGCTTCCCAAAGCTGTTCTTGTGATTTTTCAACTGCCAGTCCAGAGTTTTTGATATTCTTATTGAATTTCAAAGCATACTCTTTAGCAGCGTCCAAATCAAGCGATAACCTTTCCTGAGCAATGGCAACTTGCCCAATTAAGGAGATCATAAAAAAAATGATAATCTGCTTTCTTCTCATTACTACATTGTTTAATTGTTTTCCTTATATCTTCTGATTTACCTCAATCCTACAAAATGGCAAGTAGATCGTCGTATCTTTTATCAAATTCACGATGACCTTTCAAACTTGTAATTCCCAAAATATCATTAAGTAAAAGCTTATAGATTGTATTATCAGACTTGGCATCCCTATATGCCGGGAAGACTCGATATGCAGCATCAGATACTTTAAAAATCATGTTCTGAAACACATATTCTAAATCAATCTCATCCCGAAAAAAACCGTTACTAATTCCCTCATCAACTATTGATTTTACAGTCACAAATAATTTTTCGTCCCGAAAATTCTCGATTTCTTTATACTGATTATGGCACATTCGCTTCAAGTCAAAGAAGAAAGATGGATTTATCTTTCGTGCGTTTTTAACCATATAGGCAAAAAACAAAGCCAATTTCCTGATTGCATTTTTTTCAAGATTAATAAACTCATTCAACTCCTGAATGAACTTACTCATGCTGTACTCAACAACCTTTTCAATTAATTCATCCTTGCCTTTAATATGCATATAGAGCGTCTTCTTTGAGATCCCCAACTTGACGACAATCTCATCTATACTCACGCTTTTAATACCATACTTTGAATAAAGCTTATACGTTTTCTGAACTATTGTTTTTTCATCGATCATAAACCAATAAAACTTTTACATTTTTTAAAGTTTTTTAAAAGTCAAAAAAATTATTCCAACATACTATCTATTAAATCAATCCCCTTTTTTGTTGATATACCCCGTATAAAATTGATAATAACATTTTTAAACACATCAATATACTTGTATTCTTCCCTTGGAAAAATCTTTTCATCACCAATAATAGCAATCTGCTCATGGAACAATTTTGATATAATATCAATATCGATATCCTTTCTGAACAATCCTTCATTCACTCCCTTACGAAGTTGCTTGTAGGTATGATTACTATTCTTCTCTTTATTGGCAAGAGTTATGGATTTCCAAACCGCTGGGTAATACTTCTTCAAATCATAGAAAAACACCGGATTTATAATATTCATAGCTTTCACCCCGTCTTGCATCGCCATAAATATAGCTTCAATCACATTGGAGGCAATTGATCCAATCTCCAATCTTCTGGCATCTTGCTTATCTGACAAATGCTTCAAAATGGTCTGGATCAGCTCTGTTTTGTCTTTGAAATTTTCATAAACAGTACGTTTGGACATGCCTACGGAAACTGCAATATCATCCATCGTGACATTGCGAATACCATATTTGAAAAATAATGATGTAGCTTCTTCTATTATGCGATCTCGTACTTCCATAAAACAATATTTCGTAGCAAATATAGTCAAAAACTCAAAACACGATTAAAGTTTTCAGAGATTATTTTTCTAATCTTCGTAAAAATAGGATTGAATTAATAATCCTGCCCTTGCAAGAATATGAAAACAACAAACTACCAGTCCGCAAGAATCTTTTGCTTCATTAGTATCTAAAACTACTTCCTCCCAAAAATTCGCGAAGTACCGAAGTAGGTGGTATTTCATGATCTTCAATATCCATCATGTAGCTAAAGAACTTCAATAAGCGGTTGGCTTCGCAGAACTCGATTTGATTTTCAGGAACCTTCTTAAGCAACAATTCTGCATACTTTTTAAGTACTGGCAATTCATACATCAATGCAGAATTAAACATGATATCGGCATTCTCCTGATATGGAAAAATATTCTTTTCCTCTCCATTACGTACGCTTGGCCATCGTTTAATGGTATCGGTCGCAGAATATCCACGATATTTGCTATCACGAATCATACGCCTGATAAGCCGATTATCAGTTGTTGAAATATGATTGTGATCATCAAAAGATATTTGAGTAAGTGCAGACAAGAATATCTTAAAGCTACGCCCGTTTTTAATCAACGGGGTCAATTTCGGATTAATGCCATGGATTCCTTCTACAATTAAGATATGCCCAAGTCCAAGTTTTAACTTATCTCCAGAACTTTCTCTTTTCCCCAATGAGAAATTAAACTTTGGAAGCTCAACCTCTTCTCCATTAAAAAGTTGAAGTAATTGCTGGTTGAAAAATTCAATATCGATTGCTTCAAGTGCTTCAAAATCGTACTCTCCATGCGCATCCAAAGGAGTCTTGTCCCGATCCACAAAATAATCGTCAAGCGAAATCATGTGGGGAACAATTCCATTTACCGATAATTGCACAGCCAGTCTTTTACTAAAAGTTGTTTTCCCGGAAGCAGAAGGGCCTGCTACCAAAACAACCTTCACCTGGTCCCGCCGCTCATCAATTATATTGGCAATCTCAGCAATTTTCTTTTCATGCAAAGCTTCCGAAATCTTGATGATGTCCCCACTCTTTCCTTCTTCAATGTATTCATTCAATTTTCCCAGATTCGGAACGTCCAGAATCTCGGCACGCTGCTTATGTTCCTGAAAAATTTGAAATAATTTAGGTTGTTCAATCACCTCATGAACCTCATCAAAATTTTCTGACTTTGGAACCTGTAATAAAATACCATCCAGGTATGAAACCATATCAAAACTGGTTAGGTATTTTGTTGAAGGAACATGATGTCCATAGAAATAATTAACCTGACCATCCAAAAAATAGAGATATGAGAACAAGGTTCCCTGTTGCTCAAATAAACGAGCTTTTTCTTCTAACCCTTGCTGGTGAAGTATCTCCACAGCGTCTTCAGTTGGTATTCCTTTTTTCTCAAAAACCACATCGCGTGATATCCATTGACGCATCTCACTCTTCAATTCAAAAATATCTGAGTCATTAATTGGTCGTTCCAGACCAACCAACTCGCAATAATACCCCTGACTGATACCATGCCTGATTTTCAATTTCACTTGAGGAAAAACTTCCCTCACAGCTACGTAAAAAATAAACAGTAACGAACGAATATACAAGCGCCTTCCATCCGGATGCGTATAATCAATAAACTCGATTCGTTTTGATTTCACAACTGAAAAAGAGAGCTCCTTAACCTTGTGGTTGACCAAAGCTCCACAAATGGGATTCGCTAGTTTAATCTGTAGATCGTTTTTGATTTCCTCAAGCGATGTTCCGAGAGGATATGCTTTTAATGACTTCGTATTTTCGCAGTAAATATTAATGGTTCTCATATAATTCAAAGTTAGAACAAAAAGATGATTATTCGTTTTCCCATCACATTCAAACCAGACAAATATAAAAATAAACAATTCGTTCTAATAGCCTTTTTTTGTGATATAAACGGTCGTTGGACTTTCAAAAATATCTTTCGAAGAATAGCTTACTTCAAGCTCTTCCGGCAAATCTATTTTCTCTATTTTCTTTTTGGTGGAAATGATAATTCCATCAGGATGGTGATTAAAGAAATGAAGGAAATTTTGATGATCTATTGGTGAAACCCCTTTCTTTAATGCAAATGGAAATGCAGGATTCAACTTTTCAAAATATCGTAATTCTTTCCCCATTAACATTGATTGGCCTTTTATAACTGGATTTTGTCTATCAATAACAGGAAACGCAAATAAAAAGAAAATTAACGAAGTAAGAATTCCGGAACCTGCTACCGCGATTAGCGCCTTCTCTTTCATTTTTTGTTGATTGAAATAATAGGCAAGAACCAACAATAATGGCAATGGTAAAAAATACCAGGCAATGGAATTCACACTAGCAAGCGCTGTGTCAAACTTCAATCCCACAAAGATTGCTGGAATCAAAATCAAACCAATAACCATTAAGGCAATTAATCCGGGTTTCAATTTACCCAATTTTACTTCCTTTAAATAAATTGCCAGCAATATGCCAAAGTATGGATATGAAGGAACCGTGTAGTTTGGCAGCTTGGTGGAAGATATCGAGAAAAAGAGTACGATAACAGATGGTGCAATCAAACTAAAAAGAACGAATTCATTCTGCCTATTCTTCCACGCTTTCCTAATTGCCTGGAAAATAAAAACAGAGAATGGGAAAAGCCCAACAAGCACGTAAGCAAAGGTGATCAGAAAAATACCACCATGCCCCTCCATGGGATCAGAGAACCTACTCAAATTGTGTTTCAGAAAAAAATCAGACACCCATTCTCCATTGGTTTTCATAGCAACCAACACGTACCATGGAATAGCGATTGCCAGCACGATTAGTGTGCCAACAATTGGCTTCAATCTTTTCAACTCGGTCCATTTGAATCTTTTGGCAAAAATCAAAAACAACAGAAAAATCAGTCCAGGCAAACCGATTGCAACAGGCCCTTTTGCCAGAACCCCAAACCCTATCGAAGCATACATGGCATATAACAAGTATGTTTTCCGCTCCTTAACTGCCACGTAAAAAGACATGATCGCCGAGGTCAGGAAAAATACGAGGTAGGTATCAGGCACTGCCAGATGAAACTGGATACTTAAATGAATAGACGCCAACAAAATGATTGCAGCCCAAATGCTCGTCTCTTTGTCAACATACTTTTTGACAAATAAATAGGTGATTAAAATAGTTAATGCACCAAAAAGTGAAGAGAAAAAACGCGCTCCAAATGCATTTTCTCCAAAAATTGTAAAACCCAACATCATGAAGTAATAGTGAAGTGGAGGCTTATCAGTTCTAAGAACTTCATTGAAAGTAGGCACAATAAAGTCTTTTTTATTCAGCATCTCTCTCGCGCACTCAACATTTTTGGCTTCATCAAGAATGTAAATACTTACGCCTCCAATATTGGATAGGTAGATAACAAATGCAAATAGAAACAAAAAGACAGAAATATACCTATTACTGCTTAATCGTCTAATCATGGCTTTGATCTATAAAATGTTACAAGGTGTTTTCAACCTTCCAGTTGATTATTTTATCAACTTCCAGTAGTTTCGAATTATCTCATATAAACTAGTTTGATTTTCATTTACTTCACAAATATATAATTAGTTCGGTACTTTCCGAACCGTAAAAATAAAAAATATATGTTTTGGGTTAAGATTCAGATCTACATGTACGAATTTTCTCTAAAAGAAAATCAATAAGACCGAGCATATCAGTAAGAAACAAAGCATTTTGCGAATTTTTATCTGCCTTCAATTCAACAACTTGACTAAAAAAGTCCTTTGCGTGCAACATTTTTCGCTCAAAGTCATCAACTAAGTTTAAAGCATTCTTTCTTTTTATTTGGAAATATCTTTTGCGGTCGCCGGGGAGTGTAACATACTCAATGCTACCAAGAATTTCGAGATTTCGAAGAGCCGTACTTGCCGAACTTTTGCTAATATTCAGATGTTCAACGATTTCATCAAAGGTGAATCGTTCCTGATCCATGACCATCAAAAGTCCCATTATTCTGCCAGCAATAGGCTGAAGACCTTCCTTATCATAGAACCATCCAATTTCCTCTATCAGTCTTTTTTGCTTTGCTAACCGCTCTTCGTTATCCATTTTAACAAGCTTAATAGGCACTAAATATAACAAAGTTCTTTGGCTGCCGAAAAAAAAGAATTGAACAAATTTTCAGAATACCCCTCTTCAATAATCAATCTTCGACAAAGGTTAAAACATCAGGTTGAATCAATGTCTTAGTTTTCAGCCCTGCTTTTCAATTGGGCAAGTTCCATCTTCAAAAACTTGGCAGTGTATGACTTCTTGTTTTTACTGACTGTTTCCGGAGTTCCGGCACACAAAATTTCGCCTCCACCTTTTCCTCCTTCTGGCCCCAAGTCAATTACATGATCAGCGACCTTAATCACATCCATGTTGTGTTCGATTACAATTACCGTATTTCCCCGATCCACCAGTTTGTTAACAACCTCTAGCAATACACGAATATCTTCAAAATGAAGTCCAGTTGTGGGTTCATCCAAAATATACAGCGTTTTCCCAGTGTCGCGCTTCGAAAGTTCCGTGGCTAATTTCACTCGCTGCGACTCCCCTCCTGAAAGCGTGGTTGAGGACTGTCCAAGTGTGATGTAGCCCAAACCAACATCTTGCAAGGTTTTCAATTTATGAACAATGGACGGCATATGCTCAAAGAATTCCACACCCTGATTGATAGTCATATCCAAGACATCACTTATGGATTTACCTTTGTACCGAACCTCCAGCGTTTCCCGATTGTATCTCTTCCCATTGCAACTGTCACAGTGTACATACACATCTGGAAGGAAATTCATCTCAATTAGTTTCAAACCACCTCCCTGACATTCTTCACACCTTCCGCCTTTTACATTGAAAGAAAAACGCCCTGGCTTATAACCTCGGATTTTAGCTTCGGGAAGTTGCGTAAATAATGCGCGGATATCGGAGAATACACCCGTATAGGTTACCGGATTTGATCGGGGAGTTCGTCCAAGTGGTGACTGGTCAACTTGCACCACCTTGTCCAGATTCTCCAAACCTTCTATCTTTTTATACGGAAGTGGGTCTTTTACCGATTTATAAAAATGCTGACTCAAAATGGGTTGCAATGTCCCGTTAATCAGGCTTGATTTCCCACTACCTGACACTCCTGTTATGCAAATTAACTTTCCAAGAGGAAATTCAGCATTCACATTTTTCAAATTATGTCCCGTGCAACCTCTCAACTTTAGAGATTGTTCGTTTCCATCCCTTCGATTCTCAGGGACGGCAATTTCAGCCTCCCCACTTAGGTACTTTGAGGTAAGTGTATTTGCTTTTAAAATATCCTCAGGACTACCAATTGCAACTACTTCTCCGCCGTGCCTCCCAGCGTGCGGTCCCATATCCACCACATAATCAGCTGCCAACATCATATCTTTATCGTGCTCAACCACAATCACTGAATTACCAGTGTCGCGGAGTTGCTCAAGCGAATTGATCAACCGCAAATTATCCCGATGATGCAAACCAATACTCGGTTCATCCAGAATGTAAAGGACATTCACGAGCTGCGAGCCAATTTGCGTTGCCAGACGAATTCGCTGGCTTTCACCACCAGAGAGGGTTCGCGAAGTCCGATCAAGCGATAAATACTCCAAGCCCACATCCATTAAAAAGCTAATGCGGTCTCGAATTTCTTTAATCACCTCTGTTCCAATTTTTCGCTGGCGGTCAGTAATACGATCTTCCAATCCCTGAAACCAGGTATCCAACTCACGGATATCCATTTGCGCCAACTCAGAAATATTTTTGTTGTCAATTTTAAAATATAAGGACTCCTTTTTCAAACGGGAACCACCACATTCAGGACAAGCTTTTTCCTTAATAAACTGGTTTGCCCATTTCTGTGCTTTCTTGGATGGATTATCATCACGCTGACTATCGATATATTTCACCACCCCTTCGTAAGTCATCATGTAATTGACTGAACTCCCCAAGGGCGAATTTTTTAACTGAATACGCTCATTGGTTCCAAACAATACTGCATTCAAACCATCTTCCGGAATATCTTTCACCGGACTTTTTAGCGTGAAACCGTACTTCTCTCCCAAGGATTCAATCTGCCAAAAAATGAGTGTGTTTTTCTGTGTTCCAAGAGGTGCGATCCCCCCTTTGGCAATACTTAAATTCGGATCGGGAATGATTTTTTCCAAATCAATTTCGGCTACCTGCCCCAAACCATTACATTTTGGACAAGCCCCCTGTGGTGAGTTAAATGAAAAATTGTGAGGTGCCGGTTCATTGTATGAAATGCCCGTGGTTGGGCACATCAACTGACGGCTGTAATATTTCAAATTGTCCGTTTCATTTTCCATGACGAGTGTTATGCCATGTCCGTGTTTCATCGCCATCTGAACGGATTCCTTCAAACGCTTTTTGCTGTCATCATCTGCAACCAGGCGATCCACTACAATCTCAATAAAGTGATTTTTATAACGATCGACTCGCATGTTGTATTTCAATTCCTGCACTTCGCCATCAATTCGAGCATACAGAAACCCTTTTTTTCGAATTTGCTCAAACAACTCACGGTAATGTCCTTTCCGACCACGAACCACGGGAGCCATCACTAATATGCGTTTACCTGCAAAATGCTCCTGAATGAGCTTCAAAATCTGCTCATCGGTGTATTTCACCATTTTCTCACCTGTTTCGTAAGAAAACGCCTCACCAGCGCGGGCATACAACAATCGCAGGAAGTCATAAATTTCGGTGACTGTGCCAACTGTTGAGCGCGGATTCTTATTAGTAGTTTTTTGCTCAATTGAAATCACCGGACTCAACCCAGTGATTTTGTCCACATCCGGGCGCTCCATATTTCCCAAAAAAGATCGGGCATAAGCAGAAAAAGTTTCAATATAACGACGTTGTCCCTCCGCATAAATGGTATCAAAAGCCAATGAAGATTTTCCACTTCCACTTAAGCCAGTAATCACTGTGAGCTTATTACGGGGAATTTCCACATTGATATTTTGCAGATTGTGCACACGGGCACCGTACACCATTACTTTCTCTTCATTTTCGATCAGCTCATCGTCAATCGCTGTAATATCAGTTTTCTGCATGTAAATCAATTTGTGTTTGTGCGAAACCCTTCAGCGGGCAATTTAATCTCATAGGTTTTCCCCAAACTATTGGTCAGGCTGGTCTCCCGCAACCATGGATTTAACAACTTCAAAATTTTATAATTGGTTCCATGTTCTTTGGCAAAATCAGCAAAGTTTGTAACCGGGCTTTTAATTGTTACCAAAGTAGTTTTCCAAATTGGATACAACTCATCTTCAGAAATATTAAAACCATAATTTTGGGGACTCTCCAGAATTAACTTCAATGAAATAATCCGGAACACGTACCGGCTTGTTTCCTCCCCTAACAACAAGTCGTAATAGTTGTTCTCCTGCTGACGTTCAATCTGACGACCAACAAAGTTTCGCCCGGCATTATATGAAGCGGCAACCATTGTCCAACTACCATATTTCTCATACGACTCATGCAAATAGGAACAGGCGGCTTGAGTAGCTTTCTCAATATGATAACGCTCATCAACCTCATCATTCACCTCCAAACCATAGTCACGGGCAGTACCTTTCATGAATTGCCAAAAGCCTACAGCACCCGCCGGGGAAACCGCCCGCGGATCGAAACCACTTTCAGCCAAAGCCAAATATTTAAAATCTTCAGGAATACTATCTGCCTTTAAAATAGGCTCGATGATAGAGAAAAAACGTGGAGCCATTTTGATAAATCGAATGGTTTGTGAATGAAAATACGAGTTGACCAACATCTCCCGATCCAGATTTTCCTTTACATCGAAATATTCCAGAGGGACTCGCTCACCCGCAAAAAACAAACTATCGGGCAATTCTATCGCTTCATAATATATTTCAGTTGGATCTTGTTCGTGACCTTCTAAATGAGGAATCATCGATGATTCCAGAAAATGATAGCCAACAAATAAGATTACTATTAAAAAAAGGGTGATAAACAGCCTCCCTGCAATTCGTTTCATATTTCCTCCTCAACAAAATTAAACAGCAAAAATAGTGGTTTTGTTATTGGCTTTCAAGAGAATTAATCGTAAAAAAACAATTAAGTAAATATGTAGCCAAGAACGTATAGTATGAAAGGATTTCATCAACCAGCAAGATTGGAAGAGCAACGATTTTACAGATAGTCTATACAATTTGGTCGTTAAATTTCACTCTGCAGATAACGATAGTTGGATTATTTATTATTTCAGACTCAACATTTACAGCTTGATAAATAGTGAAATATTTACCTTTACGATTCAAAAATATCAGATTTAACGAACATGCTGAATAAACAATTTAGAATAGTGATTTTGACCATTGCCATAGCTTTTGGTAATATATATAATACTTTTTGTCAGAAAATTGATCCTACGGACTGGGTAAATCCCTTTATTGGAAGCACTAATTTTGGAACGACCAATCCGGGGGCTATTGTTCCGCAAGGAATGGTTTCCGTTGTTCCGTTCAATGTTAGCGGCTCTACTGATAATAAATGGGATAAAGACAGCCGGTGGTGGTCTACACCTTATTCGTGGGACAACCATTATTTCACAGGTTATTCCCATGTTAACCTCAGCGGAGTAGGATGCCCTGAACTTGGAGTGATCATACTAATTCCAACAACCGGGCCAGTTAGCGCAAGCAATACAGATTACGGATCATTAATGTCAAAGCAGAAAGCATCACCGGGTTACTATAGCAATTTCCTTGATAAGTATTCAATTTCAACAGAAGTAACAGCAAGTGCGAGGGTTGGATTAAGCAAGTTTAAGTTTCCCGAAGGTCAATCTAATATTCTTCTGGATTTAGGAACGGGGTTAACCAATGAAAGTGGTGCCTCGCTTCGAATAGTGAATAACCAGGAAATTGAGGGATGGAGAATGACCGGAACATTTTGCTATAATGACAGAACCGAGCGTCCTGTATATTTTGTGGCTAGATTCAGTAAGCCTGCAACTACATTTGGAGCATGGAAAAAGATGCCGAAGATGAAAGCCGAGGCTGCATGGTCTGCAACCAGCGGCGAATTCAAATTTTATCCCGAATTTCAGACTCAACTATCCGGAGACAGTATTGGAGCCTACCTGACATTCAACACCCTAAAAGATGAAGAAATTCTTGTAAAAGTGGCTGTTTCATATGTAAGCATTGAAAATGCGCGACAAAATATGGATGTCGAAATGCCAGGATTTAATTTTGATGAAACTCATGCTGCTGCTCAAAAAAAATGGAAGGAGACTCTCTCCCGAATTTCCGTAAAAGGTGGAACCGACGATCAGAAGACGGTGTTTTACACTGCTCTGTACCATATGCAAATCCACCCCAATATCATCAACGATGTAAATGGCCAATATCCCCTAATGGAATCATATGGTGTGGGAGAAGTAAAAGAAGGTGATCGCTATACGACGTTTTCGCTGTGGGATACCTATCGCAATTTTCATCCACTAATGAGTCTGATATATCCGGAACAACAACTGGATATGGTTCGCTCGATGATTGCCATGCACAAGGAAAGTGGCTGGTTGCCAAAATGGGAACTCAATAGCACTGAAACCCATGTCATGGAAGGTGATCCTTCGATCGCCGTGATTACAGACACCTATTTGCGTGGGTTAACCGATTTTGATATTGAATCTGCTTATGAAGCCATGTACAAATCGGCAACAACAGAAGGGAGCAATAATAAACTGCGCCCTGATATTGATGATTACCTCGAAAAAGGTTACATCCCTTATACCAAACCTTTTGACAATTCAGTTTCGCATGCTTTGGAATACTACATTGCTGACTGGAACCTTGCACAAATCGCAAAAACATTAGGTAGAGACAGCGATTACGAACGGTTTCAAAAACAATCACTTCGCTATAAGGAATACTTTGACAAAGAAGATTTTCAGATGATTCGTCCACGAATGGCAGATGGTTCTTTTTACAAGGACTTTGATCCAAAGCAAGGGGAAAATTTTGAACCAAGTCCGGGCTTCCACGAGGGTAATGCCTACCAATATACCTTTTGTGTTCCCCATGATATTTTAGGATTGAAGAAGTTATTGGGTGGTAATAAAAATTTCATCAGACAGCTTCAAACTATTTTTGATGAAGGGCATTACGATGTCGCCAATGAACCAGATATCCATTATCCCTGGCTATTCAATTACATAAAAGGTGAAGAATGGCGAACTCAAACGGAAGTAAAACAAATATTGGATAACCATTACCTAAACCAGCCGGGAGGAATCCCCGGAAATGATGACTGTGGAACTCTTTCAGCATGGGCTGTTTATAGCATGATGGGATTTTATCCTGTATGCCCCGGGAATATGGATTATGCCATTGCTCAACCAGTTTTTGACGAAGTGACCATTCAACTGGATCAGAACTTTTATTCGGGTAAAGAACTCATTATCCGCAAAAAGGGGACAGGTAAATTCATCAAAAAAATAAGTAAAGACAGCAAAAATATAAACTCATATTTCATCAATCACAAAGAACTTGTTTCCGGTGGTATGTTGGAAATTGAGAAGTAAAAATCAGACCAAGAAACACTAACCATCATGCGTTCAAAACGAACTAAATCTCTTCATCCGGCAGTTTGGATACCGACTGTTTATTTTGCAATGGGACTTCCTTTTGCGGCAATCAACCAGGCATCAGTGCTGATGTACGAAAGTCTTGACATCAGCGATTCAATGATTGCATTCTGGACTTCACTCATCATTTTACCCTGGACCTTAAAACCTTTATGGAGTCCGATCTTGGAAATGTTCAAGACCAAAAAACATTTTGTGGTTGCTACCCAGTTGGTTTCCGGAATTACCTTTGCGTTGGTTGCCTTATCGCTCCCTCTCAATAACTTTTTTAGCTATTCGATAGCCTTGCTGGCGGTAGTAGCACTCAGTGGGGCGACCCATGATATTGCAACGGATGGAGTCTACCTCAATGTATTAAGTTCGCAACTGCAAGCAAAATATATTGGATGGCAGGGAGCGTCCTACAATATTGCAAAAATATTGACTGCCGGAGGGCTTGTTTACCTTGCTGGTGTTTTGGAAGAAACAGTCGGTGCCCTTCATGGCTGGATGATTGTGATGGGGACTTATGGAGCCATCATGGTGATATTGGCGCTTTATCATACCCGAATGTTACCATCGGGGGGTGCAGCCACCAGCACCGTTAACTCGCTATCCCAAGGATTTCATACTTTGTGGGATGTTCTCAAAACTTTCTTCAAGAAAAAGTATATCGGATGGTACATTGGATTCATCATTATTTATCGCTTTGCTGAAGGCTTTGCGGTAAAAATAGCACCCTTGTTTTTCAAAGCAGCCATTGTCGAAGGTGGACTCGGGTTAAGCACCTCTGAAATTGGATTGCTTTATGGCGTATTTGGCTCCGGAGCATTTGTACTGGGCTCTTTACTGGCTGGATATTTTATTGCGTCCCGCGGATTGCGCAGATCGATTTTCATATTGGTGTGCACCTTCAATTTCCAGTTTTTGGTTTATGCATTACTGGCAATTTTTCGACCATCCAATCTGTATTTAATTGGTTCGGCAGTTATTGTCGAGTACTTTGTATATGGATTTGGTTTTGTAGGACTAATGTTGTTTATGATGCAGCAGGTGGCTCCCGGGAAATACAAAATGGCCCACTATGCATTTGCAACCGGCATTATGAATCTGGGGTTTATGCTCCCAAGTATGTTGAGTGGTTTTTTGAGCGACTGGCTGGGATACAAACTATTTTTCATTTGCGTGTTGGGAGCAACAATCCCTTCATTTTTTGCATCGAAGTTAGTTCCCTTTGCCCACCCGGACAATATCGAATCGCGTAGCAAAGAGATAGATAATAACGAATAACTTATATACTTCAACAAATAAAAATAAAACGATGACTAATCAAGCTATCATTCCATGGGAAGAAAGACCAGCTGGCTCAAGCGAAGTCATGTGGCGATACTCTGCCAACCCGGTTATTGGCCGCTATCAGATTCCCAGTTCCAATAGCATTTTCAATAGTGCCGTTGTTCCTTTTGAGGATGGTTTTGCCGGCGTTTTCCGTTGTGACAACAAAGCTGTTCAGATGAATATTTTTGCAGGATTTAGCAAGGATGGAATAAACTGGGATATCAACCACGAACCTATTGAAATGGTTCCGGGAAATACCGACATGATAGAGTCGGACTATAAGTACGATCCACGGGTAACATTTATTGAAGACCGTTATTGGGTAACCTGGTGTAATGGTTATCATGGACCAACCATTGGGATCGCATATACGTTTGACTTCAAAACTTTTCATCAATGTGAAAACGCATTTTTGCCGTTCAACCGTAATGGAGTGTTGTTTCCTGAGAAAATTAATGGCCGATATGCCATGTTAAGCCGCCCAAGTGATAACGGGCATACTCCATTTGGCGACATCTATATCAGTTACAGCCCGGACATGAAATACTGGGGAGAACATCGCTGTGTAATGAAAGTTGCTCCTTTTGAAGACAGTGCCTGGCAATGCACCAAAATTGGTGCCGGATCGGTTCCTATTAAAACAGATGAAGGCTGGCTGGAGTTTTACCACGGTGTAATCAATACCTGCAATGGATTTCGATATTCGATGGGGGCTGCCTTGCTCGACCTCGAAGATCCATCCAAAGTGCTATACCGCACACAACCGTACTTATTGGCTCCAGCCGAAATGAACGAACTGACCGGGGATGTCCCCAATGTTATTTTTCCATGTGCTGCTCTCAGCGATGGAGAAAAAGTAGCTGTCTATTATGGAGCTGCTGATACCGTTGTTGGAATGGCTTTTGGGTACCAGGAAGAAATCATTGATTTCATTAAAAAGAATTCACTAAGTGTGTAAAAAAATGGAGGCTGTACTAAAAGTCTAAATTAGTCAAGAACATTGCTTGTTCGACTTTTAGGACAGCCTCTAATTTACAGCAACTACATGCCTCTTGTAGTAAAATACATGGTTATTGGAACGATTAGCAAAAGTGCTAATACATAAATAGACAGGATTACGATCGTAAATATCCCCATGAACTTAAAAAGTGACTTTAGATTTTCAAATCCAGATGTGATGGATTGTTCTACCTGAGAATTTATACCTTCCTTAACACGCGTTGCAAACCGATATAAATAGGTGACCGGGAAATAATACAACGCTGCCATCAATATGTAAATAAAGCCTAAAAGTCCGATTGGAAAAGCAGTATTGGCAAATTGACTGGCAACTGAAGATGCAACCATGACACCAAGTGCAATTAAAACCAAAATCCCCATTCCAATGTAGCCCATAATGGCTAAAAATTTTGCCCACTTTGAGGTCTCCATTAGGTATCCATTGATTTCCTTTGGATTAAAAATCAGCACCTCCTCAGGTGCATTGTTTTCGATATTTTCCATGTTGTTTGTTTAGGTTATGAAATTGAGTGAAAAGTCATAAGACACTCTCCTGCTCTACTCGTTAAGCCTGCCATGTGTGTCCGCATTTCTGACAAGTTGTTGGGTTTCTATCCGCGAGTAGCGCTAACAGACCTAGTGGAAAAAAACAAATTGCAACAACAATCTGCCAGACTTTAAAACCGCCTCTTCTTGTTAGTTCACTACACTTTGGACATGATAAATTCGACATAATCTTAAATTTTTAAATAAATAATTTATAAAACCAATATGTTAATAATGTTACTAATAGTAATCGTGTCATGGAGCGAGAGATTTTCTCAATCATCGGATAATATTTCCCGTCAAATAATGCAATCATTCTCAACGGTATTTGCGTCAGAAAAGCTATTGCAATCAATAGTCCATTGGGATTGTATTTCAAAGAATCCATTATTTTAAAGTCGTATAAACTCAAAACACTCCTCGATACTCCGCAAACAGGACAAGGTATTCCAATTAATCTCTCAACTAAACAGAAATGTGGAATCGCATTCATCATGCTAAGGTTTATGAAAATCAAGCTGAATAAAATGAGAATAGTACTAATCAAGATATTCCAATTTATCTGCTGAATATCATTGTCAGAAATCCGTCTAATTAAAAATCTGGGGATAATGCTTATTTCCATTTCTTCGTGTTTTCCTTTTTTAGCGAACGGTTGGTACATGTTGTCGGGGCGGATTTCGAAGAGCGTTCCTGTCCGAAGGACACGGAACTGCGATGCGAGAATCCGCAGTTGGCGAACCACCAAACCCCGCCCTGTAATATGTACTGCTTAGCCGTAGATGCTTATTTTTCTGGTGCAATATCAATAACTGTTTCGCCCTGATTAGGAATTAATTCCTTTACAAATCTGTCATTTTCAATAATAATTGAGCCTTTAAAATTTCCAATTGAATCAGTTATGTGTTCCATTAAAATTCTATCCCCTGTTTTTTTGTCATTCCATTTAAATAAAAGTCTTTTGAACTTTCCATTAGACTCCTCTGTTTCGACCACCGGTTTTTGATTCAATATTAACGTGTTCTGATTGCTCAGTGAATCAAATTCAGTTTTCGTTTTGACTGAATTTACAATCAAAACAATAGTATCAAACCAAGTAAAAACGTCTAGGTCTGGTTTTGAAATGCATTCTCCAACTAATACCGCAGAATCCATTTTATTTTTATAAAAAAAGTCTTTTGGGTCAATTGTGTCTCCAATCGCATAATTTTCGACTCTTATTCTTTCTCTGACATTTTTTTTCAGACAGGATGTGAAAGAAAAAATGATTACAATGTAAAATATAAAACGGTTGTTCATCTTGATTTCACATATACGGCTAACTATTGTATATAAACACTGTTGTTATTTTTCTTATATTATTCAAAAGGTGTTGTTATACATCCATATTGGCATGTAAGATGCACCTTTTATATTATGTTATTATTTCCACGATATAGGGGACTGTTATTTTTTAAACTCACCCAATTTACAAAAATGATCAGAAATAATATTTATGTCTATCTAATTTGGATTGGTTATAAAAAGGAAGCACGTGGCAAAACACCATTGGTCAAGAAAATGAAAAATGAATAGATTATCATATGATAATTAATCACTAAACTAAGAATTGCAGCAATTATCAAATGCTAATTGCTGCTCTCCTAAAAAAGAAAGGAATTATAGTTTGATTAAAGCGACAAAATTCGAAAAGTAGAACTATTATCATTTGATATTGATCTAAAAATCAAAAAAAGCCTCGATATCATTTGATAACTACTTCGTTTAATAACCTATTTGAGATTTATAAACGAGGAAAAAGGTACCGATTATAAATAGCAGAAAAGTGAATGATGAAATTTTGTGCGCGATTTGCATGCTTTTCTGTAGTTTGTCTAAACTTAGCAGGGCACCTGAAAATAAGATCGTAACCATCGACACACCCGAGGTAGTTATTAAAACCCAAAGAGTGGTGTGTATACAGCTGTTCTTCCCAAAATTGATAAGAATACCTGTTGCTATAACTACAAATGCAACGATGCCTAATTTTTGAACGGCAAATGAAAAGTGATTGTATGGCTTTCCTGTTTTATAAATAACAACCCCCATCGCAATAATCAATAAAAGCAAAATCCCCAGGGTAATTAATTTCCAGTTCATTCCGATTAGCATCATAACACATTGATTTTCGGGTTACGAAGCAAAATTACGATAAGTGCAACTTTTAATTGTTTAACAAAAATCAAAAAAATAATTAATGAGGGATTTAATACCCTTAAGTTGTCCTTCCATGCTCCGGAAAAATTCAATCTCATGATTCTCACTATTGGCAGAGGTTTCTCGCGGATTCTGCATCAATCACAAAAAAACAACGCTGAAATCAATTGCAAATCACCTAAATAAGTCGTAATTTATATAGAGAGATTAAGCAGGTTCAGGAAGAACTAATTCTCTTACCACGGACTATCAGAAAACTGAGAACCGACTACTTAAAACCCTTATTGATGCCCTTTTGAACCTTAAACTCAAAAGTGATGAAGAAAATACTCTCCTTATTGTTACCTGCTATTCTTCTATTATTTGCTTCTTGCCAGCAAGAGGAATTGATTATAGAGAACGAGGAGGTAACAACTCTAAAAAGTGCTTCTATCATCGATGGACAGTACAGTGCCAGTTATTCTGGTGGGGAATGGGAAATCGTATTACCTGATATGCTTGTGTGGAACGCACAACCCTTCCGCTACCTGATCTTTTACGCCCATGGAATGGTTGACCCGGTGCCCGGCATACCACCAGCCTTGCCAAATGACTATGTTGGAGAACGCCCGGTTCAGGAAATACTTTCACAAATGGGAATGGGCTATGCTGCGACCAGTTACCGAGCGAATGGACTCGTTGTGCTTGATGCAGTTGATGATGTTTGTGACCTTGTAACTGAAGTGAATAATTTTTTCACCAATAACCCGGAATATTTTCCACCTGATTTCATGTTTTTAGGTGGACCATCGGAAGGTGGCCTGGTTACTATTAAGACTATTGAAAGCCATCCCAACTTGTTTGACGGAGCGATATCAATTTGTGGGCCTATAGGCAGTTTCCAAAATCAGCTTAAATACAATGGAAATTTCCATGTATTATTCAATTACTTTTTTGAAAAAAAAATCGACGTTGGAACACCACTTTATGTTGATGCAGCTATTATGGAAAAATGGGTCTACGGAATTCTTCAAGCTGAACTGATCGATCTTCTTTCCCATAATTTAGTGAAACTTGAACAATTGCTGAAGTGCGCCAAAGTTACGGTAGATTATGATGACCCTGCAGCTATGGTAAAAGCTGCCATAGAATGCTTACGGTTTAATGTCATGCTCACAAATGATGTGATCAGTAGAATGGGAGGAGTTCCTTTTGACAATACGAACACATGGTATACCGGATCGCATAATGATCGGAAGTTGAATAGTACCGTACAACGTATTTCTGCATCTGCCAGTGCTGCAGCTTATGAAACTACTGGAAATATTGGCATTCCTGTGGTTACCATTCATACTACCGGTGATCATATTACTCCATTCTGGCACAATCCGCTTTACAGGCTTAAGGTATTTTTAAATGGAAAAAGCCTGTTGCATTCCGGAATTCCGGTAGTTGAATACGGACATTGTACCATTACTGAATCGCACCTTGCCGCTGCCCTTACAATACTTATTACGAAAACTTCATTGATTAATCAGATTGCGATCAATAATGAAGTATTTACCAACGAAGACAACCTCCAGACGTTTGAACAAATTATGAAGGATAATTCGATTGATATTGAAATCAAATGATGATTAATAATAATGCACTAACCAAAACTTGTAAAAATAACCGGAAGAGACTTCCGCAACCTAAAGACAAAGTTTTCTCTTTTCCTGATTCCTGTTAACCCTTCGTTCTTTCGGAGGGTTTCTTTTTTATCTCCTTGTATCGTTGAATTCATCACTAAAAAAGACTGAGCGCTCCACGAATGGTGAAACGCTCAGCATACATAGAACTAACTCTACTAGTCTTCGACCGTTGAAACGGGAATGGTCGAGAGTAAGTTTATATTCTGCAAGTCAGAATAATCATACAAATAAAATCCTCCTTCGCCAATCATAAATAAGTAATCAGCAACCGGGATTACATCATACGCATTGATATCGGGAAATTCGGCAATCTTATTGGAGGAAATGGTCAGTGGATCGGCTGCGTTAAAAACTTTCAAACCAGCATCGCCATCACAAATAAATAGAATATCACCGTCAATTCCTAAACCATGAGGATTGGCCATTGAATGGCTTGCCAGTAGGTCTAATTCCGTATAATTATCTTTCATTTTAATCACATCTAACCTGTTTACGGACCTACCGCACCAACCACCATCATGCAAGGTAACATAGGCAATATCGTCTTGCACCACCACCGGATCGCAACTGGTTATGTGGTTATATTGGTTAACAAACGTTGGATTCCTTTCAATCTCCAGACTGTAAATCAACATGCCGCTAGTGGTCCCAAAAAACAGATGATCGTTATAGATAAACATGGTTTCCACATTCCAGCCAATATTCTTTGAGTCCAGATCTAATGGAGATTCTATATCTGAAATATCAAAGGTGTACAAATTATAATCATCGACCGTGTATAGGTAATCTTTATACAAACCGAAACGGGCCATCGATCCACCAACTCCAAAAGTGGTACCTGAACCACCTCCTACTCCGGAAGTATTTGTTGTGAAACTGGCAGCATCCATGGCAATATTTTCAGCAAAACTTCTTGCATAATAGACCGGGTAGTAGTATTGCTCAACCTCCTGCTCTACTTTCTTCACCTCCCAATCAACAACCACCCCTTTGTCTTCGTCAAGCTCTGCCAATCGATATTCCTCATCGTATTCAGGCACTGTATATGGGAAAATATCTTCAATTCTTCCCACTTCCTGAATGTTATCCAAATCAGATACATCAATGGCCACCAAATCCACATAGCTATCGGCATACAAAACGTTTTCCTTTATAGCAATGTCCACATTCCCAGGAATCTCAATAAATCCAACATGGTTGGGATTGGCCGGATCACTGACATCCAACACGTGGACTCCCTCCATCAGCTCATTAATAAACAGGTAATTATCCTTGAAATAAATTTTACCGGGTTTTTCAATATCCCTCGCAGTTTCTTTTTTAACGGCACTCCGTAAATCTTCATAGGACATATAGATTGGCGAATTGGCCATAAATTTCTCATAAAGTTTATCCTGACATCCTGAAACTGCAAGAACTACGATTAAGATTAAGCTTTTATATATGATATGCTTTTTCATGTTGATCTGTTTTTTAGTTGAATAGGATTCCTAACCGAATGGACAACCGGTTGTATTCACGTTCGAGCTCATACTCATTGTCGCCTTCAAAGCCAACTTTGTGAAATCGATATCCGAAAGAAAGGGAAATACCGAGATTTTGATTGACCTGGCTTACAAAACCAAACGACGGATTAATCAAATAGCCTCCCTTATTATCCAGAGTTTCCTGGTAATAGTTCGGCCAATAGGAAATCCACGGGGCCATATCATAATAGGTTTGCGTGCGAACATGATCATCCAGCGGAACCATATAACCGCCTTGAATTCCAACAAAAGGAGTAAACTGTGACTCGCGAAAATGATATTCCAGGTTCAGAAATACTGGCAAGTATGATTCCTCAAGCAGATCAACACCCAAGCCAGCACCTACATAACATTGTGGGCAGATGCCATAATTAAATGACGCGTCAAAAGAAAAAGGCGTTGGTTTTGAATTATTGGAACCTCCAGCCAATATTCCAATACTTGTTTTTATAAAATATGGCGCTTTTATTCCATCAAACGATTCAGGTTTCCATTTGGAAGTGATAGTATCAATCTCCGCTTCATTAATAACAATGATATTCCTTCCGGAATTGATGGCTACTTTTTGATCATCAACCTGAGCAAGGTTACCTTTAATCACCGAGCCATTTTTTAGGTAGATAATTTGTTTCTTATTTTTCTGAGCAAAGCTGCTTCCTACAACAAGCACCAATGCCAAAAGGATAGTGATTTTTTTCATACAGCATCTTTAGGGGGTTAACAAATACAAGATGCATGTAATAAAAAATGGTTGCGCAAGGGCAACCATTCAATTAATATTTTATGTACAATTTTACCAGGTAAATTTAAATAATGAAACAGCCTGTCTGGGCATATCCAATTTTAATGTTGTTTTTCCATCTTCCAAGTGAATCCACTCCGGAGAAGTATATAGCTGAAGTTGCCCTGCCTGTTCCAATTCCTCGATTTGCTCAACTGTTGGATTCTGAGGGGATCCCATTTCTTTCCAAACCGCATATGAATTACTATACTCCTGATCAATCCGGTAATGACTAATTTGAGCCTTTCCAACAGGAATTCCCTCAACCTGAATGCTGACACTTGAGTTTGGAACATTTAAATCATTCTTGTCATGATAATTCCAAACCATCACAGTAGCTGAACAATCGTCTATTGCTGCAATCGCATTGATGTCAGGATTTTCACCGCGAACACTTTCATTTCGAACTTGTAAAAAAGTATATTCAACATTGTCCTGATTCACCTCTACCCGCTTGCCTTTCATCATTCCAAACATGCGGAACACGTTTAGCACAGGCTTATCAACTCCATTCGTGGCCATATCCCGAAAACCGGCATACCATGGTTGATTTTCAAATTCAAATCCCCAGGTTACTGCGCCCAACAGGTTCACTCCAAAATGATCAGCTAACTGGTATTTTTTGGAAAAAGAAGCAGCTGTATAACTCGAATACATGGTTCCATTGCGATAAGCATTGTGCGGATAATCAGCCTCAGAACAAGCTGCGCAACCTTCAGGATCCGACTCTCCAATGATAATTGGTAAATCCTTCAAATCCGGATAAGATGCAACAACTTCAAACCCCAAACTAATGTCACGCAGTTGCTTTCCCATATTCATTTGCACGATCCCATCAACCACTTTTGGACTTCCCTTTGCATGAAAGGAGATAAAATCAATCGGTGACCCAGTTTCTCCGGTTACGTAATTCGTACCCATTAAAACGTGATCCAGAAACGTACGAAGAAATGCCTCTGCACCATCCCAACCTGCAGGGCCAGTTGTTTCAGGACCGCCTATCAATGCCGTGGGCAATGCTCTTTTAACAGCATCTGCGGTATAATCATACAACTTCAAGTATTCTTCAGTTGTCCCCCTCCAATAGCCAATATCTGGTTCATTCCAAAGTTCCCAGTACCAGCTTTCCACTTCTTTTTTGCCATATCTCTCAATAGAATGTGTCACCCATTGATAGACTAATTCGGCCCATTTCTCATAATCTTTTGGAGGATATGCCCAACCCGTAAAAATTTCTTCATAATGTGCCCCCGGTTTCCAGTAATGCCTGTATGGTTCTGGTTTTGTCGACATTGCTTTAGGCATAAAACCAATTTGAGCCAAAGGTTTCATCCCTCTTTCTATATATGTATCAAATATTTTATCGATGATTGTCCAGTCGTACACCGGATTTCCATTTTCATCCTCGGTATAGGCATTGGTGGATCCCCATTTTAAAGCATGAGTACCCTCACCGGTCACCAATAAACTATGAGCCCGTACAAAAACAGGAACCGGGCTTAATTGAGAAATCTCAGTAAGCAACTTCTTACCATCTTTCATATAGGTATAATTGGGTTCGTCGTATCCCCAGAAAGCCCAAATAGGATCCATTACACCTACCTGTTTGTTATAATTAACTTGTAAATCAATTGATGAATTTTTGTCATCCTGGGCCAAAACCAGATACGAAGGCTGAATAAGAAGATAAACGAATAAGAGAAATAAAACTTTGGGATTCATAACATACTATTCAAATAGTTAACGAAAGAACTTTCAATTTCAACACATTAGAAAAGGTTCTCATTAAATATACAATTATATTATAAAAAACACTTACACTTTCTATTTCCATAAATATATAATATGGTCTAATATTTGTATAATAGCATCGAAATAATGCTAAGCCTCACACAATGATTAAACGAATATTCCTTCTGCTCTATGTATTGACATTGACGAACTTATCGTTTTCTAAAACGAATGAGAATGAATCAAAATCCTTTACCATTCCTTCCTATTTTATTGCAAAAGCAGAATGTTATGTCCTTGGTTCTTTTGATGCGATTGGCTCCAACACTGTCATTCTCTTTGAAAATAACAGGACGGAGAGTTTTAGAGTCACACCAATTATTGAAAGCAAAAACAAAATTTTATTCACAGTACCTGACACTTACGGAGATTTTGAATTAATAATAGTGGATGAAGGAACAAATTCTGAATTATTTATCCCTGTTAAAGTCGTAAAGCTTGACCTGGAGTATGATGTAGAGGATGATAAACTAAATAAGCCAATAAATTTTAGATTGAATTTGCTTGGAGCTGAGAAGATGGAGGAAGAATTTTCAATTAAGGTGGAGAATAAAACCCCTCACGTAATCAGCATCATTGATGGTAATTATCAGAAACACAAAATAAAAAGCACTGCTCAATCTGAAGAAGTTTTTTGGGAAGGAAAGTTTGTCGCATTTGACCATTCAAACTTTTTAATCCGTGGATTTTTAGACCAGCCTGGTCCCACTAAGAAAGTAAATCCATATGATCAATAATATTATTAATAACCAATACGTATATTCAATAAAATCTAAATAGTTTAATATGTTTTATCGTCTGTCAATCTTCGTTATTTTAATTGGACTATCTAAATTTTCAGTTTCTCAAGCGCCACAAAAAGACGCCTTGCTTTTTAATGTCCCGCCGTATTTCATTGCCAATGCAGAGTGTTATATCAACGGGCCTTTTGATGCAGACATGTCCAATACAATCATTTGTTTTCAGAATATTGAAACAGGAAGCTTTTCACCTGCACCAATACTTGAAGGTGAAGACAAAATTCTTTTTAAAGTGCCTGATACTTTTGGAGAATACAAATTAATAATTGTAGACGAAGGGAATAATCACAAATTATTTGTCCCCGTTAATGTTATAAAACTTGAAATGGACTGGGAAGAAACAAATTCAAACAAGAAAAAACCTGTTCCTTTCCACATAAATTTTATGGGAGCAGAAAAAACCAATCAGGAATTTTCATTTTCGATCAAAAACATGAGTCCGCATATTATTAGTATTATTGGCGGTAATAATCAGGAGCATAAAATTCTCAGTACCAGAAACACGGACAAAGTTTCGTGGGAAGGTAAATTTGTAGTGATTGAAGAAGATGAATTTTCGATTTTGGGAACAGTCGATCAACCAACACCGTCAGTCAAAGCGCCACTGTTCAGTTATTAGTTTTTCAAAGTTCATTAGAACCGATAACTTAATCCTGTATAAATTCCGATTGTGTAAGGTTTGAAATTCACAGCACTGCTATTATTCAAGGATCCAAGATAGTATTTGATTTGAGGCTCCAATCTTACACTAATATGATCAGATATGCCGTAGTCAAGGCCCATACCAATCGTTGTGCTGTAACTCAATTTATTCATGTTTTTAGTTTCGCCAATGCGTTCCTTTTCTCCGTTCGTCAGGTACACATCATTCCCGATTAAAAAATTGGTGCTGAAACCACCAAGCAAACTAATATCGAAACCTCCATCAATCAATTTATAACGCAGGTTAAATGGAATCTCAACGTATTCAAAGTTTTGCTGAAAATCAGCAGAGGTAAGTAAAACTGCATCTTCAGTCGTCTTCGCCTCAAGGCTATTCCCAATCACTGCTTCAGTAGGTAATTCATCAACTTCAATTATTCCAGCAGAAGCATTTAAGAAAACCTGATCAGATTTCACTTGCACAGCTGCAGAATTAAAGAAGTATCCGGCATTATCACTCTCAACAATATTGTCAACATTGTTTCTGCTTAATCCGGCATTTGAAGATCCTTGTTCCAATTGACTGTAGTAAAATCCACTTTGAATGCTTAATCTTTTCCCTGCTTTGTATTCAACGGCAAGTCCACCGCCAAGACTAAGGTTATCTTTAGATCCAGGAATTGACATATTGCTGGCATATGATGACTGGTAGCTGGTTTGGTTAACGGAATAAGCTGGAGCCACCATAGCCGCAATTTGCCAATTATTTCCCTGATTGTTTTCTGTTGTTTCGTTCATGGCCAGAAGCTGCTCGTTGCGTTTAATTGTTTCAAAATCTTCGGCGGTCAGGGTTTGTTGTTTCTTAGTAGCTGAACGAGTTGTTGGTTGTAAGTTTTCAGTAGAATATTCAAATGATAATTTTGGAATTTGTATAGATCGCAAAAAGGAGAAAACAAGCTGGCTTCGATCCTTTAGTTCATTCTTTTCTGTTACAGTATTTAATGCGAATTGCTTATTTTCTTTTTTAATTGTTGTCTTTTCTATTTGCTCAACAGGTATTTCCTCTGTTAAGAACTCATCAGCTTCCGGTTCTTCGGTTGGGACATTTGATTTCTGTTCTGCTATACTTGTATTTAAATCAGAATTTACTTCAGATTGAACAAGTGCAGGTTCAACTTTATTTGATTGAAGTTGGCTATTTATTTGCCAGCCAAAAATAAATGCAAGCAAAATTGCAGCAGCAATTCCACTCACTTTATAATATAGAAACAGCTTCTTCCGCCGTTTCGCCTGCTGCACTTCAGCGATCTTCTCCCATACATAAGCTGGAGGTTTTACCTCATGCTCAGCAAACTTATTACGGAGCAGCTCATCAAAATATTTATCTTCTTTCGTCATGCCGAAAAATTGTTTTCCATTTCTCCAAACTCCTTAGCAATCCTTTTTTTCAATATCACCCTGGCACGTGCCAGGTTCGATTTAGAAGTACCTTCGGTAATTTTCATCTCATCAGCAATTTCCTTATGGTTCAACCCATCAAAAACATACAGGTTGAAAACCATTCGGTAGCGCGGTGGCAACTCTTGAATAACTTTCATTAAATCTTTTGCAGATAATTCAGCAATTACGTCATTCGAAAAGCGCACTTCTTCATAAATAGCAACATCTTCAACGGGATGAAGCAAATGCTGCTTTCTAAATTTTTCAAGAGAAACATTCACCATAATTCTGCGAACCCATCCCTCGAAAGAACCTTCGTGCCTGAATGTTCCAATTTTTTCAAAGATCTTTAAAAATCCCTCCTGGAGATTATCTTCTGCCTCAGTTTGATCTCTGGAATAGCGCAAACACACACCAAACATTTTTGGTGCAAAAAGCTCATAAATCCGGGCTTGTGCCTTAGATTTTCCAGCAGCGCAATCTTTTATGAGTTTACCGAGCTCTTCCAAAATTCATCAATTGGTTCAGATCAAAATTAAGTCATTCTGCCAGACAATAATACTAATATGTTGTCCTTTTTAGTTATATATCCAAACACACACACCTTTAACATGTTCTTAGTTTGGCAATGATTGGTTTCCTTCCAGATGATTGTTTCATCAATTTGGTTGCGTAAACAAAAAAATAATTGCCACGCAACTTTATAAAGTTTGTTTCATCTATTCATTAAATGCCATTGAAAACGAAAAAACTAGTCGTATGAAAAAGATTTGCTCATTATTCATTGTCGCCACTTTCATTTTAGTTGGAGTATCCTGTTCTCAGGACGATACCATAGATCCATTACCTGGCAATATAGACGTCGATTTAAAATCGGAACAGATCATTGCTGCCGATAATCAATTTGGATTGGAATTATTCAAATTGATTAACGAAGAAGAAAATACCGACAAAAATTTAATGATATCTCCATTGAGCGTTTCGTTGGCATTAGCAATGGCATATAACGGAGCTGATGGTGACACCCGCAGTCAAATGGAAGAAATGCTCCACAAAATGGGAATGTCTCCCGTAGAAATTAATGAATCGTACAAATATCTGGTTGATGCATTGGAAAGTCATGATCCCAAGGTTGATCTCTCCAATGCAAATTCCATTTTCTCCAATGAACTTTTTGATGTAAAGCCCGATTTTATTTCAACGAATCAAACATATTATAACGCTGAAGTTGAGGCGTTGGATTTCACAAATACCTCGGCTACACTTGATCGTGTAAATGACTGGGTAAAAGATAAAACGCGAGATAAAATTGATCGTATTATCGAAGAAGTGTCACCACAAGATGTGATGTACCTGATTAATGCAATTTATTTCAATGGAGAGTGGACATATAAATTTGATAGTGACGACACTGAGAATCGAATTTTCTTCCTGGAAAATGGAAATGAGATCCAGGTGCCAACCATGTTTATCGAAGAAAACTTCAATTACCTGAATAAAGAAGAATTTGAACTATTGGAAATGCCATATGGAGGAAAAAAATATTCGATGTTGATCTTCCTTCCTCATGAAAATTATGAAGTGGATGATGTGATTAATCAATTGACTCCCTCAAACATGGAAGACTGGATGGATAACATGAATGGCTGGAACAAAAAGGTTTTCCTCCCTAAGTTTGAATTTACGTATGAAAACAGCTTGGTTGACAACCTTAAGGCGCTTGGTATGACTGATGCATTTGACGCCAGCTTGAGCAATTTCAGCGGAATATCAGATCGAAACGATTTGTATATTTCTGAAGTCAAGCATAAATCATACATTAAAGTTGATGAACGTGGCACAGAAGCAGCAGCAGTTACCGGAATTACCTTCGAGGTAACATCCGTTCAGCCAGGGTTGATTTTTGCCGTTGATCATCCATTTGTTTTTGCCATACGTGAAAAAGATACCAATTGCATTCTTTTTGCTGGGAAAGTGATGAACCCGTTATTGAAAGAGTAATATGAAATTATTGATTTCCATATCATTAATAGCCATCTTGATCTATTCATGTAATGAAAAAGTTGAGGTCGATTATATATTTGAAAATAATTTCGGAACAGTTATGTATAGCAACGATTCCAACAATTGCGAAACTTGGATAAAATTAGATGATGGAACAATATTGCTGCCGACTAATCTCGATGAATATAATTTTTCGGCAAACCAACGCATTTGGCTGGCATATGAATTAATCGATAAGCAAACTGATTGTTTTGGTGAAGATGTTATAATTAAAAGCTATGAAACTTTTAATTGCATCCCTTATACCGACCTCTACTTCTATAACATTGACAGTCTGGAACGTGATCCGGTAACCATCAATGAAGTAAGTTTCGACGGAGACTGCCTATTGATCAATTTAAGTTACAGCGGTGGATGTGCCGAGCATCAAATTGATTTGGCAAGAATCCATCCGTCCTGCGGAACACCTCCACTACCACCTCCAACTTTTGAGATCAGGCATAATGCAAATGGAGACATGTGTGAAGCATGGTTTACTAAGACTTTTGAGTTCGACTTAAGCCCACTGAAAGCAGAATTTGATGAAGATGTAAAAATCATACTAGGCGGAAATATGTATGGAGAAAATCTATTCAATGAAGAATTAACATTTAAAATTAATTAAGATGAAATACCTGTTATTACTTGGAATAATGCTGGTTGTTGGAATGTGCAGTGACAGCGAGGAATTTACACTGGAAGATAAAACAATCTACTTTCAGTATGAATATGTGAATAATGCCTGGGGATATCAGCACAATGGTTTTATTGTCGATCAGGATGGAAATATCTATGAATATGATCAACCTGAAAATTGGAACTTCGCAGAAAACAATAAAATCAGCAAAGCAGATTTTGAAGCAAATCTAAGTAAAGCGGAATTAAGTTCCAGCTCGTTAACAGAAACCGAACTTGAAAACATGCAGGAATTAGCCCTTAAGGCAAGCACTGGAAATCTAACAGAATTGAAATCTGTTATGGCCGATGCAGGAGCTGATGTTTATGCAGTCTACATTGCTGATACAAACGACAATTATCTTACATACAAATTATTGCAAATGCGCGGTGACAATTACCAAAAGAACACCACCAACGCAGCTGATGAAATAACTGATTGGTTAATCGGAATTCGCGGAGAACCCGGTTTTAGCGACGAACACTTTTGAAAAAACAGGAGCGGTTACCAAAATTGGTAGCCGCTCCTGTTTTCAGCTTAAAACATTGGATCCCACGGTGGAAGCATTTCTGCTTTTTCACCATAAATATTCAATACTTTTTCACTGAGGTATTTTTTGTGAACCACTATTCGAAACATGTATTCACTGAACCACTCATCCGTAAAAGTCAGATAACCTTTCTCTCCGGATTGCGTTCCCCAGCTATTCTCAAATTGCCATTTCAAAGGTTTTTCATTATCATCAACTTCAACAGCAATTAGTGCCATTCCATGGCTTGAACCACTTTCCCGACTTTGAATTCGTTGAGCTTTATTCATGCCAAAAGAAACGCCGTATATTGATTCAAAATCATAATTGTCGACATCCAACACCCCGGAATCCCGCCTGAGTTGTTTCCCAACATCACAAGACGCATACATAGCGTCATTTGCCTTAATCGATTCAATACAGAATCCTTTTAACACCTCGTTTGGAAGGTTCACATAATGCCAGTTTTCACCTTCCTCAATATTTCTGTAGTTTTCAATTTCATAATGTTTCCAAAATGGACGTGTAGGATCGTTCATCAACATCACAAAATCATTGAGCTTTGTTTCACCTAAAACTTCATTCATAAATCCGAGAGGGGTATTGTCTTTCATCTCAATCAACTCCTTTGCCTTATTCTCATATCTCCAATCAAACAAAACAGGAGGTTCTCCTAAATTTAAGGCGAGCATCCGGTAAATCTCCTTCAGCATTTCAACTTTCGTAGCTTCAAGCTTCTTGGCATTGTTTCCATCGGTCTTCATTGCACGAAGTAGTAATCCCTGCTCCCGAAGTTTTCGATTAATCAATCGAGTCATCCATGCAGTATTTTCACTCGAATTGGTTTCTTCCATGGCTTCCCTTGGAACCATACCATATTTATTCGCCAGATTTACAAAATTGATCCATTGTCCACCATCGTCCACCGGAGATCGAAAATACCATCGAACTGTTTCATCGCTAACTGGCAACTCTGCAGTTTCGATCATATTATTCAAAAACAAATTTGACTTTTCAAACAAATCCCAGAAGTAGAGGTAATTCTCAGAAAACTCGAATGAGGAAATATCAAATTTCTTCATTGCAACGGGCCTGAAAATATTCAAGGAGGTAAACAACCAACAACGGCCAGATTTCTGTTGATTGGTTATTCCTGAAACATCAACTTTGTATGTAAAATGATGATCAACTGTACCTTCATTTTCTCGACTCCATGCTAGTTTGGTAATATCATTTGAGGACAAAGCATTTTGCATTCCCCTTGCATATGCATCTTTTATAAACGAGCCTCTAATTTCATTGAGTGTTTCTTTTTCAAGTGTCTGACCATTGCAAAACACTGGCAGAAGAATAACTGCCATCGCTATCCATTTCTTCATTTTTGAATTTTAAAAATAAGTCCTAATAAAGTTGTAAGTACTCCAAAAATAGCAAGAATCCAGCAGACAAAAAAAAGACCGGGTTAAATATTAAACCCGGTCTAGACAAGTATATCTTATTACGTTTAAAATAACTTATAAGCTATCCCAAAAGCAAAATCTATATTCTTTTTATCGTATGTCTCCATGTAGCTTGGATCAGCAAATGGCTTGTCCTCATCCATGTAAGCAGTATATAAAAGCCCAGCATCAAGAACAAGACGATCATTAATTTGATATTGGAAACCAAATGCCCCAGTGAATGAACTATTACTGTAGCTAAAATCACTTTGGTACTGTTCAGTTACACCAGTATTCGAGTGCATTCCACCAACGCTAACTTTAAAAGCATCCGTAATGGCGTATTCAAGACCTAAAGCAATTTCGAAATAATTGTGATCAAATGTCTTTTCATCTCCATAAATATTCGTTCTCCAGTCGACAGCCTTGTCAAAGTAATTGTTAAATGACACCGACGTTTTAAAATTATCAGTCACCATATAATCGGCTCCAATTGTAAAAATAGCTGGAATATCACTTGCTGTTTGTCCACCATCAGGGAAGAAACCTGTTCCATCAACTTCTGTTTCATTAGTCAATGTAAGGGTAGTTTTAAATTCATATTTCAAGCCGACATTCAATCTGTCCAGCGAAAGGTTGGCACCTAAAATAGGAGTATATCCTCTTCCTTTTTGCTTTGTATTTGTTTCAATATTTGTTGTAGCTGCATCAATTGCGCTGGCAGTTCCAGCGGCTTGTACAGCACTGGCAGTTAACGCAGCAACACCTTGCCCAAAAGTTAAACCAGAAGGTAGTCCTGCAGATGCAGCAACTTCATCAGGCATAACCATATCTGCCGGATAGGCTGACAAATTTTGAGCTCCCTGAGTAGCAGCAGCAGAAAGCCCATTAAGTATATCAACAATAGAAACTCCTTGATTGGTAACTGATATATCCTGTATATGACCTTGATATTCATTAACGGCATCAATGTACCTAACACCAGCTGCAAAACTTAAAATATCACTAACCTGATAGGAAGCATTTAGTTGGAAACCCCAAAACACCGATGAACCATCTAAATAAAGATCAGCATCATATTCAGTACCGGCAAAACCAGATTGCACCAATGTCGAAACAAGCCCAGCAAACGGCTTTTCGAACGTTGGGATTCCGGTTCCATACTCAGCAGTTCCACCACCTCCATTCGGGCCAAATCCTAATGAAAACGCCCAATCATTTGCCTTATAAGCTGCAAATGCTGTTGGAAATGCGTAAGCTTTTACATCGCCAAGGTATTCTGATTCATTCAATCCAGGGAACCCACTCGTGATTGTTCTGTCCTGAATAATTGATTGATTTTGAATTCCAAAATAAAATCCGTCGGTCAAAAAGGTGAGTCCTGCGGGGTTGAAATATACAGCATCGAGTTCTGTAGATGCATTTCTTGAGAGCATACGCACGTATTGTGCACTTTGGTTTGCATTCGTCAGAATTCCTCCTGCAAAGATCGATTGTGCGAATAAAACACATACCACGACCAGTAAAGTTGTTCTTTTCATTTGTTTAAAGATTAGTTGTAACTAACAAAAGTAAAATTTTTTACATATGATCAAAACATTATCTCCTGAAAATCAACACATTACAAACCTTTTGAACGTTTGAGTATTTTGGTCGTTTTTTCGCACAAAAAAAGACCTTGCAAGTTTGCAAAGTCTTTTTGAAGAATATTCTTTCTTAAAGATGAATTACTTCGTCATATGCTGCAGCTGCTGCTTCCATAACAGCCTCGCTCATTGTAGGATGAGGATGAATTGACTTAATCAGCTCATGCCCCGTTATTTCAAGCTTTTTAGCAACCACTAATTCAGCAATCATTTCTGTAACGTTTCCACCAATCATATGAGCACCTAGCAATTCTCCATATTTCGAATCAAAAATGAGTTTTACAAATCCATCTTTCTGACCAGCTGCACTTGCTTTTCCACTTGCTGAATATGGGAATTTACCCACTTTAATATCATAGCCAGCTTCCGTTGCCTGTTGCTCAGTCATACCGACTGATGATATTTCAGGGTTGGTATACGTACATCCGGGAATATTACCATAATCAACAGGATCAGGATTTTTACCTGCTATCTTCTCAACACACACGATCCCCTCAGCGGACGCCACATGCGCCAAAGCTGGCCCATGAACAATATCTCCAATAGCATAGATGCTGTCAATGTTGGTTTTGTAATATTCATCAACTTTTACTTTTCCTTTCTCCAGTTCAACACCCAAATCTTCAAGACCAATATTCTCAATATTTGGAGTGATCCCAACTGCAGAAAGTACTATCTCCGCCTCAATTGTTTCTTCGCCTTTTTTAGTTTTCACGGTCACCTTGCACAGTTTACCGGAAGTATCTACTGATTCAACCGACGCATTGGTCATCACCTTCATTTTTGACTTTTTAAATGAACGCTCCAACGTTTTAGCAACTTCCTGATCTTCATTAGGCACCAGGGTCGGCATATATTCCACCAAAGTAACTTCTGTGCCAATAGAATGATAGAAATAGGCAAATTCACTTCCAATAGCTCCGGAACCAACTACCACCATCGATTTTGGTTGTTTAGGTAGCGTCATTGCTTCGCGGTATCCAATAATTTTTTCACCATCCTGTTCCAGGTTAGGTAATTCTTTTGACCTGGCTCCCGTAGCCAATATGATATTTTTAGCAGAATGATTCGTTCGCTTTCCAGTTTCATCAACAACTTCTACAGTATTCTTATCTGCAAGCCTGCCGAAACCATTAATAAGCTCAATCTTATTTTTCTTCAAAAGGAATTGAACGCCTTTACTCATTCCATCAGCAACATCCCGGCTACGTTTAACCATTGCTTTATAATCAGGCGCCACATCACCCGAAATACTAACACCATAATCGGCAGCATGCTTGGCATACTCAAATGCCTGAGCACTCTTTAATAATGACTTTGTTGGAATACATCCCCAGTTAAGGCAGATTCCTCCAACGTTTTCTTTTTCTACTATACCGACATTTAAACCTAGCTGAGCAGCCCTAATTGCAGCAACATAGCCGCCTGGACCACTTCCTATGACTAATACATCGTAACTCATAATTTATTGATTATCTTTTTTAACGACTAACATGAAAACAGTTAAACAAGTAAAATGTTCTTTAAATGTTTAAGCTGTTAAGATATTGAATCGTAACATAATATTATACGATTGGGAATAAAAAAGCCGGCAATAAAACCGGCTAAGTTATTATTGTAGCAATTCTTTAAGTTTATTTTCAAGATCTGCCCCTCGCAGTTTATTTGCAACAATCCTACCCTCTTTATCAAGCAGAACGGTGTGAGGTATTGAATTCACACCATAGAGTCTGGCAACTTCATTTTGCCAATATTTCAAATCTGAAACGTGTGTCCAGCTTAAATTATCATCTTCAATAGCTTTTAACCAGGCATCTTTATCTCTATCAAGTGAAACACCTAAAATCTCAAAGCCTTTATCTTTGTATTCATTGTAAATACGAACAACATTAGGATTTTCCTGTCTGCATGGCGCACACCAGGAAGCCCAAAAATCAATCAGCAAATATTTTCCTTTGAAAGAGGATAAACTCACAGGACTACCATTCTGATCATTCATCGTAAACTCAGGTGCATTTACACCTACTGCAGTTCTTCCCATTTCTTCAACCATACGATTCAATTCCATTGTGTATACAGAACTTTCAAGTTCCGCAGGAAACAAATCAACTAATTCTTTCAAATCATCATAATCCAGTTTTTGTGACAATTGTGTTAAGGTTATGAAGGGAGCGACAACCGTACCGCTATGTTCACGAACAAAGTTTTTGGCAAACACTTGCATATTCTCAGAACTTGCTTCAAACTCAATTCTAGCACGATCCATAGCATCTTGGTTACCCTTTGACATCGCATCAGAATATGCTTTCTGAAGTTCTCTTGCTTTTTCATTCAATAAGTTCAACTCATCAATGTAAACATTGAATACATCTGTTTGAGGAGAACCACTAACTTTTGTGCTTCTAAGACTATCTTTATTAGCTAGAATCTCAATCTTTTCATTCTCTAAAAAGAATTGCGCAAAATAATCTCGTTCATTAATTCGCAAATAATGAAGTTCCGGAATACTTATTTGCCCTTCAAACAAAAACTTACCATCTGTAATTTCGGAAGTATCAACAGCTACTGGTTTTCCAGCTTCTGCCTTTACCAAATAAACAGCGCCTGAGTCCAAGCCAGCAATTGATCCTGAAATTTTATAGCTGGCAGGTTTGTTACATCCGGCAAGCACAAGTAAAACAATAACCAGCAAATTGAAATTCTTCATGAGTTCTTTTTTTGTGATTGATAATAATAATTCATTAATTCCCTCGCAGCAACAAAAGAGCTAATTTCTTCCTTTAAAACTTTTGTTTCAAAGTCTTCAGTCAGCTTTTTAATTTCTGTATTTTGATAAAAATTGGATTTCAATTGATCATTAATGGTCTCGTACATCCAATATTTTGACTGCTCATTTCTTTTGTGCTGAAAGTAGCTATTTGATTTGACAAAATCAAGATACTGATTGATAGTGTCCCAGATCTCTGGAATTCCCATTTTATAGACCGCAGAACATGTTAAAACTTTCGGTTTCCAGCCAGAATCTGTTGGTGGGAAAAGATGAAGTGCATTCAAATACTGCACACGTGCCTGCTCAGCTTTATTTACATTATTTCCGTCCGCCTTGTTAATGGTAATCGCATCTGCCATTTCCATAATTCCGCGCTTAATTCCTTGCAATTCATCACCTGCTCCGGCCAGCATTAATAATAAGAAAAAGTCAACCATTGAATGAACAACAGTTTCACTCTGCCCCACTCCAACGGTTTCAATAAAAATAGTATCGAAACCAGCAGCTTCGCACAAAACAATTGTCTCACGGGTTTTACGCGCCACCCCTCCAAGGGACCCGGCAGATGGAGAAGGACGAATATAAGCACGGCTATCAGCGGATAATTCTTCCATTCGAGTTTTATCACCCAAAATACTTCCTTTTGATCGCTCACTACTTGGATCAATTGCCAAAACTGCTAACTTCCCGCCCTGATCAGTAATGTATTTCCCCATTGATTCAATAAAGGTGCTCTTACCAACACCAGGAACACCGGTAATTCCAATACGGACAGAGTTTCCGCTATGAGGCAAACACTTTACGATAATCTCTTGAGCAATTTCCTGATGCTCTTTTTTCGAACTTTCAACAAGTGTTACAGCCTTACTCAATAGTGTAATATTTCCGCCTAAAATCCCATCGACATAGTCATCAACGCTCAGTAATTTCTTCTTCTTACTTTGCAGAAATCTCTCGATTGCACTCTCGCTAAACGAAGATGGTTGATCGATCCCACTATTCACAGAGAGACCTTTATATTGCTCGTCATTTTCAATATGCTTATTCACTTTCTCGCTCACTTTCAAAAATTTTTACGAAGGTAAAACTTAAGCTACAATAAAAAAAGAAGCCGTCCCAGAATGAGACGGCTTTCCAATTTTGTCTTTTGTTGTTATCCGGCTACTTGTACATTTGTTGAAATCCTCAATATCGTTGTTGGATTCTTTGGATCATTAGTGATCACAGTTATTGCTTTATTTTGACGGCCTCTTTTGCCCGTTGAATTAAACACAACTTTTAATGGAACAGTTTCATTCGGACCAATTACCTTTTTCTCAGGAGTTACTGCAGTACAGCCGCAAGTAGTTTTCACATTACGAATAATCAAATCACGCTTGCCATCATTCTTCATTGTAAATGTATGTTCAACTTTTTCACCTTGGTTAATTTCTCCGAAATCAAAGGTATTCTCTGCGAAAACAACAACAGGTGCATTATTCAATTCTTCCTGAGACAATGCTGAAAAATCCTCTTCAATCGTTGCTGATACACCAATAGAATTGCGGTAATCCGATTTTCCATCCACATCCAAGTAAATACGGTGCATTACAAAACCATAGGTATTAATTTTACTCGCATCATAAGTTACATAAATATTCCCCTTATCCTTTGGTTTCAACATCGCTGGTTCAACCCAGGCTTTCAAATGAGCTGGAGTAGACTTGAACTTCAGACTTACAAATTCATCCGAATTATTCACAATTTCCAGACTGTCAGTTACAACATCATTTTCTTTAATCTTTACAAAAGCCAAATGATTTGACTTAGCTAAAACAGGTCCTATTTGACGTGGATAAAGTTCTGCAAGGGTTTTTACCCGTGGATTAACAGTACCTTTGATTCGCAATATTACTCTTTGATTCTCTGCATTCGACGTAACAGTGATTGTTTTATTAAATGCTCCCGGACGATTTCTCGGGTTATAACTCACTTTAATAAATCCTTTCTCACCAGGTGCAATTGGCTTTCTCGTCCATTCAGGAGTTGTGCATCCACAAGAAGCCTGAACATTATTTAATATTAATGGTGTTGACCCGGAATTTACAAAATTAAAATTGTAGGATTGTAAGCCTTTATCTTCCTCAAAAGTGCCAAAATCATGGTCCAATTTTTCAAAATCAATTTTAGCCTGTGTAGATTGCGCCACTACTGAAGTGGTAAAGGCCACAAATACGATTAATAAAGAGATTAAGGTTTTTTTCATAATATTGAATTTTGGATCGACAATTTGTCAAATATGGATTGATCTTCAAAGATAATATTCATCTCTCAAAAAAATAATTTTCATACAAATCTATTAATTCCGAAAACTCCAGACACTTAATCAACCAAAACTTTTGTTAATGATTTGTTAAACGGGAGATATTTCTGAAAAAATGAGTAGTTTCGTGGTTATCAAGGGACAACGGAAGTAATTATGGGAAGAAGTACCATTCGGTTTGTAATCGTGTTAGCCACACTCTCAGTGCTTGGAATAATATTCATCCAATTTTTCTTTTTGAAAAATACAGTTGACCTGAACGAAAAGAAATTCCATGAATCAACCACACAAGCGCTTGTAAATGTTGCAACCCACCTTGTTGAGTATAACAATAAAGTTTATGGACACAAAAATACGGTAGAAGTTGATAATCCAGTTGAGCAAATATCCAATAATTACTATGTTGTAAACGTCAATGATGTAATAAATCCCAGCCTTCTGGAACATTTTCTAATTAAAGAATTTAAGACGCAAAACTTAAAAGTAGATTTTGAATATGCCATTTACGACTGCGAAGGCGAAAAGATGGTTTATGGCAACTATTTAAAAGAAGAATTTGACACCATTACTCGTAACCCTATCGTGAAAGAACAGAGTTCTGCATGCGATACTGAAGAAGCCGTTTTTGAACAGCACTACAAGCAAAAAAAGAAGGTGAAAGACTGCAATCTTCCAACTTGCGAAAAGTACACTTATTACTTTGGAGTCTCCTTCCCAGAAAGGTCTAAATACTATAGTACCCAAGTAAAAGCCTGGTACTATATAAATGGGTTTCTGGTAATTGTAATTTTGTTTTTTGGATATACTATTTCAGTAATTCTAAAACAACGGAAATTAAGTGAAGTCCAAAAAAACTTCATCAACAACTTAACCCATGAATTTAAAACGCCAATTGCATCGATAGACCTTTCTGCGAAGGTTTTATCTGACCCAAAAATTGCGGAACACCCAAAACGACTTAACGATTATTCAACCATTATCAACCAGCAAACAAAGCGTCTTTCTGATCAGGTGGAGAAGGTGCTGCAAATGGCGACTATCGAGAAGAAAAAGCTCCAGCTGCAAAAAGAAGATATCAATTTGGCTGAATTTGTTCCAAAGACAATTTCTGACTTTAAGACCAGTTTAAATGGGAATAAATACCAGATTGAACTATCTGGTGATAATGAAAATATTCACATTACAGCAGACCCATTACATTTTTCAAATGTCATCTTCAATATTTTGGATAATGCTATAAAATATTGCGACGATTCACCTGAGATTGAAGTTGATATTTTGAAAGACAAAAGACACATTCAACTTCGTTTTTCCGATAATGGAATAGGCATTCCCAAAGAGTTCCGCAAAAAAATATATGGTCGTTTTTATAGAATCCCGACTGGTGACATTCATAATGTAAAAGGATTTGGTCTGGGACTTGACTATGTAAAAAAGATCATTGAACGTCATGGATGGAAAATTCAGGTATCGGATAATTCACCAAAAGGAAGTATTTTTACGATAACCATTCCCCGATAATTATGGACTTTACCGGAAAAAAAATTCTTTTAGTCGAGGATGATAAAACATTAAATTTTATTGTCAGGGACAACCTTGAAGAAGCAGGATATAATGTTACCTCCACCGAAGATGGGCAGGAAGGTCTTAATGCATTCAACAAAGGTGATTTTGATCTTTGCCTTTTCGATGTAATGCTTCCAAAAATGGATGGATTTACATTAGCAAAGAAAGTTAGAGAAATCAATCAAATAATTCCCATCTTGTTTTTAACAGCTAAATCGATGACTGAGGATAAAATCAGCGGTTTTTCGATTGGTGGTGATGATTACATTACCAAGCCTTTCAGCATGGAAGAATTGCTAATGCGAATCAAAGTTTTTTTGAAAAGGAGTACAACTGTTCCAGAGTATGAACAAGATGAAATTAAACAATGTAAAATTGGACATTTCGACTTTTATTTTGACAATCTGATTCTTCAAAATGGAGATAATAAACGAACACTTACATACAAAGAAGCCGAGCTACTTCGGTATTTTTGTGAGAATCCAAATACTGTTTTAAGCCGTTCTGACATATTAAAAAATGTATGGGGATCTGATGATTATTATCTTGGAAGAAGTCTGGATGTGTTTATTTCAAGACTCCGGAAATATCTTAAAAGTGACCCGGACATAAAAATTATTAACTTGCACGGAATTGGGTTCCGCTTTAATGCGCCCATTGAAATTAAATAGTCTAATAATTTAAGTATGATTGGAATGTCCGTTTCTCAAATAATAATTCTGATTATTGTTGGTTTACTTGCTGGGTTGTTGGGTGGAACACTCGGAGTTGGAGGTGCAATTGTTGTTATTCCTTCATTGGTTTTAATATTTGGCTTTGCCCAACATCAGGCACAAGGAACCGCATTAGCATTTATGCTTCCTCCAGTTACTTTGTTAGCAACCATAAATTATTGGAAGGAAGGATATGTCAATTGGAAATTTGCCCTCATCTTATCAATAACTTTTTTCATTGGCGCTTACCTTGGATCCATTCTTTCGTTCAATATAAATGAGAAAATACTTAAAAAAGTATTCGGCGTTTTCATTATTATTGTCGCCCTAAAAATGATATTTTCAAAATAGAAACATCCATTTTGAAAGAAAAAAACCCTACCAATTGGCAGGGTTTGTAAAATTTATCTCAATTCCTCATTACTAATATTCATCACCAAAAGCGACTCCCATTCTTCGAGCTTTAAGAATTAATGGATGATCTTTATCAACCAAGCTCAGTTTATCGCTTATTTCTTCCAGTGGTACGGTTGTCAACTGATTATTTTTCATTGCTACCATGGTACCAAAATTACCATCGGCTATACACTGAGTCGCAAATGCTCCATAACGGGTTGCTAATATTCTATCCATAGGACTAGGACTACCTCCCCGTTGAACATATCCTAATACCGTTTCCCGTGTTTCAATTTCGGTGTAGGTTTGAATTGCCTCCGCCAAGTGACTTGCAGCTGACATCTTTTTAGGATGATCAATACCTTCAGCAACTACTACGATTGAATATGGCTTCTTACTTTCATATCGCTCTTCAATTTTTTTACAAACTGAACGAATATTATATGGTATTTCCGGTAAAAGAATGATATCACCACCACCAGCCATTCCGGCATATAATGCGATCCAGCCAGCATGATGTCCCATTACCTCAATGATCATTACGCGTTGATGCGAGTTTGCAGTTGTATGCAATCGGTCAATAGCTTCAGTTGCTATTTGCAATGCTGAATCAAAACCAAAAGTAATATCAGTTCCCCATACGTCGTTATCAATTGTTTTTGGAATACCAACAACATTTAAACCTTCCTTGCGAAGCCTGTCTGCTGTCTTCATGGTTCCATTGCCCCCAATACAAACAACAGCATCCAACTCCAATTCATGATAGTTTTGCTTAATAAGCTCCGGCTTGTCGCTATCTCCCTCATTTACAAACCGATACGGCTTCTCCCTGGATGTCCCTAAAATTGTACCTCCCAGCGTCAAAATACCTGACAAGTCTGATTCTTTTAAAAGCATGTAATCTTTCTGAATTAGTCCAGCATATCCAGCTGTAAAACCAATAACCTCCATTCCATACTCAACAATAGCAGTCTTACCAACTCCTCGAATTGCTGCATTTAATCCAGGACAATCTCCTCCTGCAGTTAAAATTCCAATACGTTTTGGTTTACTAGAACTCATATCTTTTATTTTTAAATGCTAAGGCCATAGCCTCTAAATATTAATCGAATTTAATAAATCTATCTCGCTTTTTTCATATTCTCCAACACTTCCTTTTATTCAACCAGTTCAGTATAAATACAAAATCGCAATCATCAGTTTTTTATTCAGTTTTAAAAAGAGTTTGAACCTTAACACTTATGAGCGACGATTCCTCACCAACATGTAAACTCCTGATGAAAATACTAGTTAATCCTAACAATAGAATATTCACTGCGAACATCAAGAATAACAAAATAAAGACCAGCATGTTGACATGAAGCCAATTTAGAGGAAAGTAAAAGAAAAAATATCTCAAAAAACTTTCGGCCGACAAAGGTAAAAAAATGATTAACGATACCGCTTGTAATGGGAAATATCATCAAACACGCAGCTATTCAACTGATTTACACGCTCCTTTAAAATTACAACACAAGAAAAAAGCTTAATCGAAAGTAATTTTCAAACAAATGTATCCCTGCGAAAGGCTGGAATTGCTTGAGTTTTTTATTAATTTCGTGTCGTTTATTTGCAAAAATAATAAATACTATAACCTAAAATGTAATTACCATGAGAAGACTTTTTTCATTTTTACTTGCCGGAACATTCATGTTCGCCATAGCATGTACTAGTTCACAAAAGAAAGCAGACAGTGCTCCGGAAGAAAAATCTGCAGAAGTTGAAGAAGTAGTAGCTGACAACACATTAACTCAAAGCGAAAAAGATGCTGGTTGGGTACTTCTATTCAACGGTGAAACTCCGGAAGGATGGAGAGGCGTAAACAAAGCTGATTTCCCTGGAGGATGGGAAGTTGAAGATGGAACACTTCATTGCAAAGGTTCTGGTCAAGGTGAAGCTGGAGCTAATGATGGTGGCGATATCCTTTACGATAAAAAATTCTCCAATTTCCACTTAAAAATGGACTGGAAAATTTCTGAAGGTGGAAATTCCGGTATTTTCTATCTTGGACAAGAAGTAGAAGATTGGCCTATTTACAAAACTGCTCCAGAAATGCAGGTTCTTGATAACTTACGTCACCCTGATGCCATGCTTGGGAAAGATGGCAACCGTCAAGCGGGCTCACTATACGACTTGATTCCTGCAAAACCTCAAAATGCAAAACCTGTCGGTGAGTGGAACAGCATTGAGATCATTTGCTACAAAGGAACTGTCGTTCACAAGCAAAATGGTGAAACTGTAGTTGAATATCATTTGTGGACTGATGACTGGAAAGCTTTAGTCGCTGATAGCAAATTCCCAGAATTGAACGAAAACTGGGCTGATGTTGCAAAAGAAGGTTACATTGCAGTTCAAGACCACGGTGATGATGTTTGGTATAAAAACATTAAAATCAGAGAACTCTAGAATTCTTAAAATATCAAGTGAAAGGGTTGCTGTTGCAGCCCTTTTTTGTTTTCACTAACTTACTTTCCATAAAAAAAACGAAATGCGCGTTTCCTATACCGAATTAAAAATAATACTTGAGCAGATTCTGCTGAAATACGGTTTCGAGAAATCGAAGGCTGCCATTTGCGCTGAAATTTTTGCAACGAACAGCTTAGAGGGAATCTATTCGCACGGCATTAATCGCTTTCCTCGATTTATTCGCTTCATAAAAAAAGGTTATATTAATGTCGATGCTGAGCCAGAAAAATATTCAGGAGTTGCTGCAATTGAACAATGGAATGGAAACCTGGCACCCGGCCCCTTAAATGCAAATTTTTTCACAAACCGCGCAATTGAAATAGCCGATGAATATGGGCTAGGATGTGTGGCTGCCAGAAATACAAATCATTGGATGCGGGGAGGAACTTACGGCTGGCAAGCAGCGCGTAAAGGCTATGCATTTATTGGCTGGACAAACACGATCGCTAATATGCCAGCCTGGGGTGCTACTCAAAATAAACTCGGAAATAATCCGCTGGTAATCGCGATCCCATATAAAAAGGAGGCAATTGTTCTCGACATGGCTTTAAGTCAATTTTCTTATGGCAAGATGGAAAATCTTAGTCTTACCAATAAGCATCTCCCAATTCCTGGAGGATTTGACGAAAAAGGAAAGTTAACCACAGATCCCAAGGAAATATTAAAAACTGGACGAGTCATTCCGACAGGATATTGGAAAGGCGCTGGATTATCGCTCTTGCTGGATATGTTAGGGGCCATTCTTTCAGCAGGACTTTCAATATCTGAAGTAACTTCCCAAAATAAAGATGACTACGGTATTTCACAGGTTTTCATTGTTTTCAATTTGAAAAAGCTAAGCAACTTCCCATCAATTGAAAATCATCTAACTCAAATAATTGAAGATTTTAAACAAGCCGAAAAGGAAGATTCCACCACAGAGCTCCGTTATCCCGGAGAACGTGCAGCTCAGATCAGAGAAGAAAACTTAAAGCTGGGAGTTCCTGTTGACGAATCCATTTGGAACGAAATTCAATCGTTATAAAAAACAAAACCCGCAAAAGCGGGTCTGTCAAATATTTTAAATGTCCTAATTATTCGTATTGTTGAATAATTGTTCCTGTCATTCTTAGCAAGGAAGTATGAGTATCGATAAAATTATAGATTGCCTGTAATTCTTGTTGTGCCGCATTTAAAAATATTAACTGCACATCACGATAATTGAATGAATTGATGGCACCTGCATCATATTTATCTTTCGCTATTTGCAAATTCAATTTCGCTGCATCCAGATTTTCTTTAGCAACCGACAACAACTCTTCTCGAACCAAGTACAACTCGTACAAATTATCTAACTTATTGGTAAGGTCATGTTGCATTTGACTAATCTCCACCTCTCCACCTTGTTGTTCGATCTCAGCTATTTGTAAAGCACGTTTTCTATTTCCACCGCTAAATAAATTATAACTAAGTGTTAGATTTCCGTACATATTTGCAGCATTCTCCCAACTTGATCCTCTAACTTCAAAATCGTTTCCAGTTCGAGTCACACCTCCTCCTGCTGATAGATCAAGACTTGGGTAATAAGAGCTTTTTGCTGCAACAACAGCATTCTCCAATAAATTCTGATTGATATATTGATTCTTCAATACTTTATTATTGCCCAATAATTGTTCATGTAAATCAGCTATTGAATATTCAACTGGCAGGGCTTCGAAGTCACTAATCAAATCAAATTTCTGGTTATCATCAACAGCCATCAAGTAATTCAAATCACGAAGTGAATTTTTATAGGCAACCTCTTGTAACAGGAAATTGGTTTTGTCACTCAAATAAGCATTTTTGGCCTGCAACACGTCAAAAGTAACAGCACTTCCAAACTCTTTTCGCTGTTCGATCTGCGTAAAACGATCTTCAGAAAGATCCATTAATTCCTTTACAACATTGATTTTTTCTTTCTCTAACAGTGCTGAATAATAAGCCAAAATAACCGACTGAATCGTCCCTTCTACAATGATAGCTGTATTTTGCATTGACAATTGTTCAAGCTCTTCAAACCGTTGCTTGTTTATTTTAACAGAAAATCCATCAAACAAGGTCCAATTTATATTTACTCCTGCTGTAAACCTATTCTGCAAATAATTCTCAGTATCATTAAAATTATAAGTGTTGTTAGCGCCCGCTGACAGCCCAATATATGGATACCTTCCTGCTGCTCCCCAATTATTCCTGATTTCGGCTATTTGCTGACTTTGTTTTACCAAGGTAATATCATAGTTGTTTTCCAGTGATTTAACAATCGCATCTTGCAAGCTTAATGCCTGCTGTGCAAATGATATGCTAACAAACAAAACAAGGCTCAAAAGCAAACTTATCTTACGCATCATATTATATTTTCCAGAAACTGATGATAACTTATTCATTACTATCTTGCTTTTCATCATGTCCTTTTTTATACTCGTTGTCAACTTTTCTTAAACTATGCAAATAAGCAATCTCGACTTCCTCTGGTTCATAATCCCTACCATTCCATAACTTTCGCACCCCTCTTCTAATATCATTTAACACCATAATAAGAGCTGGGAAAAACAACAAGATAAATGTTGTACCAAAGGCAACTCCATATACTAATGAGATTGCCATCGGAATTAAAAATTGGGCTTGAAAGCTTTTCTCAAGAACCAATGGAAACAGACCAAATGAAGTTGTGAGAGTGGTTAGAATAATAGGCCGTAACCTTTTCTTACCTGATTCAATGATTGCTTCTTTTACCTTCCAGCCCTCTTCGATTAATAAATTAAACTTAGCAAGAAATACGACCGCATCATTTACAATAACCCCGGTTAATGCAACAATCCCCCACAAACTTAAAATTGAAAGTGGCTTTCCGTGTATTCCATGTCCCCATACTGCACCTAGAATTGAAATCGGAATCATGATTAAGATAAGAAGCGGTTGTTCAAATGATTTGAATTGAATCATCAACACAAATATAATTGCTAGAAAAGCTAATGGAAACAACAAGTATAAATCTGCCATATTTCGCTGGCTTTCTTTTTGTTGCCCTTGATATTCAACTCGCACTCCAGGATATAAAACATTCAATTCAGGAATCACTTCATCACGAACCTGATCAAGAATTTCGGTCACAGAAGCATCCGGATCAACCAGCTCGGCATTCACCCTAATCTCACGTTTTCCATTAAACCGTTTGATACTTACCGGTCCTCGTCTCATTTCGTAGTCAACTAACTCAAGAAGCGGATACTCGCCCTGTGTCGTTTTTATTTTCATTCGCTCCATCTGACCAATATGCTGACGATCTTCCTTGGGATAACGGACCCATACGCGAAGTTCGTCACGTCCTTCCTGCAAACGCTGAGCTTGTCCACCATAAAATCCTTGTCGTACCTGATTGGCAATAGAAGCTTCAGTAAGACCAAGCATATAAGCTTTTGGCTTCAGATTAAGTCTGATTTCTTGTTTTCCCAGTGCATTATTATCCACAACATCTTTCAGCTGTGGTAATTCGTGCAATTTATCCATCACAAAATCCCGCGCTGCTTCTAACTCTTCAATATTACTGGAAAGTAATCCGATAGATACTGGTTCTCCAAACCGACCTCTTGCACCAATCGTGAATTTTTTGGCTTCCGGTAATGGTCCGACTTTCTCGCGGATACGCTGCATTATCTCGTAGGAGCTTATTCCTGTTTCTTCCGAATTACGTGGAGAAACATCTACATTGCCCGTGTGCGCTCCACTCTCCTGCCGGTCAAATCCATTTCCTAATTCGATGATACTATTTTCAATAATATCAACAGTATCGTTATAGTCTTCTTTTAATTCTTCATTAACCACCCATACAATTGAATCAAACTTTTGCAGATATTCCATTGTCTGCTTTTCACCTGAGCCCGGAGTAAATGCAATGTTTATATTGAATGAATCAAACTCCATTCGTGGAAAAAATGTGGTTTTAATAAACTGCCCACCTATCAAGCCTAAAGTAATTACCATCATAGCTGCAGGAACAGCAATAACAATGTACCTCCATTCAATAACAAGTTTCAACACACGGTCATAGGCATAATCTCTCAACCAGGTAAAGAATCGTTCTGTGTATTTTCGAAGTCCCTTTTTCTTTGGTTGAATGGTCTTTACATTTAACACCCTTTCATTCCCAAGGTGAGCGGGGAGCACCAAGAATGCCTCGAACAATGAGACAGCAAGACTTACACAGACAATGAATGCCATTTCATACATCATTTCCATGCGTCCACTAATAAAAAACAGTGGAGAAAAAGCCAATATTGTAGTAGTAACAGAAGTAACCACTGCAGGTATCACTTCAACAGTTCCATCAATTGCAGCCCGCATTGGACTTTTGCCCATTTCGAAATGCTGAAATATATTTTCACCGATAACAATTCCATCATCTACCAAAATACCGATAACCAATATCATCCCAAAAAGAGACATCATGTTAATAGTTATACCGGCCATATTTGCAATAATGAACATCCCTAAAAATGACGCAGGAATACCCCAGGCAACCCAAAATGAAAGTCGGATACTTAACATCAGTCCGAGAGTAAACAAAACGAGTATTAGCCCCTGACTACCGTTAGTCAAAAGCAAGTCCAATCGACTTCCCAGAATCTCCAAATATGAGCGGGTAATGTAAAGTTCCACTCCCGGATGCTTTAAATTGAATTGCTCCACATAATCTTTTATGTAACTATCAATTTTTGAGAGATCTTCCGAAATTAACTTTTCTACCCGTATATTAACAAGTGGTTTTCCCTTTTCTATTGCCTTGTCGGAAGTGTCTGCAAATTTCTTCTTCACCTCTGCCACATCCCTGATTCTAATCACACTACCATCTGTATTCGCCCTCAAAATAATATCTCCTATTTTGTTGGGATCGGCGCTTCTGGAGCGAAGACGAATCAATAGCTCTTCAACATCAGAACGAATTTGTCCACCGGACACATCTCTGTTATTTTGGGAGATTGCATCCTGAAGTTCATTGAAGCTAACACCATAACGAAGCAAGTTTTCTTCTTTTGCTTCTACTGAAATCTCCAAGGATGGAAAACCAGAAATCGAAACTTGGCTCATAACACCAGATGACAAGAAATCTTCTTCCACCTGTTGTGCATAAGCTTTCAAGGTTAACAAATCCATGTTCCCGGTAATAACCAATCTCATCGCTGGTGAGCGGGTTCTTGATTTAGCAACAATGGGTCTTTCAGCAGCAGATGGAAATGAAGAAATACCGTCAACTGCATTTTTCACTTCAATTAGAGCTTCATCAACATCCTGTCCTGGGTCAATCTCAATCTGAACTGAAGTACTATTTTCTGATGATGTTGAATTAATCTCATAAATTCCGGGAATCCCTCGTATTGCTTCTTCTATTCGCGATGTAATTCCTTCTTCCATTTCAACCGGTGATGCTCCCGGATAAAATACCCGAACCGACAGATACCTTGATTCCCTTTCCGGGAAAAAAGATTTCTTCATCGAATACAGACTAATCCCACCAACTATTATGAGGAAAACAATTATCAGATTAGCGTAAAACGGGAAGCGAACGAATAATTTAACTACATTCTTCATTTATTTACCTCCCCAATTGTGTTTTCACCTGTTTTTGTTTATTACCGGGGGATTGATTCCCCTCTTCAGCACTAAAAATACTAACTGGACTATTTTCTTTTACATTTATTAGCGGCTCAACAACTAAATGCACTCCCTCAGATATTCCATTAAATATTATAGTTGTTTCATTTACCTTTACAATATCAATCTCTTCTTTCTTAAGTTTTCCATCAACAACTGTGAATACCTCATTTGAATTAAATACAGCACCTCTTGGCATTTCCATCACGTCAGAAATAAGATGACCTGGAAATTCTACCTGCTTATATTCTCCTGAAAGAAGTTCCTTTCCTCCTGTATTAACAACCTGCACAAAAATACTTCTCGACTGCGTATTCATATCCACAAAATCAGCTTTTCTGGCAACCCGACCTTTCATCTCAACTTGACCTTCTGGTGAATAAAGATCCACCGGATCTCCAATCCGAATCCATTTACTAAACGAATTTTCAACCGGAACCTCAACTTCCAGCTTTCCAGTGCTAATCATTTTCGCAATTTGACTCCCCGAGTTTACATATGCTCCAACTTCAGAGTTTACTTGGGTAAAAGTTCCTTCAAATGGTGCGTACAATGAATGTCTCGCTAATTTCTTTTCGTCTTGTTTGATTCCATAATAATCACTCAAAATATTTCTACTCGCTAAAAATATCTTCAGTTTTTCATTCTCAGTAGCAGGCAATTCGGGAAGACTTTCATTTAAACCAATCTCATTAAAGAAATTAAGAAAGACATCATAACTATCCGGAAAATCGATCTTCATATCCGGCAATATATTGGTTAACGAATTTAAGAACGTACTTTTCCTGGCTTTCAGAGCCAACTCCACTTCATCTTTATAAATAACGGCTAATAACTGCCCTTTTTTAAAGGAGGTTCCTTTTTTTAAACTTACTTGCCCCTGTTCTATTTTACCTGCGGCTTCAGAAACCAATGTTACTTCATTTCCCGAAACAACTCTTCCACGAGCAAAAACCGGTGATTCCAGTTCACCATAGTCAACTACTTCAGTTTTTACGAAACGTTTTAAATCTTCATCAGGTCTTCTTGGGGGCTCAGGCTTCAATGAAATAAAGAGCTCTGATAATGCAGCTGAACCTCCTAATAATGTAATCAGGGCAACAGTTACAAATGTTGTTTTTCTCCAGTTCATGTGATTGAATGATATATTTGTTAATGTTTTTATTTTCCAACTGCTAATTTACAAAATATATAAACCAGCCTATTCGAAGGAAAGTGTTCATTGTGAACACTTCATTTAATATTCACATTTTGATACAAAAAGACCTCAATAGTTTAAAGTAATTACAATAATTATGCGAAATAATTAACTAAAAAATCAATCTAATTGTATACACTACAATATTCCAGCGAGTTATAGCCAGAATAAAACTAAATAATTCATCTGGCAATTTCTGAATATATTCATCAGAACACCCCATATAAAGTGTAAATAATTCTAAACACAATGCAAAAATCTTTCCAATAGGTTAAATCAAGCATCCAATAGTAAAAAGACTAGTTATTTAAGCAATCATAAAAACAGTTTATATACCTTTGCCTTTCTATTGACGCGAACTATCAAACTCAATGCAAGTTTTAAATTTTGACACGATCATAATAGGAAGTGGTCTTGCTGGATTATCGGCTGCTTTTCATGCATCGAAACACGGAACGGTAGCCATCATTACCAAATCACAACTCGACACGAGCAATTCATATTATGCACAAGGCGGAATTGCGGGTGCCATTATGGAGGATGATTCACCTGAATTACATTACCACGATACAGTTGTTGCAGGCAGAGGACTCTGTGAAAAAGAAGCTGTTGAAATTTTAGTGAATGAGGGGCGTGACCGCATTATGGAACTCATCGAAATGGGCATGAAGTTTGATCAGGTAGACGGCAAATATGTTTTAGGTCTTGAGGGAGGACACAGCAAACGAAGAATTTTACATGCGGGAGGAGATGCAACAGGCAAAGAACTCACATGTTTTATGCTTCAAAAGGCTACCGAACAACCCACAGTTTCTTCATTCGAATATACCGCAGTAACCAAGTTGATTGTACAAGACGGGAAATGTGTAGGCGCACAAGCTATCGATTTTACGACTGGAGAAAATCTAACGTTTAAAGCAAAGGCTAGCATTCTTGCAACCGGAGGATTATCCAGAATATTTAGCAGGTCAACCAATCCGCATACTGCAACCGGAGACGGCATTGCATTGGCTTTTGAAGCTGGTGCTTGTTTGGCTGATATGGAATTTATACAATTTCACCCCTCAGCGCTCTCCATTGAAAACAAAGATGCTTTTTTGATCAGTGAAGCTGTCCGTGGAGAGGGAGCTTGGTTATTGAATGACAAGAATGAACGATTCATGAAAGAAGTTCATCCGCTCGCGGAATTGGCCCCGAGAGATATTGTTGCTTTTTCAATTTTCAAACAAATGCAAAGACAACAAATCCCGAATGTATTTTTATCTCTTAAACATTTGGATGCGGACAAAATCAAAAGCCGTTTCTCGAACATCTACCATAAGCTGAAAGAATGCGGATATGACATGACAACTGATCTACTGCCAATAGCGCCAGCAGCTCACTACATGGTTGGCGGAATAAAAACAGATCTTCACGGTGAAACAAATATCCCCGGGCTATTTGCGTGTGGCGAAGTAGCTTCAACCGGAGTCATGGGAGCGAACCGACTCGCCAGTAATTCATTACTGGAATGCCTGGTATTTGGAAAAAGAGCAAGCGAACGAGCATCTCAACACCCAATACCCGACACAGAGATTCATGCTCAGGATTACATGACAAATCTCAAAGAACATGAAGATTTCTTCCTAACAATTAAAAACGACATTGCCGATTTGATGTCAGCGAATGTTGGAATTGTAAGAGATGGACAAACATTGAAAAAAACGCTTGACCATTTAGAAGAAATTAGAAAACAAATCCCGGAAAAGCCAGAGGACTACAACATTCAGAAAGCACTTCAAATTACAGAGATTTGCCAATTAATTACCTACTCTGCATTACTAAGAGAAGAAAGTAGAGGAGGTCACATCAGAGAGGATTTCCAGCACGAGAATCCGGATTTCAGATTGCATATTATTCAAGAAAAAAATAAAGAACCCGAATTTATTCCTGTAAAAAAATGATGAACGAAAAAGAATTAAAAGCTGCAAACTTGCTTATCGATCTTGCTTTAGAAGAAGATGTAGCTACAGGGGATATTACAACAGACAATTTAATTCCTGCTGAAACCAGGAAAAATGCATACATGGTTGCCAAAGCAGATGGTGTGATTGCAGGATTGGAAGTTGCTGAAATCGTATTCCGCAAGCTTGATCAGACATTAATATGGGACACAAAAGTGAAAGATGGAGACAAAGTAAAATCTGGTGATATTATTGTTCGTTTTGAAGCATCATACCGTGCACTTTTAACAGGTGAGCGAACTGCATTAAACTTCTTTCAGCGGATGAGTGGAATTGCCTCCATGTCTGCAATTTATGCCGATGCTGTTAAAGATTACAAAACAGTTATTCTTGACACACGAAAAACGCTTCCAGGATTTAGAATGCTTGATAAATATTCCGTAAAGACGGGAGGTGCTACCAATCACCGCATTGGATTATTTGATATGGTTATGATTAAAGATAACCACATTGAAGTTGCTGGTGGAATTACGGCTGCAGTTGATCAAATTAAAGCAAAAATCCCTGCGGATATTAAAATTGAAGTCGAAACGACGACCATTGCCCAAGTAAAAGAAGCACTGGGAGCGGGTGCAGATATTATCATGTTAGATAATATGGATAATGCGACCATGACTCAAGCTGTTGAGATTATTAATGGAAAAGCTAAAGTTGAGGCTTCCGGAAACATGACATTGGAGCGATTAAAAGAAGTTGCCGCAACTGGAGTTGATTACATTTCAATTGGCGCACTAACTCATTCAGTTCAGGCAATGGACATCAGCCAGCGTTTAGAAGCATGAACCTAATCATTGACATAGGTAATACGCGTGTTAAAGTTGCTATTTTTAGGAATAGTGAAATTATTTTCAATGAAATTTTTGAAGACATAAGTATTGATATTTTAAGTCAGTTTACTCAAAAGTACGATGAACTTAACAATGTGATACTTTCATCTGTAAGGGATTATCCTGCTGAAATTAAAGATTACCTCGAACAAACATTTGACTGTTTCATTGAATTGGACTCCAAAACGCAAATACCTATCATCAATAAATATAAATCTCCGGAAACTTTAGGGAAAGACAGAATTGCAGCAGCAGTCGGTGCTACAACTTTATTTCCCAATACAAATATTTTAGTGGTAGATGCAGGTACTGCAATTACATATGAAATAATAAATGCAAAAAATGAGTATTTAGGAGGGAATATTTCACCGGGCCTAACAACCCGATTCAGAGCATTAAGTCAGTTCACGGGGAAACTCCCACTGATCTCCATAGAGGATGATTTTCAGCAAATTGGAACCACTACCGAGTCTGCCATCAGGGCTGGAGTTCAGTTGGGAATTCTGTTTGAAGTGGAGCAATACATCAACTACTTTAACAATCTTTATCAAAAATTACAAATCATTATCACTGGGGGGGATGCTAAATTCTTTGATAAGAAATTAAAAAATTCCATCTTTGTACACTTAAATTTGACCCTCATTGGTCTAAACAGAATACTGGAATACAATGTTAAAGAGACTTAGCGGAATTTTACTTTCAAGCTTGTTGCTACTTTGCACATGGACAACAATTGCTCAAAACAACAATACTTCTTCACCCTATTCCCGCTTCGGGTTAGGTGATCTTCATCCATACTCCTACGGACGTTTTGCAGCAATGGGTGGTGCATCAATAGGTAGTCGGCATAATTTGCAGATTAACATCAGCAACCCGGCATCGTACGCATCGATCGACAGTATGTCTTTCGTTTTTGAATTTGGGGTCGATGGACGTTTTTCTGACTATAAATCTGCAACATCGCAGTATACGACAAATGATGTCAACTTTCGATATTTTGCATTAAACTGGCCGGTAACACATTGGTTGGGAATGGCAATGGGAGTTACTCCATTTGCTGACAAAGGTTATGAAATTACGTTTCAAAATGAAACTGATGAATATGGAAATGCACGCCATAGCTTCATTGGTGACGGAACTCTATCAAAAGCGTTTTTTGGTGTTGGTGTTGACGTAACTGAATCACTTTCTTTAGGTTTCAACCTTTATTATTTGTTTGGAACCTTAAACCAGGCAGATGAAGTGATATTTGATAGAGCTGATATATACAACTACAGCAAAGTTGAAAGCAGCCGTCTTCGTGACTTTGCTTACAATTTGGGTGTTCAATATGACATTCCTTTAAAAAACGACAAATATTTAACCTTGGGGGGTACTCTTGAAAGTAAACCCGAGTTTACTGCTTTTAGAAATCTTATTCGAAGAAATTATCTGGCGATTTCATCTACTGAAGTATTAATAGATACGTTATCGTTCGCAGACGAAGAAAAAAGCACTATTCAATTACCAACTTCAATTGCGTTTGGTGCATCTTTAGCTAAAACAGACAAGTACGAATTAAACGTTGATTATTATTTCTCAAAATGGGGTGAAGCCAAATTTTATGGAAATTCTATAAATGATTATTTAAACCCAGATAACACGACAGGTACTGATGCTGTAAGTGCAGAAAACTTAAGCCGTTTTTCAATCGGAGGAGAATATATACCAGAAGCTGCTTCTATACGAAGTTTCTTTAAGCGTGTTAAGTATCGCGCTGGACTACACTACGAAAAGTCATATTTAAAGATTGGCGACAAACAAATTAATGAGTTTGGCATAAGTTTTGGTGTTGGGTTACCAGTAAATCGATCACGTTCAACAATTAACTTAGCAGTTGAAGCTGGACGTAGAGGAACAACGGTAAATAGCTTAGTACGTGAAAACTATACTAAAGTAAGTTTATATTTGAACCTCCATGACAGATGGTTCTTCCAACGGAAGTTCGATTAATTTAAATATATTGTAATTAAAATACTCTCGATCATGAAACCTTTATTCTCAAAAACAAACCTATTAACATTCACACTTGTTGTGGTGATGAGCATCTCGGCTGTTGCACAACGCGTTATCAAAGGGACGGTTTACCGCGAAGGGAAACCAGCTGCTGGCGTAACCGTTGAAGCTCATAAGTCAAGCGCCACCTTTATGACAAGTTTTGATGGCAAATACGAAATTGAAGCTGACGCAAAAAGTAAGTATCTTAAATTTACTTTCATTGACGATTCTCGCAAGTTGGATATAGAAGGAAATAGCAGCAATCAAATCGATTTTAGTTTTGATGGCAAACTTCCTACAGCTAAAGCAGAAAGTTCAGGAACTGGTGTTGACTTAAGAACTAGTGACCAACTGATCAAGGCGAAAGTAACTAACTTCATGAATAACCTGACGATGTACGATCAATTTTACAAGCAAAAAGATTACAAGTCAGCAATGGAGCCATGGTCAAAGGTTTACTATAAATATCCAAAATCTACAATTAATATTTACATCCATGGATTAAACATGTACGAAGACATGATTAATAAAGCTACTGATTGGAGTAAAAAAGATACTTATATCGACTCACTAATGTCAGTTTATGAGCGTCGTACTAAATACTTTGATCAGAGAGGTTTTGTTCTTGGTCGCATGGGTACTGATTATCTAAAATATAAATTAGGTAATGAAAATTTGGATGATGACCAATTGAAGTCAATCTATAAGCAAGGATACGAATATCTTGACGAGGCAATTAAACTTGAAAAGAATGAATCTGAAGCAGCTGTATTAGTTGTATTTATGCAAGCAACAAAAAGGCTTTTCATCATGGGTGAATTGCCAAAAGAGAAAGTAGCAGAAAACTATCAAACGGCTTCCAATATTCTCAATAAATACTTGCAGGAAGAATCAGACAGCGATAAATTCAACACTGCAAAAGAATGGGTAGACAAAGCATTCCAAACCAGTGGTGCTGCTGACTGTGAAGCCCTTATTAGTTTATATGAACCTCAATTCGAAGAGATTTCAAAAGATATCGATCTATTGAAAAAGATGCTTCGTATTTTGGACAGACAAGACTGTACTGAAAGTGAATTATTTGCAAAAGCTTCAGAAAAATTATATGATTTGGAACCATCTGCTGAAGCTGCTTTCAACATGGCTCGTCTATTTGTAAAAAGAGATGAATTTGACAGAGCAAAAGAATACTATAAAAATGCAATCTCATCTGAAACGGATAAAGAGTTGCTTGCCAAATACTATTACGAATTAGGATTATTTATTTTTGCAAAAGAAACGGATTTCCAGACTGCAAGAAACTATGCGCGTAAAGCGATTGAAAATAATCCAAATTCCGGACGTGCCTATATTCTACTTGGTGACATCTATGCTCAATATGCTAAACATTATGGAGAAAGCGATTACGAACATACAATGATGTATTGGTTGGCCGTAGATTATTACCAAAAATCGAAGCGTGTTGATCCGGATGTATTTGCAACAGCAAACAAAAAGATAAGCACTTATTCTGTTTATTTCCCAGACAAAGAAACTATGTTCTTCCAGGGACAACAAGACGGAGAAACTATAAAAATTGGTAGTTGGATCAATGAAACAACTAAAGCACGTGCAAAGAAGTAACACTTCTCAAAAAAGATATTTAAGTTCAAGCATTGCAATTCTCATTATGGGAATTGCAGTGCTTTTCTTTTCTTGCAGCAATGACATTGAAACAATAAAGGCTTACGCAACGGACGAAAAAAGGCCCGCCGTAACCGCTTTCGACTTTGAGATGCTTTACTCAGACTCAACCGTTATTCGTTACAAGTTAAAAACACCAGAACTCATTCGATTCGAAGAAGAGAAAGATCCTTTTACTGAATTCCCCAAAGGCGTTTATATTGAAAAATTTGATGAAAAAATGCAGATTGTATCCAATATATCTGCAGACTATGCCCGCCTATATGATAAGGAGCAACGATGGGAAGCCAAAAATAATGTGATAGCTGTTAATGCCGAAAATGACACGTTAAAGACAGAACAGTTAACGTGGGAAGAAGAAAAAGGAAAGATATACTCCGAACAATTTGTTAAAATCATCCGTAAAGACCAAATAATAACAGGTGTAGGATTTGAGTCTGATCAAAACCTCGCCAATTGGAAAATTAAAGATCCGAAAGGAACACTTTACATCGATGTTGAAGAATAACACATGGAAATTCTAATCATAATTATTCTGGTTACTATTTTATTTTCCGCTTTTTTCTCGGGTATGGAAATTGCGTTTGTGTCGTCCAATAAACTGCGGCTGGAACTTGACAAACAACAAGACTCTGCTTACTCACGAATTCTTTCTATTTTCACAAAAAATCCAGGACAGTATATTGCAACCATGTTGGTTGGAAATAATATTGCACTGGTAATTTATGGTATAGCTTTTGCCAAATTACTCGAACCCTTTTTTTACCAGGTATTTTCGTCTGCCAGTCTGGTATTATTTCTTCAAACCGTTAGTTCAACGTTAATAATTTTAGTATCAGCAGAGTTCCTTCCAAAAACACTTTTTCGTATTAAACCAAATGCATTCTTAAAAGTGTTTGCAATTCCAATTGCATTTTTTTACTTCATATTCTACCCCATCACCAAATTCACAATGGCTGTTTCGAGACTGCTAATCAATGGAATTTTTGGCGATACAATTACCAATGCTCAGGATAAAATTGCATTTAGCCGAATTGATCTCGATCACTTTGTGAATGAGCAAGATGAAAACGAAAATAGAGAATTGCATGATATTGAAAATGAAATAAAGCTTTTCCGTAACGCACTAGATTTTTCCAAAGTAAAACTGCGTGAAATTATGATTCCGCGAACCGAAATGGTCGCCATGGATATCGATGCTGTTACGATAGATGAATTAAACCAGAAATTTATCGAAACCGGTTACTCACGCATATTATTCTTCCAGGAAAATATCGACAACATTATCGGATACATCCATCAATCTGTTTTATTTACTCATCCAGGATCAATCAGGCAAACCCTGAAAAAAGTTTTAATTGTACCCGAAACAATGCCTGCCAGTAAACTTTTAGGAATGTTTATTCAACAGCACAGAAGCATCGCTATTGTTGTTGACGAGTTTGGCGGAACTTCAGGAATGGTTACCAGTGAAGATATTTTGGAAGAAATATTTGGCGAAATTGAAGATGAACATGACACTGTCGACCTTGTTGATCGTCAAATATCTGAAACTGAATTTGTTTTTTCGGCACGATTCGAACTTGATTTCTTGAATGAAAAGTACAACTTGGGATTCCCTGTTGAAGAAAACTTCGAGACTCTGGCAGGATTCATCCTGTTCAATCACGAAAGCATCCCTAAAATAAATACGATCATCGACATCCATAATTATCAATTTAAGATATTAAAAGCTACCAGTACCCGAATAGAATTGGTAAACCTTAAGATATTGGAGAACACCCAAAATAAAAACTGATTTTTAAGGATTAATATCTAAAATTATTATCTTCGTAGCGCGAAAAAATTAAGTGAAATCATAATATCTATAACTAACAGTCAATGGCTACATTACAGAAAATACGAAATCGTGCTGGTTTATTAGTAGCGATTATTATTGGCCTAGCATTATTTGCTTTTATTTTGGGAGATTTATTGCGATCAGGAAGTTCCCTAATGAGGCCGCAACAATTAGAAGTTGCTGAAATCGATGGTGAGTCTGTGCAATATCCAGATTTTCAGAAGCAAATTGAAGAATTAGCCGATATCTATAAGATGAATACCGGCAACAATCAATTAGATGATAATGCATGGACACAAGTTCGGGAACAAGCCTGGCAAAAAGTGGTTCGCGATATCGTTATGGGTGACGTTTATGAAGACCTTGGAATTACAGTAACTTCTGACGAACTATTCGATATGGTGCAAGGAAATAACCTTCATCCAATTATTCAGCAATTGTTTCGCAATCAAACGACAGGTCAGGTTGACAAAACAGCTGTCCTCCAGTTTCTAAAATCATTGGAAGGCAATGCTACAAGTCAGCAAAAAGCATATTGGCTATATATTGAAAGTCAAATCAAGGAAGAGCGCATTCAGGCAAAATATACGAACATGATCCGTCAGGGATTATATGTTACAAATATGGAAGCTGAAAATAGCCTTGCCGCAAAAAATCATCAGGCAAATGTGCAATTTGTCACTCTTCCTTTCAGCAATATCTCGGATAGTGCTATCACTGTTTCAGAAAAGGAATTGAAAAGTTACTACAACGACCATCTGGAAGACTATAAACAAGAAGCATCCAGAACTATCGAATATATCTCTTTTGATGTTGTTGCTTCAGACGAAGATGATGCAAACACTTTGAAGTGGGTCGAAGATTCAAAATCAGAATTTGAATCAATTCAAGATAATGAGCAATACGTAAATGTAAACTCAGATATTCGTTTTGAAAATGTATATCAAAAGAAAGAAGATTTGAGTGCAGACCTTGCTGAATTTGCTTTCAATAGTGAAGTAGGCAGTGTTTATGGTCCTTACAAAGAAGGAAATTCTTATAAATTAGTTAAAATTGATGATTTTAAAGATTTACCTGATTCTGTTCAGGCTCGTCACATTCTGATTAAGCCAGAAACTGTTGGCAGCTATGATGAAGCAATCGCTTTAGCTGATAGTCTTAAAGGATTAATTGAAAAAGGCGCAAACTTTGCCACACTTGCAGAAACATATTCTGAGGATCCAGGATCAGCTCGCAAAGGTGGAGATTTAGGATGGTTTAAACGTGGACAAATGGTTAAACCATTCGAAGAAGCAGCCTTTAACGGAAAAGTAAAAGAGGTTTATCCGGTAACAACACAATTTGGAGTTCACCTTGTACAACCTACCCAAAAAGGGAAAGAAGTTAAACAAGTTCGTTTAGCTACTTTGTCAAGAACTGTTGAACCAAGCACACAAACCTACCAGAATGTATATGCGCTGGCAAGTAAGTTTGTTGGTGAAAACCAAGATTACGAAGCATTCACAAATTCAATTGCTGAACAAAAATTAAATAAAAAAATTGCGACAGTAAATGAAAACCAACGTGAGATCGCTGGATTAGAATCTTCAAGAAGTTTAATCAGATCAGCATATCAGGCTGATGAAGAAGATATTTTAGCAAACAATGAAGGTTCTCCAATCTTTGAATTGGGTGATAGCTTTATCATTGCTGCTTTAGCAGGAATCACAGATGAAGGAACAGCTTCATTCGAAGATGTAAAACCACGTGTTGAGCTTGCTGTGAAAAAGTTGAAAAAAGCAGATGCTTTGGTTGCAAAAATGAAAGCAGCTTCGGGTGACAGCTTGGAAGCACTGGCATCTTCATTGAATACCGAAGTAAAATCTGCAAACAATCTTTCATTTAATTCATTCTCAATTCCAGGAGTTGGTGCTGAACCAAATGTTATTGGAACCTTGTCAAGTCTTGAAAAAGGTAAAATCAGCACACCTATTAAAGGAAACAATGGCGTTTTTGTTGTTGAAGTAGTAACAGTTACTGAAGGAACAGACGAAAATTTGGATGCTGAAAAGACCAGACTTGCTCAATCGTTAGGATATAGAGCAAATTATCAGGCTTATGAAGCTCAACGCAACTCTGTTGAGATTGATGACAAAAGATCAAAATTCTATTAGAATCATACCTATCAAAAAAGCAGGCTAATTAGCCTGCTTTTTTTTGCTCAAAACTGAAGGTATATTTTCTTTTATCAATTCACCAAAGCAGCTAATGCAGCTCCAACCAAACTCGATTGTTCCACCTCAATCGTTTCAAAATATCGCTGTTTATCACCTGATAAGAAATCTTTTAAATAACTCTCAAATTGAATTTGAAGTCCTTTCAATTTGTAATAAGTAGTACCTTCTATTGTTATTAAGACTGGCCCTTCTTGTTCTCTCCCTTTGCCTGTCTTTAAAACTACAGCGGCCAAATTACCTGCAGCCAGTTTAGCCGCTCGCTCAATAAGTGCATCAATCAGATAGCAAATGGTTTCTGCATCCTCTTCTGTTGATGCGGCTTCTTTCAGCGGATTATCAGGCTCAGCAATTCCAAAAGTAAAGCTATTGGCATCTTCCGAACTTAATTGATCAACTTGCTTAATTAATGCACTCGTCTTTTCACTAAATACACCTTCATCTGCAGCAACTTTTAATGTCTGTAAGCACAATCCACCAAAGTATGCTCCAGAAAACATCTTTTCAAAAGTATCCATTCCCGGATCACTTGTTTCATTGTCAAAGGCAATATCGATCGCTGATCGAGCTGCCAGATTGAAATCACATGATTCAATATTAATAATCTGACTTTTTTCTGGATCAAGCCCTTTCGTTTTGATGATGTTACTATTTTGCTCAATGTATGAAACATTCGTGCCAGTCCCCAAAATAAAACCAATAAACGAATCATAAGTCTTATGCGCAGAAGCAGATTTTCCAGCCAATAAGGTTGAGACAGTATCATTCAAAATGATAATCTTTTTTTCAGGAGTGCCCATCGCCTTTAAAAGATTCTCGCCAATTAAAGCTCCTTCTGCATCTTTTGCTTTTATTTCTTTACTAATATGAAGTATCCGTCCATCTTTATTAGGTAATACCTCTGCAGCATATGAAAAGCAAAATCCAATATGATCAGACAGCTCGGCATAATCATGCAAACAAGAAGCCATTTGCTGAAAAAATTCGTCTCTGGAAACTTCTTCGGTAAGCCCTGGCATTTTCCTATTTTGTAAATGATCCGTAACCAACTCGCCATCTTTATTAAAATGCATAACAGCTGCTCGAAAATTTGTCCCCCCGGCATCGATAGCAATTACTGGTTTCTCAAAATGAAATTCATTCTCAGCTTCAATATAGGTAGGCAACATTAAAAGTGAAGACGGCAATCCTTTCAGCCCTTTCTCCATTTCATCAATAAACGCTTCAACCATTTCTTTCAGGTCAAAATCGTCTGCTCTCATTTTGTATTTTGCTAAAAAATTGTTCGCGATTTCAATACTCATCTGGTTTGTTTATAGAAGTTAGTTTTAGATGGTTATAAAGATAAAAAAATAGCGAAAAAACATCTTGTTATCCAGGCGTGTAATGACACAATCAAATGGATATTCTTGAGTCGATTATTCCAGAACTTAACAGCTCGCTCATTACTGTTTCATTCATTTCACTTTTGAACTGAAACTCATACCGGATGTCCATAACATATGCTTTCAGCCTCATTTTATAGCAAAGCTTTTCATGTTTTATCTCGTTGAAAAACAGGACCACAATAGGTTTTGCAAGATAGACAAACTTTGATGTGTGTGCAGCTTCTATAGCGATCTTCCTTACCTTTTCGGTATCAATGGTGATTGGCAGAAAAATCTCAGCCACTACCTGGCAATTAGACTCTCCAGAGTTTGAGTTTGAAATTGGCTGATTCAACAGGTCTCCATTGGGTAGCGTCACCACCGAATCATCAGGCGTATGAATTCGGGTTGAGCGCAACGACATGTCCAATACTTCTCCATAAACGTCTCCTACCTCAATTTTGTCTCCAACCTTAAATGGTCGATCAATAAGAATCACAAAACCACCAAATATATTTTTGAGAACATCCTGTGCCGCAAATCCTACAGCTACCCCAACAGATGCACCAAACGCAATCAGTGATTCAACTGGAGGTTGAAAAATACCACGAATAATAATGTAACTTATTATCAGCCAACTAACAATTTTAACAACCGGAAGAATTGCTTTACCGCGAATCCTTCTTTCTGCATTTTTCTCCGACCAGGTTTCGATACTCTTGCCTATGAACCGAATAATGAAATAAGCAATTAAGAAAAAAACGGTTGCCCAAAAGATCTTAGAGATGGAAAAAATCTCTTTTATCTGGACCGTTGGAATACTATCAATCGTTTTTCCCAAAGTCGTTTGCTTTTCAGAAACAGTATCTGTTAGCAATACCTGAATATCCGTTTCAACAGGATTCTCAACGACCTGCTCTACCACCTGCCCAAATGAAGGGGAAATAAGTAATGCTAGTATGAAATAAAAAAGCAGCTTTTTCATTGCTTTAATAAATAAAGTTTAACGATTTCAACTGTCCAACCAATGTCCGGTAAAGCAACGGATTAATAACCTGTTTTTCACCCGAATAATCCAGAAGTCCGTCATCATCCAATACCATTAACCTTCTGGCACTCTCCTGATAGTCGATTCTCAATACTGCTGCGAGTTCTTCAATGGTTAAACCACCATGAATTAATACCGCATGCAGCGTAGTAAGTTCACTTTCCTTTAACGAGTTTAAAAAGCTATAACTTAATTGCTTTTGCTGAAGATAAAGCGTATCCGATTCAACTTTGATAATAGCCCGCAGCCAATAGATAAAAGCCATGGTCATATTCGACTGGGCATGTTCCCACAACTCCTGAAAAAACAAATCGCTTAAATACGTTTGCTTTTCCTCCTCTGATAACTTTTGATATCCCCTTTTAGGTGAAAAATGCTCCGACTCAATAAACTTTAGATCGAACCCACTAACACGGTGTCGCAACATGATCGCCTTTCTCACCATTTCCTGAGACATCATCTCAAAATCAACCACATGAGCAAAATACCCGGAAATACTCAAGGTGTAGTCCAATAATTTCCAACCATAGACGAAACAACTACAAAGCCAAAAAACATTTTTATTGGTTGAACTCATTAATTTAAAAAGCAGCAGCGGATTGCCCATTGCTCCATTTCGTCGAATATACAGGTTATGTATATTTTCAAGGATTATGATTCTGGGATTTTGCAGTCCATTAACTTTAAAAATCAACTCCTCCAACGACTCAAAGCTCACACCAGGAAACACCTGTTTGAAATAATTTACAAATTCAACTTCTGTTGTGATTTTTTTAGAAATGATAAAATGATCAACCTCAGTTTCATCCTGAACTTCATTAGTGAAAAAATTAAACAGGGTAGTTGCCCCACTCCCCTGCTCCCCAACCAGACAGGTTGGAGCAAAATTTCCTTTCTTCCAACTTTCATATGATTTAACGAGTTTACTCATTTCCGGCTTTCGGGGAATATAAAAACGCTCGTCAGTTAAAGATGATGCTTCAAAGAGCTTCTGATATAGTACCGGCAATCGTTTTATTGCTTCTTTTGTTTCTGAAAGATAGTTGGAAAGTTCGGAGCTAATCGGTTCTTTTTCTGTTGAGATTCCCAACAAATTCCGCAGATTAAAATATCGATCATTTGATTCAGCATAAAATCTTTTAAGCCAGCGTGTACTCAGTTTTAAAAGTTGAATTACCTGTAGCAATCGCGAACTTATAAACTCCTTTTTTCTGGCAAAGTAGGCACGCCTACGATTTTCCTTTTCGGTTTTAAATAAACGATCAGGTTCAAAGAATTGCAAGCTTGTCTCAATAAATCCTGAGCATGTACTATTAGCAGCCTGTAAAGCCAATTCTTCCAAATCAGATAAATACCCCAGATTTTCTTCGGCCTTTCTAACAGACCGACTAATTCCATCAATGAGCTCTTTTAATCCACTTTCTTTATCAGATTGTTCCTGATAATACTCAACGGAGTATTCAACAAGGTGTTGAATTTCAGTCAAGTTATCATTCAACTTTTGAACCTTTAGACCAATCTTCTTTTGATATTCAGCATAGCCTTTTTTAACTATACCTAATATTGCTCCTTGAAGTATTTCACCCGAGCGAACCAACTTAAGCTGTTTTTTTAATACTTGCTTTCCATGAAACACATTCGGTGCAAAAACAAATACAGACGGACTTGACAATATATCCTTTTCAAAATCTGTTAATGTTTTTTCTAACTGATACGCAATACGGGAACGATATATCAATTGTAACGATTCGGAGACCTTATCTTCCACTTGTATTTTCATTGATAAAATATCTGTAGTGGAAGTATTCTTAACCGATGACAACTGATCAACAATCTTAGTCAGCGATTTTTTAAATTCAATAAACACAGGTTTCAGAACTTGATTTAACTGCTTATCGACTTCGTTACCTTGAGTATGAAACTTACTGAGCAACTCAAAAATAAGATTTCTGTTATTCAGTTTAAGTCGCCAATAATCGGCCAAGGCAAATTGGTTAATTTGCAAGTCAACTCGTATTTTATCGAAACCATAAAGCAGTTTCTTCAAAGAGCGAACCAATCTTTTTCTGTTCAAATTTTTAACAGAAAACTCAACGGTCCCGGTCTTTGCTCCCAGAGACTTAAATTCCTCATTTAGTTTTGTATATATTGAATTGAAAAACAAATCCAATTCATTTTTGTCCTGTTGGATATTATCCTTCAACTCATCCAATAATGCATGAGATGAGACTGATTCATCTGAATTGAAAATCTTCCGTTCTAAATGCCAATCTATCTCATAAAACAAGCGGATACGATCTTCCTTATTTTTTAACAACTGTTGGTAAACCGGAAATAATTCCTCGATAAAACGATTCAAGAATACATATTCCGCAAGAGATTTTTCCGGTACAATTTGTTTCCAAAACTTCAGCTTTCTTTTTTCTTTTCTGAAGATATTCCCAATTCTGCTAGTCGCCCATCCTATCTTCAGAAAAAACCTTTTCCAAAATTTGAAGAATTTAATTTTTGAAGAATCTTCTTCTTGAGAGTAAAACCTTTCCCTGGATTGTTCAATTACCGTTGCATTCGGAAAATCGCCAAGCAAATCCAGGATAGATTTAAAATCCTGGCAACTATTCGCAAATGTGTCAATCCCAGCATCCTTCAAATTTTTCTTAAAGAAGCTGTTCAGTTCCTTAGTGAATTGAATGTAGTCTTTCGGTAAATTATATAAATCTGATCCACTATTTAAGGACTTTAACTTCCTCTTTCCAAATACAGAAAATAACTCATCCTCTACCTGAAAAGAAGATAGCAGAACTTCATTAATCTTTTTATAAATAGTTGGACTAACAGGATTCATCATTATTATTCTTTATTAACCAATTTATTCAATAAACTTCAAATTATTGCTTCATTATTGAAAGTATTTTCCCCCTATTGATCAAAATTTCTATTGCAAAAAAAATCCCGCAGCTTGCGGGATTCATTTTAAACAGTTTCCTTGGCCATCTTTTCCTTTAATAGGATTGGTATTTCTGAGGGTTCCTTTGCAACAGGAACTCCCGCTGCAGCAAAAGCTTTTATTTTTTCTTCAGCGGTTCCTGAGCCACTGGATATAATTGCACCTGCATGTCCCATTCGTTTTCCGGGAGGAGCAGTTTGACCAGCGATAAATGCAACTACCGGCTTGGATATATTTTTAGCAATATACTCAGCTGCTTGTTCTTCGGCATCACCACCAATTTCACCGATCAACACGATGCCTTCAGTCTCTGGATCTGCCTCATACATTTTCAATAAATCAATGTAATAAAGTCCGGCCACAGGATCACCACCAATCCCAACAACAGTACTTTGCCCCATATCGTTTTTTGTAAGCATATTCACAACTTCGTAGGTAAGTGTTCCACTTCGAGACATTAATCCCACATTTCCCTTTTTAAAGATCATTCCGGGTAAGATCCCAACCAGTGCTTCATCCGGAGTAATTAAGCCCGGACAATTCGGTCCAATTAATCTGGTGCCATTTTTCTCAATTATTGAAGTTACCTTGATCATGTCCTGAATTGGAACTCCTTCAGATATTGCAATTACAAGTTCAATACCTGCGTATGATGCTTCCAAAATAGCATCAGCAGCAAAAGGAGCCGGAACAAAAATAATTGATGTGTTTGCACCAGTTTTTCTCACCGCCTCTTCAACGGAATCAAAGACCGGAATTCCATGTACATCTTCACCCCCTTTTCCGGGGGTAGTACCTGCAACAATATTAGTTCCGTAAGCTTTCATCCTCCCTGCATGAAACTGACCGTCTCGACCAGTAATCCCCTGTACAAGGAGTTTTGTATCTGTATTTACGAGAATACTCATTTTTTTGGTTTTTAGTTTTTGGTTTGACTTAATTCAATCGCTTTTTTTGCAGCTTCACTCATCGTACCAACAGTAGGAAGACCAGCTTCTTTTATAATTGCCAATCCTTTCTCAGCATTTGTACCCGATAAGCGAACAACGATCGGAATGTTTGTTTTAATAATTTCTAAAGCCTTTATCAGGCCTCTGGCAACATCATCGCAACGAGTGATTCCCCCGAAGATGTTGATCATTACCGCATTCACATTCTCGTCGGACAATAAGATATTCATTGCATCCACCACTTTTTGTGGATTTGAACTACCACCAATATCTAAAAAGTTGGCAGGTGAACCACCGTAAAGTTTAATCATATCCATGGTTGCCATTGCCAAACCAGCTCCATTTACCATGCAGCCAATGTTTCCGTCCAGTTTCACATAGGAAAGCCCTTTTTCATGAGCATCAATTTCTTTTTGTTCTTCTTCATCCGCCTCTCTCATATTCAAAACTTCAGGTTGACGATAAAGCGCGTTATCATCAAAATTCATTTTGCCATCGATTGCCCAAATTTTGCCATCCGGGGTTAGAACTAACGGATTAATTTCTGCAATTGTAGCATCCGTCTCTACAAAAAGCTTGTACAATTTCTGAAAAATTCCTCCAGCTTTTCTGGCCAGTTTCACATCTCCAAACAATTGCATGCCAATTTCCCGTGCCTGAAAATCAATCAAACCGGTCAAAGGATCAATGTTAAACTTGTGAATTAATTCTGGTGTGTTTTTTGCCACTTCTTCAATTTCAACACCGCCTTCGGCACTTACCATTAAAGTTACTGACTTGGAATTACGGTCATTAATTAAACCTACATAAAATTCTTTTTGAATGTCAACAGCATCAGCAATAAGAACTTTCTCAACGGTATATCCCTTGATATCCATTCCCAAAATCTCTTTTGCCATTTTTACGGCTTCATCTTTACTTTTTGCAAGCTTAACACCTCCGGCTTTTCCTCTCCCTCCAACTAATACCTGTGCCTTAACAACAACCATTCCTGATTTCTTTGCCATTACTTTTTCTACTTCCTCAACCGAGTGGCAAAGTACATCGCCCGGCACCGGAAGGCCATATTTTTTGAAGATTTCCTTGGCTTGATATTCGTGTATCTTCATATTATTTAATTAAAGGTTAGTATCCTTGTTTAACTACTAATGTATTAAAATATCTAGAACATTAGAAGTGTTATTTTTTATCTGTGGAATATTATAAAACATATTAACACTCATCATACTGAAATGTTTGAGAGAAATTGCTAAGCAAACAAATACGAATTAATACTGACACTCCGTTATTCAAATTTGTTGAAAGAATGAAGAAAAGTGAAAGCTGAAATGATTGTAAGAACCTAAAAATTAACTTAGTTTTGCACCAAAATAAACCTATAAAATGAAGGAAGAAGTTCAACGGCTTATCGACCAGGAGGCCAAGGCAATATCATCAATTCCGGTAAGCGACCAATTTGAGAAAGCAATTAATCTTATTGAAAAACATGTTCACCAAAAAAATGGGAAATTAGTCGCCAGTGGAATGGGTAAAGCCGGACAAATTGCATTAAACATTGCAACTACTTTTAGCTCGACCGGAACACCGGCAGTTTTTTTACATCCCAGCGATGCCCAGCATGGAGATTTAGGAGTTCTGCAACCCAATGATGTGATGCTTTTAATATCCAACTCTGGCAAAACAAGAGAAATTCTTGAACTAGTGGATCTGATTGATAATTTATATAAAGATATTCCAATCATTGTTATTACAGGAAATACGGAAAGTGATTTGGCAAAAATGGCTGACGCAGCCCTTTTTACTGGAAATCCTGATGAAGTTTGCACGCTTGGATTAACACCAAGCACATCAACTACAACAATGACTGTCTTAGGTGATGTATTGGTTGTACTGATGATGAAACGGATTGGTTTTTCAAATGAGGAATATGCCAAACGCCATCACGGTGGATACTTAGGAAATAAATCAAGAAGTCAGGCGAGGCTTCAAAACAAAAAATAAAAACATGCGCATTACAAAAGAAAACACTGCTGGGTTGGTGATTGATATTCAGGAGCGATTGGTACCAGCAATGGCAGAAGAAGAAACGTTAGTACATAATTGCCAACGTTTAATTGAAGGACTAAAAGCTCTAAACCTTCCAATATTAGTCACGCAACAATACACAAAAGGACTTGGTGAAACAATTGAGCCAATCAAATCGATATTTGATGAATTTTCACCAATTGAAAAAAGAGACTTTAGCTGTTGTGATGAGCCTGTAGTTTCTGAAAAACTTAAGGAACTGAACACAAAACACGTAATCATTTGTGGTATTGAAAGCCATGTTTGCGTGCTTCAAACAGCAATTGATTTAAAAGAAGCAGGATATATTCCGGTTGTTGTGATGGATTGTGTCTCTTCAAGATCACTCGACAATGTTGATCTCGCTGCTGAACGATTCAGGTATGAAAACATTATGATGACATCCTATGAATCCATCCTCTTTGAGCTGACCCGCTCATCTGGAGCATCGGAATTTAAAGCTATTTCTAAAATAGTAAAATAGTTTTTTAACATTATTCAGGTCGGTTTTTTAAACCGACTTTTTTTTAGCTTTAAAGAGTATTTTACCAACTTACGCATAGATGAAGAAAGATATTGTGAGTTTCATAAAACGTGGGTTATCGACTATTACAGCACTAGCAACCTTCTCCATTCTTCTCCTTGGTAGTTATCAATATTCGAATTACCGCCAAGGAGTTTGGGAAAAAGATATTCGCGCCAATCTTCAGGAAACGTTAATTAGTAAAAAATCTGCTCTGGAAAAAGCGCTTTATTCCCGAATTTACTACACTCGAGGAGTTGCTGCATATGTTTCCATGCATCCGGAAATTAAGGAAGATGAGTACGCTCAGTTAGCCAGGGAATTTATCCAGGATGATCCGGTAATTAGCACAATGGCTTTGTCCAAAAATGGGATCATCACCTTTATCTATCCCAAGAAGGGGCATGAATCAGCAATTGGGCTTAACTTGTTAGAGCATCCAGAAAGACAGCAAATTGTTGAAAAAACGATTGAAACACACAATACCTTTGTTGCAGGGCCAGTAGATCTTGTAGAGGGGGGAATTGCTTTCATTAGTTACACCCCGATTTTCAACCAACAAGATGGTGACGAGAATATTTTTTGGGGAATGACAGATATTGTTATTCATAAAGATAAGCTACTAAAAGAAGCTGGCTTAAAAAATGCAGACAGCGACTACATCTATGCCTTGCGTGGTTATAACGGACTGGGAAATGAAGGAAAAATATTTTGGGGTGATGAGAAAATATTTGAGGCCACCCCGGTAACAATCAACATTGAGTTACCAACCGGCTCCTGGGTACTGGCTTCTATCCCAAACAATGGATGGAATTCGTATGTCGATCAGGATAAAACTTTACTCATTATTTTATTGGCAAGTTCATTTATCATTAGCATCCTATTAGGATTATTTGCCAACGCATTAATCCGGATAAGAAGAAATGAAAAAGAATTAACTGCGATATTTAGATCGATGAACAGCCTGATCATAGAATTGAACGACAAAGGTGAATACTTAAAGATTGCCCCCACTAACAAATCTCTATTGGTAAAACCGGAAGAACAATTATTGGGAAAATCTCTATATGATATTTTTGAGATTGAACAGGCTAAACAATTCCATGATGCAATATTAAAATGCCTTAAAGAAAAAGATATTATAACCATTACCTATAATCTGAAAATAAACGGCAAGACACAGTGGTTTTCCGCACAAATTTCCAATAAATCCGAAGACACTGTAATTTTTAACGCAAATGATATTACCGAGTTGAAAAATCACGAGGAAAATATTTTAAAGACATCGAAGGAGCTGACAGAAACTAATGCGATGAAAGATAAGTTTTTCTCAATTATCGCCCACGACTTAAGAGGCCCAATCACCAGCTATAAATCTCTTACTGACATATTGCTTCAAAACTACAAGGATATTACTGATGATGAGAAAATTGAATTAATAAGCAATATGCAACAATCCAGTTCTGACATTGCGGATCTTCTTGAAAACCTTTTAAGCTGGGCCAATTCACAAAATGGACGGTTAAATATTCAAAAGCAACCTACACAATTAAAAGAGCTAGTAAATTCTGTTCTTCCTGCTTATGAAGCAAATTCTGAGTTAAAACAGGTAAAAATAAATAACAAAATCCCTGCGGAAGCTACAGCCAATCTGGACATTGACGCAACTAAAGTTATTTTGCGAAACTTGATTTCTAACGCCATTAAGTTTTCTCGGGAAAAAGGACAGGTTGAAATTTATTCCGAAGAAAGTGAACATTCAATTACGATAATTATCAGAGATAGTGGAGTGGGAATCCCAGAGTACAGAATTAAAAACTTATTTCAATTTGACCAGACTCAATCTACCAGAGGAACACATGGAGAGAAAGGAACAGGATTTGGGCTTATTCTTTGCAAGGAGTTTGCCGAAAAACAAGGAGGATCAATTAAAATAGAAAGTGATTCCGCAGGAACAAGTATCCTGTTGACCTTCCCATTGTAAAAAAATGGATGAGACTCTAACAGCCCCATCCATATAATTTGATATCTAAAAGGTTATATCGTAATAATCTTTCCCATCGTCATCAAAAGTTTTCACACTAATATCTGTCATCGGATGTTTTATCATCTGCATGAGCAAATCAGGTCCAATAGTAGCAGAATGCGAACCTTTCATGCTTACACGATGTATTTGGTCGACAGTTTTAAAGCTGGCTGCCAATACTTTTGTGCTGAGATTATAATCATTCATGTTTTTCACGATATCTCCAACCACTTCAATTCCATGAGATGAGATATTATCTAATCGGCTTACATAAGGAGCAACATAATCAGCACCAGCTTTTGAAGCAACCAAAGCTTGTTGCTGAGTAAAAATGGCTGTTGCAGTTACATTTATACCATTATCTTTTATCATCCTCATTGCTTTATATCCTTCGGTTGTCACAGGAATTTTAGCATAAAAGTTATCTCCTAAACCAAAGTATGATTTGTACTTTCTTGCTTCACGAAGCATATCATCTGCACAACTGCTCATCATTTGAACATGCATCATTCCATCACCAACTATTTCCACAATTGCAGCAATCGATTTCGATAGTTTTATTCCTGATTGTTTAAGAATTGTTGGATTGGTTGTCACACCCTCAAGAGGGAAAAAATCGTAAAGTTCTTTCAATGCCGTAATATCGGCAGTATCAGCCATATAAATCATACCTGACTTTCTTTTTTAAATTATTAATTTGTGATCTAAATAAGCACTGCAAAGATCGGAAATACAATCCTATTCGATTAAAATACAGGCCTAATTGATGAAGATTTACTGTTTTCTTCAAATACAAAAAAGATTAAAAAGAAATCCGCCAACCCCGTAAAGGTTAAGCGGATAACATTAATCAATTTATTTCTATTGTTGCTCCTAAATATCTTTTGCTTTAGCTAATAAGTAATCTTCAGCTTCGACCGACCAAAGCCCATTGTGCTTTTTACAAATCGCATCCAGATCAGCATAAAAAGAATCTGATTTACCAAGTTCTTCAAAATCAGAAATTGCTGTTAATGGCATGTCTTTATGCGTGTAAATTAATTTCTTTCCACCAGGAATAGAAGGCAATTCAAGAGTCGTGTTAATTACCGAATTCAATCCGCCAATGTGCGTAACCAAGCCGGCAGGATCCAATCCTTTTCCAAACATTGCCAATGATTCTACCATGTCATCGTTGTTTCCACCACTGGTTCCTACGATATGTGTCGATGCATAATGAACATTGTAAAAGTTCATTTTTGCAGTAAAATCAGGTTTTGATGGTCCTGCAAAAAAGTTAAGACAACCGTCATTACTTAAAATCGCATCACCTTGTTCAATAACCGGGGGAACAGGAGCAAAAACAAAAACATCGTTATAACCAGTTCCGCCAGAAACTTCTCTCAATTTGGCAACCGGATCATCTGTATTTCCAGTATTCAAATAAATTAACTCAATACCATTCTCTTTTGCCCACTCAGGGGAATAAATAGAAGCAGCGCGATCCAATCGGCTCTGATCAATATCAGTAACAACCATCAATGATGGTTTACGATCTTCGCGACGAATCACATAATTGATAGCAGCCAAGCCCATTGGACCAACCCCCGCCAAAATCGCCATTTTACCGCCTTGTACAATCTCCATTTGATGAATATAGGAACCCGGCTTGGTGTGATAATTCGCATGCATAGCACCAATCACACAACTTAGCGGCTCTGCCAATGAAGCCGGATAATAACCTGGTCCATCGTATGCAAGCAAACAATCCTGTTCTAATACATCTTTTGGAATAATAACATACGTTGCGTCTCCTCCAATATGCTGATATGAATATCCAGGCGCACTTAAAACTCCAACTGGTCCACCTTCGTAGTAAATTGCAGGTTGAATGGAATACTTTTGTCCTGGTTTAAATTTGCTTTGCCACTTGGCTCCGACTTCAACAATTTCTCCGGCAAATTCGTGCCCGATAATAATTGGTTTTTCAGCCACATCATTTGGAATTCTTTTGTGATCAGTCCCCTGAGTCGCTGCTTTGTATGACGACATACAAATACTATCAGACACCACTTTAGCCAATATCTCGTCTTCTTTGATTGCGGGAAGTTCAAACTCTTCCAAGCGCAAATCTTTTTTTCCGTATAAACGAACTGCTTTTGTTTTCATATATTATTTTCTTTCATTTTCTAATTCAGCATATTTTGTCCACCCGTTACCGGCACTGCCTGCCCAGTTTCATATTCTTGTTCCATCACATAAAAAATGGCACGCATCACATCAATTGGAGTACATCCTCTTCCTGCAGGAACCTGTGCTTCATAAAACTTCTTCACATCCTCGATTGTTTTTGCGCCCGGCACTTTTCCTGCCCGAAGGTACTGAACAAACAACCCATTATCCGGATCAGCCCAAAGTGGCCCGTCAAAAAAGTTCCCCGGACAAATGGAATTGACCTTAATTCTTGATGGCATCAACTCCAACGCAAAAGATTGAGTCAATCCTATTCCACCGAATTTACCACCTGCATACGCAAAATTCTTGTTACTTCCTTTCAATCCTGATTTCGAATTAATCTGGATAATATCTGCAAAATGATCCGGTTTAAATTTGTTCTGCAATTTCATCACCGCCGATGCATATTTTGAACAAAGGAAATAGGCTGAATAATTCACTTTAGTCATCAGCTCAAAAGTTTCTGGAGTCATTTCATCCAATCCACCTGCCCGCAAAATTCCGGCATTACTAATAAATGCATCCAATCCTCCAAAATTAACAACCGTTTCAAACACGAGTTGTTCCACCGACTCAGCTTTTGACACATCAGCCTGAACAAACAACGCTTTATTCTTTCTTTTAACTGAATTGAGTTCAGCAGCAAATTCTTGTCCCTTCTCTGTATTGAGGTCAGCAATTACCACATTTGCCCCGTGCTTCATCAATACCTCAACAATGCCGGCACCAAAACCTTGTGCACCACCTGTAACAATGATGATCTTTCGATCGACACGTCCAGCTGTTGCACCAAGTGATATTTTAGATCGGTACTGCTCAACTTCCCAGCTTTCAATGAATTCGATTTGTCGCTGAGTCATGGGATGCTGACCACCAAACGAATCGGCAAACTGTGCTATCCGACAATGATCGGTCACCACATCAACTAAAATCTCAGCTCCTTCTGCATGATCTGCAATCACGATTACCCCCAAGCCAGAAGCAATAATAACTTTAGGCAATTTGCCTTTATCGGCCTTATATTTCTCAATATCAGTTTTTACTGATTCAAGAAACTTATCCACATCACCATTAAAATCAACATACAAAAACGAAGAATTTGCATAAACAATTCCATCTGGTGTAAAGGGTGCAGAAATTGCCGATTGATTTTCCTTTTTCAAGTATTTATCAATAATCGTACTATTTGCTAACCGAACTGTTTTCAAACCTTCACCCGATACCATCATGCGAATGGCAGGTACGATTTTATCAGCCATTTGATTTACAGACAAGACTTCATTCTCTGATTCATCACCATACACTGCGTTCAGTTTCTCGTCAATTTCATTGTAAACAGCATTGATTTCATTAACCGTGTTCCCCCCAACAAATACCCCATGATTTTGCAGGAAAATAACTGCCGGTTCTTGCCCTTTCTCTTCGCGGTATTTCAAAATCGCTTTTTCAACAACCTTGAAAAGAATATAACCTGGATCCTCGTATTGAATGTACAATACATCTTCTCCAAACAATTCCAGCGTTTTTTCAGCAGCCGTATTGCTACACATTAAACCATTCACTTTTGTAGAGTGCGTGTGAACCACCAAAGAAAAGTCTATTAAATTGTGCAAGGAAGTTTCAACTGATGGGCGCTGGCCTTTTTCGGGCTCAACGCGGCTTTTCATCAGGTCAACAACAATTTCAGCTTCTCTCTTCAACACATCCTCTGAATATTTTTTTGTATTAATCTCAGCAAGTTGAGAACGATCGAGCTTGGCAAAACCATCTTCTTCAATCGTTGCCAATGCAAATCCGCTTGCCTTAATCCACAAGTAGTTATTATTCTTATATGAAGTATTACCTCCACCGGCAAGCACATAATCTTTTTGTTTGCCGTAAAACTGTGATACTTCAATGAGGTCTTTTATTCCTTGTTCCATTTCTTTCATTTCTTTTTTTTGCCAGTGTCAAACGACTTGCTTAATTACCGTTTTTCGTATCACCCTATCACCCAACTCAATAAACTCAATGCGCTCTTTAATTTTTGCAACTCCATTCTTATCCAGATAACCTTCTTTCCCGGCAGAAATTAATGACTGATGAGCAGCAATCACACATGCTCCTTCGTAACCAATCTGCTGCATATCGTCTGAAAGATTATCTCCATTTCCATTGAAAACAGTAATTGGGTCCAGTTTTGGCGTATTGTGCTCAGTGCCAAAAGTGATCACAAAACCTTTTTCATTAAAAAACTTTACAAATTCCTCCAATATCTCGGGATTGTTCCTTCCAGGGATCAATTCAAGTGAGTAAACATTCTTTGCAACCAGACTTTCATATAATTTTTGATAATCACCTTCGAAATCAGTAAATTCTCCATTTGGATTATCCAGCAATACCGGGTAACAAGGAATACCACCAGCGTGAATAATCAGTTCAACGACCTGCTCTAGACTTAAAAAGGCTTTGTCGTCTTCAGGCACAAAAGCTCTCCCTCCAGACTTTAGCAAGTTCCCACGAATTTCATTTTCCAAACCAGCAAAATCATCCATCGCAGATTTTGGTTCCTTGCCTGAAAAAACCTTGGTGAAAAAAGTTTTTTGTTCTTCAATAGTAGCAAACTCCTCAACAACTTTTTCACGAAGCGCTTTGGCAATGTGACGCTCGCGAACTAAATTCTTCGCATACTTCTCTTTTAAAGATTCAAATGAAAAAGAAAAACCTGCATTTAGCTCGTCCAGCAATTCATTCAACTTTTCAATCATCTGTGCGGTTTGGCGATTGCTTTCATCCTGCACTTTGAAAAGTCGATCCACCATATCAGCATTCATTTTCACCGGATATTGTAATCCCTTACCGCTGAAATAAGTCCGCCCCGGATTATTGGGATCATTCACCCGAACTCCTTTAGCTTGCAAGTCCTTTTGCAAAGCCATAAATTCTATATTGAATAAGGGATATACTTCGTACTTTTTTGCAAGTTTTGCGAATTCTTCGTAACCATCAGTTGTGTAAAAATCATTGATCCCCAAAACTTTTACGTCTTCCGTCCCAGCCATCTTAAACACTTGTTCTATCTCATTAAAAGCGCTGAATGAGTATGGTGTGTGAAAATGACCATTGACCTTAATTGGTGTCATATTTATCTAGCTTTTTTATTAAAAACAATCTATTTCGAATCTTAGTACAAAGGAATTCATTTTACATGTGAATGCTATCCTTTGCTATCCTGTTCCCACAAAAAAGAAAGCCCCTTGCATAATCACATGAGGCTTCAAATTATTTTTAAATAAATTAACTATTTCGACTGACCTTTAACGTAATCTTCCTTTTCAGAAAAAAGCACATTAAAAGTGGTTAAACTACCATAAGCACGGGTAATATACTGCTGCAAATGCACTTTATCTTCCTCATCCAATTTGGGATGACTATTGATGTTTTGCTCCAATACACGCAACCGGTCCCTAACCATAACTACTTTATGAAAGAAAGTGTCCATGGGAATTTCTTTAGGCTGCAAATCCGGGTTTGCCGATTTCAATTCGATAGTGCCACCCTTCCATTTGTCGGCTATTCTAACCGCATAATTTAATCCCTGATATTTGTCTAAAATATAGGTGATTGCTTTCTCAACTTCTGCTAATGATAATCCACTTCCAGATTCTGCTTCCTTTTCCTCAACCACTTCCAAGTCCGGATTATATTTACTCATTTCATGCTTTCCACCTTTTTCAAAGAAGATTTCATAAATAGTGAGGTACGACCGACTAACAATCCCCTCGCCGTATGCAGGGTGTTTCACCCTTGAACCTAGTGCTAAATCTGCCATAGTATTTTGATTTTATTTCGAAAGATGAATTTAAAAAATTTGTATCATAAAAAGATATTTATAAACAAAAAAGCCCCATACTTTGCAGCATGAGACTTTCCGTTCTATATGGAAAAAGAAAAACTAAATTCCGAGTTTATTTCTTCTTGTTAATTCAGGTTCAGTGAAATTATTTTTCACTACATGTCCTTTTAATGGAACAATTTTCTCATGAATAGCGTCAATAATCCATTCTGCCTGTGGGAAGAAATATTCTTCCAACTCGTAGGCAGGTGTAATCCAGTTACGAGAACCAACCACTACTGGTGGAGCATCCAACTCGTCAAATGCCAATTCAGTAATGGTTGAAGCCATTTCCTTCATGAAGGAGCCACGAGCCGAAGCATCGCCTGTTATAATAATGCGACCTGTCTTTTTCAATGATTCAATTACCGGTTCGTAATTAAATGGAACCAATGAGCGTGCATCTATAATTTCCGCACTCATTCCATATTTCTCCTGCAGCTGATCGGCTGCTTCCAACGCACGGTAAAGCGTTGCACCAATACTCAAAATGGTAACATCAGAACCTTCACGTTTCACATCAGGCTCGCCAAATGGAATTTCGTAATATCCTTCCGGCACACCACCCTCATGGAATTGCTCACCAATATCGTAGATGCGTTGACTTTCAAAGAAAATCACAGGATCAGTTCCTTGAAGCGCTGAGTTCATTAATCCTTTTGCATCGTAAGGAGACACCGGAAAAACGACCTTCAACCCAGAAATATGAGCAGCCAAAGCGGTCCAGTCCTGAGAGTGCTGAGCACCATATTTTGAACCAACTGACACACGAACCACAATTGGCATTTTGATCACGTTTCCACTCATCGCTTGCCACTTCGGCATTTGATTGAATACCTCATCTCCTGCACGACCAAGGAAATCACAATACATGATTTCAGGAATCACGCGACCGCCACACATAGCATAACCAATTGCCGTTCCAACAATAGAAGCTTCAGAAATAGGCGAATTAAACAAACGATGATAAGGGAGTGCTTCTGTCAATCCACGATAAACTGCGAAAGCCCCCCCCCAGTCACGGTTTTCTTCACCGTATGCAACCAAAGTTGGATCTTTGTAAAAGCGGTCGATGATCGCTTCGAACAAGCCATCACGCAATCCATATTGCTTAATTTTTGAGAATGGCTTTCCATTCTTATCAAAAGCAAAACGTTCTTTTTTAGCCAACTGTTGAACCCGTGGATTTTCTTCCATTGGATGATTTACATCTGGCTCACGATCTTCCATTTTGTCCACCGATTCATCAGAGAACATCATATCACCAATCAACTCAGGATATTTTTCAATGTCCATTAATGGAGAAACTACCGGGTCAATCGCCAGTTTGATTCCCCAGGTGATTAAATCAGTTGTATTTGATTTTGTTGATTCCAGCTCTTCTTCAGTAGCAACCCCAGCTTTTACCAATTCGTTACCAAACCAGATGATTGAATCTACAGCTTGCCATGCTTCGATTTCCTCTTTTGAACGATATGAAGAAGCATCCGATGGCGAGTGACCGCTGAAACGATAGGTCAAAACATCCAACAATACCGGCCCTCGCTTTTCTTTTAAGATTTCACGTTTGCGTTTGTAAGCATCAATCACAGCCAGTGGATTGTAACCATCCACACGCTCTGCATGCATTTGGTCAGCATTTAACCCGGCACCAATACGGGCAGCTACTTTATACCCCATGGTTTCACCACAAGTTTGCCCACCCATTCCATATTGGTTATTCATAATATTGATAATGAGCGGCAGGCCACCTTTCATATCACCTTCCCAAAGCTGGTTGAACTGATCCATGGTCGCAAAAGACAAACCTTCCCAAACCGGACCACAAGCCATAGAGGCATCTCCAATGTTGGCAACAACGATTCCTTCTTTGCGATTAACTTTTTTAAATAAAGCAGCGCCAACAGCAATATCGCCAGATCCACCAACAATGGCGTTATTTGGATAAACACCAAACGGTGTGAAGAATGCGTGCATTGAACCACCCAAACCACGGTTAAAACCAGTTTCGCGGGCAAAAATTTCAGCCAAAGTTCCATAAATCAAAAAGCGAATCGCTAGTTCTTTGGTTGTTCCTTGAAAGTTTTCTTTTACCGGAGCAAATGTTTTACCATCGAAATGGTTTTCCATCACATCTGTCAATTGCTCATCACTTAATTTCTGAATTGCTGACAATCCTTTTGCAAGAATTTCTCCGTGAGAACGGTGTGAACCAAAAATAAAATCTTCAACTCCCAGAGTATAGGCCATACCAACAGCTGCAGCTTCCTGCCCTATTGATAAGTGCGCAGGCCCTGGATGATTGTAAGCAATACCATTGTATTCACCTTTGATTTTTATTTCGTTGAGCATGGTTTCGAATTCACGAATCACCACCATGTCGTGATAAATGCGAAGAAAATCTTCTTTTGAGAAATTTGCTTTCTCATCTTCAATACTTTTGCTGTATTGGTTGACAGGAATCGGGTTGAAAGTCACTTCACCAGCTTTCCTGACTTCTTGCGGATCAATAAATTGTACTTTAGGCATTATTTTAAGATTATTAGTTTTTCAATTAGAATTGGAAAATTGTTTCCTTTATTATTTCACTGACTGTTGGGTGTGGAAAAACGATTTCCTCAACATCCTGTACTCGCAGTTGAGCTTCAATAAGTGCACAAGCACCCCAAATCATTTCAGAACATGCTCCACCAACCATGTGGATTCCCAGAATTTCTTTGTATTTCTTTCCAACGATTACTTTACAGAAACCGTCCTTGCCCTCATTCTCAGCCACAAAACGGCCAGCATAAGCCATCGGCAACTGGCGTGTCACCACTTCAATCCCTTTAGCTTTCGCAGCAGACTCTGTCAAGCCAACTCCAGCAATCTCAGGGTGAGTGTAAACGACTCCCGGGATAGCATTGTAACGCATTACATCTTTACGTCCTAACATATGATTAACGGCTACTTCCCCCTCACGACTGGCAGTATGTGCCAATAGAGAGAATCCGGTAACATCACCGGCAGCATACACATTCGGAATATTTGTCCGGCAATTTTGGTCGATTTTAATTCCTTTAGGCGTAAATTCAACGCCAATATTTTCAAGACCAATGCCCTGAACATTTGCCTTGCGCCCAACCGAAAGCAAAACTTCATCACCCGTTACAGACTCAACGTTGCCATCTTTTTCAAAAATGACTTCCTTGCCCTTTAGCTCAGTTACTTTGGCATTCAAATGATACTCAACTCCACGTTTGGTGAATTCTTTCCGAACAAAAGCAGCAATTTCTTCGTCAACACCTGTTAAGATCTCAGGTAACATTTCTATCACCGTGACTTTTGTCCCCATAGCATTGAAGAAATCAGCAAACTCAGACCCAATCACACCACCACCAATGATGACCAAACTTTTGGGTAGTTCCTTCAGCTTAAGAATTTCACGGTTGGTAGTTACTATATCTTTGTCCAATCCAGGAATTGGAGGAACAGCAGCTTCTGAACCTGAGCAAATCAGCAAACGAGTTGCCTGGTAATCTTTCCCTTCGGCAGTAATTGTAATTACATCACCACGCTTTTCTTTGATGACTGCCTCAGCCATGACAACTTCAGCTTTAGCATGTTTCATTTTAGCCCCTACCCCGGAAACTAATTTGCGTACTACCTTATCTTTACGCTTCATTATTTTTCCAAAGTCAGCAGAAATATTGGAGTCAATATTTATTCCGTATTTCCCAGCTTCGTGAGCATACTCCAAAACTTTTGCTGAATTAAGAAGCGTTTTGGTAGGGATGCAACCTTCGTTTAAACACACCCCTCCCAACGCTCTTTTGTCAAAAATTATTACGCGCATTCCTTTTGCTCCGGCGCGTTCGGCTGCCACATATCCAGCGGGTCCACCACCCAAAATTGCTATATCAAATTTACCACTCATTTTCATGGAATTTAGATCAAAGAATCAAGATTCAAGACTTTGAGGAAAAACATTACTTTAAAACTTCTTGTTTCCTGGTTCTAACATCTTGGTTCTTATTTTTAAATAGTTAGGTTTTCAATTTGCTCTTTAATTTCTTTCAGGAATAAAGTTGCTTCACCTCCATCCAGAGCCTGGTGATCGTATGTCAACGAAAGTCCCATCATCGGCACAAAACCATACACCCCATCACCCAAATCTTTTGGACGGGGAACAATAGTACAAACACCAAGAATTGCAGACTGCGGTAAGTTGATAACCGGTGTAAACATCTCAACCCCATAATTTCCCAAATTAGACACCGTAAAACTTGCAGCTTCCGGCTTCAATAATTCAGGATCGATGCTTCCTTTTCGACATTGTCCTGCAACTGTTGATAATTGGGATGAAAGTCCTTCAATTGAAAGATCATCTGCATTTTTTACAGCCGGCACCATCAAGCCACGTTCTGTGTCAACAGCAAGTCCCAGATGCACTTTTTTAAACCAGCGCATGCTATCGCCAATGAAATGAGTATTGACTTGTGGAAAATTCTTTAACGCTTTGATCACTGCATAGCAAACCAAATCATTAATAGTAATATTTTGTGTTACTTCTCCTGTTTCAAGCTTTTTCTTGAACTCTTTACGCAATGCCATAATTTTTCGTGCATCGGCACTCATGTGGTGAGTTAGCTGAGCCGAATTCTGCAATGACTGGTGCATCGCTTTGGCAATCAACTTACGGATATTGGTTAACTTCTTCACTTCAAAGTCATCAGCATAAACCGGATTGTATGCAATCAAATCAGCGGCAGCGGCACGACCACCTATACCACTTGTTTCTTTTGCGGCTTCTAATCCTTCTGCCAGGGCTTTCTCCTGAGCCAGTGGAGTCAGTTTTGGAAGTGACTCAGCAGCTACTTCAATATCCTGCGCAATAATGCGACCATGAGGCCCTGAACCTTTCACTTTTTCATAGGGAACACCCATTTTCTCTGCCATTACTTTGGCTCTTGGAGAAATTCTCACTTTTCCCTCAGGTTTTTCCTCCAATACAACTTGTGTTTCTTCCTTAATCGTTTCTTTTTCTGAAACTACAGCAACTTCTTTCGATTCGTCATTATGCTCAGAACCAGTTTCTCCCCCCGGACGGAATTCATCCACACTTTCACCAGCTTTTCCAAGAACAGCTACATTTACTAATACTGGAGCTTCATCTCCCTCCTCAAAGAAGATCGCCAACAATTCGCCATCTTCCTTTGCTTCCTCCTCAAAAGAAGCCTTATCGGTTTCATAAGAAAAAAGGATATCACCGGTTTTCACCTGGTCCCCAACCTGCTTGTACCATTCTCCAATTATACAAGTCTCAACAGATTGCCCCTGGCGAGGCAAAATTACTGGAATAGCCATATACGTTTATTTTCACTTGTTAATACATTTCAAAAACAAATTGACATTAGTTAATTCACCAAAAACACTAACCAAAGCCCTATTTAAAACATCAGGTTGTAAACTTACATTTTATAACTTGTATATACAAGTAGCGAAATAAAATTTAATATTTTTTCTTATTTTTGATGATCATTTGATAACATATGCCTGAAGTAAATAAAATACCACAATACAAAAAACTGTACGAGACGCTGCGTAAACACATTATTTCCGGAGTCTACGAAGAAGGAAGTTTATTGCCTTCTGAAAATGAACTTTGTGCGGTACACAACCTCACTAGACCAACAGTAAGACATGCATTAGAAGCTTTAGTACAAGATGGGTTCATCCTGAAAAAACAGGGCAAAGGAAGTATCGTTAGAAAACCGCCTCAAGACATCGGAATTTTATCAATATCAGGAACAGCATCTGCAATTGCCAGACAATATCTGCAAACCCAGATTTTGCAAAAGCCAACTATTACTCCCTGGCCAGAAGATTTTCAATATGATATCACAGAACCGGAGAGAGATTCAGGCTGTATATATCTGGAACGTTTGCGATTTGTCAACGAACAACCAGTCTTTTACGACATCAACCACATCCCCAATATTAACCTTCCTCGTTTCACAAGTCGATCATTTGAAAACAAGTCATTGTTTGACACACTAAGGACTCACTACCAAATTGAAATAAAAGGTGGCGAGCAAAAACTTAAAGCAATTAAGGCTAACGACAAAATTGGGAAATTACTTAAAATAAAAACAGGCGAGCCAGTTTTATATCTTGAACGAAAGTTGTTGACAAACCGAGATGGCTTTCACATCTACTCAACAATCTATTTCAACTCCGAAAAGCACGCAATCAAAGGAATATTTTAAAAAGGAAAATTATTAAAAAGAAGAAGGTGGATATCCGTGCATCCACCCCTAGCTGCACATAAATCTCTTGAGAAGAGACTGGATACCCACCAAAAATTGTTTGTGCAAATTAAACACTATTTTATCAATTCATCAAGTTTTTTTTCTGTTTTGATCCTAAGTTTTGTCACACTTTAATAGGGCAGACACTGCAAAACCTAGATACATTTTACTCATTCTCAGAGCTTAGATCAACTTGATTTCACAATAGCGTAAATTTGAAAATATTTTAAAGAACAATTAAAATTAAGCTAAAATGTTTAAACATACAATGAAAACCACATAAAATATTTATCCACCTAACATCTTTCAATGCTCTATTTTTATTCTTTTTTGATGAATAAATATTCATGCTAGTGTATATTTCTTTCAAAAATCCATAAAAATTTTAATCTTTGCAAAATTAAATAACTTGTTTAAACACAAGGAATGTAAGCAAATAAGAGGATGCATAATTCATAGAAAATGCAAACTCACGAATGCATTCAATGGGTTTACTTGTACAATTAAGAAAATTGCTGAACATCAACATTAAAAAAATTGCAGATGAAAGTATTAAAGTTTGGAGGAACATCGGTAGGAAGTATTGAAAATATGAATGCAGTGATGGATCTCATCACAAATGGAGAAAAAAAGTTGGTTGTACTTTCTGCCATGTCAGGCACAACTAATGCACTCGTTGAAATCGCCGATTATCTAGACAAAAAGAATAAAGATGTTGCCCGCACCCAAACACACAAGCTGGAAAAAAAATACAAAGAAATCGTAAGTGGACTATTCAAAGATCAGGATAGAATAAAAGAAGGAGGCAAGGTTATTAAAAAAAGCTTTGATGCTATTCGGGCTTGTATATCCAAAGGTTACAGTGATGCTGCAGAAAAAGAGATTCTTGCTCAAGGGGAATTGATATCTACCGCACTTTTCACACAACTGATGCTTGAAAATGGATATAACACAAAACTGCTGCCTGCTCTTGATTTTATGCGAATTGACAGTGAAAAAGCCGCTGACTTGAGGGCTATCAGAGAAAACATACAAGAAGTACTTGACAAAGCAGGAGATGCGGATTACTACATCACCCAAGGATTTATATGCAGAAACGCCGATGGCGAAATCGACAACCTACAACGTGGAGGTTCAGATTACACCGCATCTTTAATTGGAGCAGCTATAAAATCAAAAGAAGTTCAAATCTGGACTGATATAGATGGCTTTCACAACAACGACCCTCGTTTTGTTGAAAACACAAAAAAGATAGAGCAACTGTCATTTAATGAGGCAGCCGAGTTAGCTTACTTTGGCGCAAAAATCCTTCATCCTCAAACCGTGCTCCCCGCAAAACTTGAAAATATTCCGGTTCGATTGAAAAATACAATGAATCCAACAGACAGTGGAACTCTAATTACAGCGGATTCAAGCGGTGAAGGAATAAAAGCAGTTGCAGCAAAAGATGGCATAACAGCAATCAAAATACGCTCTTATCGAATGCTGATGGCCTATGGTTTTTTGAAAAGCATTTTTGAAGTTTTCGAATCTTTCAAGACACCCATCGACATGATCTCCACTTCAGAGGTTGCCGTTTCAATAACCATTGACAACACAAAACGTCTCGACCTGATCCTCAAAGAGTTAAAACAATTCGGCGAAGTAGAAGTAGATCAAGATCAAAGCATTATCTGTATTGTTGGAGACATAATTGCTGAAGAAAAAGGTTTCGCAGCCAAGGTGTTCAATGCATTGGAAGGCATCCCAATCAGGATGATTTCATATGGTGGAAGTCGTTACAATATTTCGGTTTTGGTACCTACGATTCAAAAGCAAAGAACCCTACAAGCATTAAGTAAAAATCTTCTAAAATAATTTAGTTCAGTAGTTTGACAACATATAAACTTATTGAAAATAATTCCATTTTAGTTTTTTTAATGGTTTATTAAAACTACATTTGCTCCCTCACACATTTTATTTTTATTTATATGAACATTTTTGTAGGAAACCTCAATTACAATTTAACTGAAGATGATATCAGGGACATTTTTGAGGAGTACGGTGAGTTAAACTCAGTAAAAGTTATTTCTGACAAATTCACTGGAAGAAGTAAAGGTTTTGGATTCGTTGAAATGGCTAACGATGACGAAGCTAAAAAAGCCATTGAAGAATTAAATGGCGCAGAAGTTGAAGGTAGAAACATGGTCGTAAACGAGTCTATCGAGAAAAAGAGAGACAGTCGTGGCGGCGGTGGCGGTAGTCGCGGTGGAAACCGTGGCGGCGGTGGCTTCAACAGAAGAGAAAACAATTTCAGATCTAACTATTAATTTGGATGATCATGAAAGGTACTGTAAAATGGTATGACGAGACCAAAGGTTTTGGTTTCATTCTAACCGAGGATAACAAAGACATCTTTGTACATCGTTCAGGTTTAGTAAATGCCTTTGGCGGTCTGGAACCAGATGAGACCGTAGAATTTGAAATTGGCGAAGGTAAAAAAGGGCCAATTGCAACGAACGTTACTAAAGTAGAATAACTCCGATATTTGAGCGGGGACTTTGAAGAAGTCAGCTCCTCCAATAAAAGATTTTTTACTACTGTTTGAAAAGATCAAACCTGGGTTTTCCCAGGTTTTTTTATGCTATAAACTGAACTTAAAAACTTCGGATGCCTCTTTTCTGGAAGTTAAGACAATCTTATAATTCCCATTACACGGCTTAAAAGACTCCAAAGCTTTATCAGGAGTATTATTCTCACCGGACAAGTGACTTAGCAGCAACATTTCAAGTTGTTCCCCTGCGTGATTCTGTACCAACTCTAAAGCTTGAACATTTGAAAGATGTCCAACTGAAGAGGAAACTCGTCGCTTTAGATAATATGGATAAGGGCCATTCTGAAGCATGTCGTCATCGTAATTAGACTCTAAAAAGACAGCATGACATTTTGAAAAATGATCGATCACCCGATCACATGGTTCACCAATATCAGTCATCACTCCTATCTCTTTCCCTCCATAAGTCAAACGAAATGAGCAAGCCTCAACAGCATCATGTTTCTTTAAGAAAGTTGAAACTTTAATATTTCCAATTTCAATTTCTTGTCCGGGTTCAAACCATCTAACTAATTCAGGTTTTTCAGCTGGACGAATAGCCAGGTAAGTTTTCTTTGTTAGGAAAACAGGTATTCGCAAACGTTTACTCAGCACCCGGGCACCTCGACAGTGATCGCTGTGCTCATGGCTAATAAAAATGGCCTTTACTTTTTCAGCTGATAATTTTCGGGAAGACATCCTCAATTGAATCTGTCTGGCAGACAAACCAACATCCACTAATACCGCAGATTGATCATTTCCTATATAATAGCAATTCCCATTGCTTCCTGAAGCGAGTGCACAAATTTCAAGCATCTTACTAATTTAATCCGGTTGCAGCAATTACATCTTCAGGAGTAATTTCTTTCCCTTTCAACACATAATGGGCCTTTTCATAGAATGGTCTGCGTTTCCCCATCATCTCCTCAATAAAGTCGACCAATTCTTCCGGCGACTTACCTTTTATTAGCGGACGTTCCGTCTTAGAGTGGATCAACCGATTAGCAAGCTCATCAGAATCAACATCCAAAAACACACAGGCTCCACTGTCATTCATATGCTCCATGTTATCAAAAAAGCAGGGAGCACCTCCACCCGTTGCAACAATTACTTTTTCAAATCCGGAGACTTCCATCAAAGCTGCACGTTCCTTTTCACGGAAACTTGCTTCACCCTCTTCTGCAAATATCTGCGGAATGGTTTTAAAAAATTTCTCTTCAATATACTTATCGAGATCAATAAACGACATATTCAACATCTTGGAAAGCTTTCTCCCCATCGTTGATTTGCCACACCCCATATATCCAATCAGGTAAACTCTCATTAAAATAACGACATTTGATTAGTATCTTCTTCATCCTCAGCCTTAGGCTTATTCACTTCGAAAGGAATATCATCGTCTGATTCATTTTCTATTTCCAATTCATCCTCAGGCTTATCATCTTCATCCTTCACAACAGGCTCCAGCTCCGTAATGTTTTCAACCTCATAATTGGTCAAACGCTTTCCTTTTGCTTTATAGGATTTTACACCAATAAATTCGGAGACTTCGATAATCTCATTTTCACGTTCTGCGTTTTTCCCTCCGAATTCCAGCTCCAATCGAGGATAACGAACCCAGGTAATGCTGACTAGCTTATTTTTATCACTCTCACCAATAAAGCTAATTCGCCTACCCATCACCTCATCAATCTCAAACCGCTTGACGTAATAGAAATCCTGATCGCCATCATAGTAAACTACTGACAATACCTTTTGTGAGTCAAATTTTTCGATCACTAAAATATCTGGATCAAAGTGATTGGAAAGATCAAAGTTATACAACTGGTAATCACCATTTTTATAGATCACCAGGATTTTATCATCACCTTGAAACTCCCCTAAAAACTTACCTCTATTATCCGAATTCAACCTCAAAACATCCGAGTCAAACCAAATTTTTCGACCACCCAAAGTTGATACACCTTTTTCTTTTAACTGAATTCGGTGGACATCATTTTTGGTAAGAATATTCCCCATGGCGCCACGACCTTTAATTGCAAGCTCTCCAAAATCAACTTCAAAGATCAGCTTTTTCAAGCGTGGTTTTGGTTTTAATGTGACCCTTAATACTTCTGCCTCCCCATTAGGATTTGCACTAAAATATAAGATTCGGGAACCAGCAGCTCCTCTAGTAATATCGTATTCTTTGTCACGTGTAACGCCAGTTACGGCAAAACGCTTCATATAGTAATTTCCTTGGCGACCATCACGATAAACAACATTGTAAATTGTACGCTTATCATTCTTTTTAAAGACAGCTAAATGCTGAATATTCTTTCCAATAAAAGCTTTATCCGAAACCTTTGTGATGAAATAAGTTCCGTCTTTTCTGAAAACGATTACATCGTCAATATCAGAACAGTCACAAACATATTCGGACTTTTTAAGACTGGTTCCTATGAAACCTTCCTCCCGATCGATATATAGTTTTTCATTGGCAACAACCACCTTCGAAGCTACAATATTCTCGAAACTACGGATTTCAGTTTTACGTTCTTTGCCTTTACCAAACTTATCTTTTATTCGTTGATAATAATCAATTGTAAATGGGATGATATTTTTGATATCACTATTGATTTCAGTAATCTCATCCTCAATTGATTGTATGTGATTATTTGCCTTGTCCGTATTGAATTTTAAGATACGAGCCATCCGGATTTCCATCAGTTTCAGAATATCATTCCTCGTTATCTCACGCATCAACTTTGGTTTCCAGGGAGTCAATCTTTTATCAACGTGGGCAATCGCTTCATCCATACTTTTAGATTGCTCAAACTCCTTATCTTTATAGATACGTTCTTCAATAAATATTTTTTCTAAAGAAGCAAAATGCCAAGCCTCTTCCAACTCACGCTTCCTGATTTCAAGTTCCAGTTTCAACAAGGAAACTGTTTGGTCCGTGTTTTTTCTTAAAATTTCGCTAACACCAATAAATTTCGGTTTGTCGTCTTCAATAACGCATGCATTTGGCGAAATTGAAACTTCACAATCAGTAAAAGCATATAGCGCATCAATGGTTTTATCCGAAGAAACCCCAGATCCCAAATGAACCAGAATCTCAACATTTTCGGAAGTATTATCATCAATTCTCTTGACTTTGATCTTATTTTTATCGTTGGCCTTTATGATTGACTCAATAAGAGTAGTCGTAGTTTTACCAAAAGGAAGTTCGGTAACAGCTAAAGTCTTGTTGTCGATCTTTTCAATTTTAGCCCTTACCTTAACGGCACCACCTCTCAGACCGTCATTATATTTTGAGAAGTCCGCGGAACCACCAGTTGGAAAGTCCGGCAGAATTTCAAATTCTTCATTTTTCAGATGGAGAATTGAAGCGTCAATCAACTCAAGAAAGTTGTGAGGTAGAATTTTAGAAGCCAATCCAACAGCAATCCCTTCAACTCCCTGTGCCAAAAGCAACGGGAATTTCATTGGCAAAGTGATTGGTTCCTTATTGCGGCCATCATAAGACAGTTTCCAGTTCGTTGTTTTGGGGTTGAAGACCACTTCCAGAGCAAACTTTGACAAACGCGCTTCAATATAACGAGGAGCTGCAGATCCATCACCGGTTAGAATGTTTCCCCAGTTTCCCTGCGTATCAACCAACAAATCTTTTTGTCCAAGCTGAACCAATGCATCTCCAATCGATGCATCTCCATGCGGGTGATACTGCATGGTTTGACCAATAATATTCGCCACCTTGTTGTATCTGCCATCATCCATCTCTTTCATGGCATGCATGATGCGACGTTGAACAGGTTTCAGTCCATCATTTACGTAAGGTACTGCACGCTCAAGAATTACATAAGATGCATAATCCAGAAACCAATCCTGGTACATGCCTGACAAGTAGGTTATGTTATCCTTCTTTTCCTGATCCTGGCTGTCTATGTTTTTTTCCTCTTCTGACACGACTGGTAAGTTATATTTTCAACATTGGCCCGAAAGCCTTTACTTTTTTTTGCATTTCAACTGCTACAGCTCATCCTTTTCTACATAAAGGTTATCAATGATGAACTCTTGCCGATCCGGAGTATTTTTCCCCATGTAAAACTCAAGCATCTGAGAAACCGACTCATGCTTTTTCATTTGCACCGGATCCAATCTTATTTCTGGTCCGATAAAATGCTTAAACTCATCTGGCGAAATTTCACCAAGCCCCTTAAATCGGGTGATTTCCGGATTTTTACCCAGTTCTCCGATAGCATTAATTCGCTCCTCATCTGAGTAACAATAAATGGTTTTCTTTTTATTTCGAACTCGGAACAATGGAGTTTGCAAAATATATAAATGACCCTTTTTTACTAATTCAGGAAAAAACTGCAAAAAGAAAGTGATTAGCAACAAACGAATATGCATTCCATCAACATCAGCATCCGTAGCAATAATCACTTTATTATAACGCAAATCTTCCATGCTTTCCTCAATATTCAAGGCAGCCTGTAATAGATTAAACTCTTCATTTTCGTACACGACCTTCTTCGTCAACCCATAAGTATTCAAAGGCTTACCCTTTAAACTAAAAACGGCCTGTGTATTTACATCTCGTGATTTTGTAATCGAACCACTCGCAGAATCTCCCTCGGTAATAAATATTGATGATTCTTCTTTTCGATCTTTATTTGTGTTATAATGAACCCGGCAATCACGCAGTTTTCGATTGTGTAGGTTTGCTTTTTTTGCACGCTGCTTTGCGAGTTTTTTGATTCCTGAAATCGCTTTACGCTCTCGCTCTGATTCCTGAATCCGGCGCAAAAGAACTTCGGCAACATCCTGGTTTTTGTGCAGATAATTATCCAGCTCTTTTTGTATGAAATTAACCACATGGTTTCTCACACTTGGTCCATCGGGGCCAATATCCCTGGAGCCCAATTTAGTTTTAGTTTGAGATTCAAATACAGGTTCTTCCACTTTAATACTGATCGCTGCAATAATGGAAGCCCTAATGTCAGATGGATCAAAATCTTTTTTATAGAAGTCACGAACGGTCTTAACAATAGCTTCTCTGAAAGCAACCAGGTGCGTTCCTCCTTGTGTTGTATGCTGCCCGTTTACAAACGAATAGTAATCTTCACCATACTGGTTGCCATGCGTTATAGCTGATTCAATATCCTCCCCTTTCAGGTGAATAATCGGATACAATGGTTCTGCATCCAGATTTTCCTCCAGCAAATCTTTCAGCCCGTTTTTCGATTGAAATTTTTCGCCGTTATAGTAGATTGCCAAACCCGCATTCAGAAAAGAATAATTCTTCATCATGTTTTCGATGTAATCACTTCGAAAACGATAATTTTTAAAAATATCCCCATCTGGCACAAAACTGACCATTGTCCCATTAGGCTCGTCAGTTGTACCAACATTTTTTTCGTTGACAACCAATCCTCGTGAAAAATCAATCTCTTTGATTTGTCCTTCACGAAATGCCTTAATATTAAACGAAGTTGACAAAGCGTTCACCGCTTTAATACCAACACCATTCAATCCAACCGATTTCTTGAAAACCTCGGAATCATACTTAGCACCGGTATTCATTTTTGAAGCCACATCAAGCAGCTTACCCAATGGAATACCGCGGCCATAATCTCGAACACTTACCAGCTCATTAGAAACCTGAACATCTATCTTTTTACCGAAGCCCATCATGAACTCATCAATCGAATTATCCACGACTTCTTTCAGCAACACATAAATACCATCATCACTGGCTGTACCATCCCCAAGCTTCCCAATATACATTCCAGGGCGTCTCCGGATATGTTCCTGCCAATCAAGCGTCTTTATCGAACCTTCATCATAATTTGGAGTCATACCTATGCATTTTGTCACAAATATAAAGAAAACAAAAGACCATTAAAGTCTTGCACATTTGTCAATAATTAACAGCAAACCGTTGAAAACTTATCAAATCAGCTTAGTTTTTGGAACTTACATTTGGTGATAACTGAGAGCATGTGCTCAATAGCAGATTATGGATTCAAAGATACCGATTTTTAGATTCTCTCAATTTCGTGAATTTTCATTTTAGAATTGTGAAATAAAAACTGAAACGATCCAACAATTAATTGACTTAATCGTTGATATCTCTAAAATTAAGAACAATGAAAATTCTGGTAGTTGGAGCATCTGGAGCAACCGGAAGTTTACTAGTGAATGAATTGCTAAAAAAGGGCAATCATGTCAAAATAATAGTAAGAACTCCTGAGAAGTTGCCTAAATCAGTAAGAAATCATAAAAACCTGGAAATAACAAAAGCTAGCTTACTGGATTTAAGTGATACCGATTTTGCCAAACAGGTAGAAGGATGTGAAGCTGTAGCCTCATGTCTTGGGCATAATATTAATTTGAAAGGCATATACGGACAACCTCGAAAACTGGTTACCGAGGCTACGCGCCGATTATGTCGTGCTATCAAATCCACAAAATCAGAGAAACCTGTCAAATTTGTATTGATGAGCACTTCTGGATATCAAAACCGCGATCTATATGAGCCGATCTCATTTGCTCAAAAAATAGTCATTCGATTACTCCGGTTATTACTCCCTCCACATGTTGACAATGAAAAGGCTGCCGAATACCTTCGAACTCGTATTGGCCAAAACCACGATCAAATTGAATGGGTAGCTGTTCGCCCAGACGGTTTGATTAATGGAGAAAACACCTCAGACTACGAGGCATTCCCTTCTCCTATTCGAAGTGCAATCTTTAATGCCGGGAAAATTAGTCGCATTAACGTCGCTCACTTTATGACTGAATTAGCAACACATGAAGCGGTCTGGACAAAATGGAAAGGACAAATGCCAGTACTCTATGATAAGAAGTACGTTATATAGAATATTGCATGGAAATACTATTTTTGATGAATGGAAAGAGATCAAATCATCGAATTCTATTCGAAATATTCTTCACAATTTGATGCTAAAATTGGCACCCTGGATTTATACGACGAAAGTTACACCAGCTTCATAGAACGGGCGAAAAAGCCAAAGAACTTATTGGATTTGGCATGTGGTCCCGGCAATGTATCCCAGTTCATCAAGAATCTTATCCCAGATACTGAAATTACCTGCGTGGATTTATCAGAAGAAATGCTAACGATCGCCAAACAGAAAATTCCAGATGGAAAATTCTTCAAATCGGATATTTTAGACATTAACATCCCAAAAGAAACTTACGATTTAATTATTTGCGCTTTTGGATTACCATATATCCAATCAGAAGAAATTGACAAACTTGTAGCACAAGTCAATTGTTTTTCTCACCAAGATTCGTTGATCTACATAAGTTGTATGAAAGGGGAAAAATCTGCTATTGAAGAAATTAGTTTTGCAAACAAAGAAAAGCTGATTATTAATTATCACACAAAGGAAAATGTACTGAATGAATTTCGAAAAGGTGGATATGAATTAATCGATTATAAAGAACAAGATTACCCCGAATTGGATGGTTCGGTAACAACAGATATGATTTTCAATTTTAGCAAACAGAATTAGATCTTCCTTAAAACACAAAAAGGTCACTAATTTTTGATTAGCGACCTTTTGGGCAATATATGGCAACTGGTCAATTTATATTGGAATCTTCCAACCAGGAAGTGAACATCCAATAGTATTTTTCGGTGCGTTTCACCATTGTGTTTACTAAATCAATGGTTGACACATCACCAAGATCGTTTGCCTTTTCAAGTACATTTATCATTTGAGAAAGTAAGATTTCAAAATCGCTCAATACCTCATCCACCATCTCTTCGGGCGAAAGAAATCCTTGAGGCTCCGAAATTTTTGATGACTTCAGATAGTCTGTCAACCGGGCTGTTGGCCGAGCTCCGAAGACTCGAACTCGCTCTGCAAGATCATCAATGTTCATCTTGGCAAAATCATACAATTCTTCAAATTTTTCATGCAATTCAAAAAAATCCTTCCCAACAACATTCCAATGAAAATTACGAAGCTTCTGATAATGCACATGATAACTTGATATTAATTGATTAATATTTTCGATAACCTCAGAAGTATCTTTTTGATTGAAACCTAATCTCACAAATGTTTTTTCTTTAGTTTCCATGCTTATATATGATTTATTGAATGATGATAAAACAGTTATTTATGGAGGTTCTCTTCATGGTATACCAATACGGGTTTATCAAAATGAGTAACCGCATACCTGGTTTCAGAGCTTGAGAAGACCTCTTTGAAAAATCCTTTCTTTTCTTTTAAAAGAACAATTAAATCTGGATCTTCTTTCTCAACAATTGTATCCAGCCCTTCTCTTGCATCTTTCTCATGGGTCAGATTAAAAGTATAGGTAAACGTATTCACCGTATTTTGAACTACCGACTGGAAACCTCTCCACTTAAGTTCTTCTTCAAAATCTACTAATTTTTCATTGTGAAAAACAGTAAGGACTTTTCCCTTTGCTTTAGCAAATAGTCCGGATAGATGTCGCATTGCCATTAAATCTTCCTCATGCAAAGCTGAAGCATAAACAATTTTATTAAAATCGTGGATTTTATAATCATCAGGCAACACTAATACCGGACATCCAACCACATCTATTATGTTTGGATATTTAACTTGTCCAGACGAAGTGTCGGCATAGCTATTGTAATTGCTCATCAACAAGATTACATCTTTCTCATCATGCAGATACTTTTTCATATAATCTAAGCGACTTACTTCCGCAACTTCAACTTCAAAAGGTACGTTTATTGGATTACTAGCAAAATACTCAGTTGTTATTTCTTTTATCTTGGATTCAGCTATTTCAAAATCTTTCTTAATTTCCTTTTCAAGGGAAAGATATTTTGCATCAATTGTTGGTGCGACTGCCCCTACAAACTCTCCACTACTAATCCAATTAAAATCGTATATGTATACAATTCTAAGTTTTCGATTTAGCTGATTGCTTAAGGAAAATCCTGAATAGATGAGGGTTTCCACATTTCGTAATGAGTCCAGTAACAGGAGATTTGTTTTCATGGCTTCATATTTTAATATTTATTTTCACGGGAGTAACAACTCCTTGGAGAATTTCACAGGGAATTCGGGTTCCCTTTGTAGCCTATTTTGATTCTTTCTCGTTTTCACGATTTCGGAAGAATAGCTTAAGTATAATTTTCATTCCCGCTTCAAACGCAATTTCTTTCAACTGATGCGTAACGGCAGAAATAGCTTCCTCAGAGTGCCCCTTTAGCTTTTCCTCCAAATGAAGCACTTTGTAATTCAAGTTATCCTTCATCAGCTCAAGTTCCCTTATGCTTTTAATCGATTTCATAGTTCACCTTTATTTTTTTCTTCGCCCTCAAAAAGAATGGAGGAATAATTCTCTAAAACGGACGTGGTAACAATCTTTTTCCTATAGACTACAAATAATATTATCACTACAATTAAAATCCCCACTGCTAACAAGATGCCTGTCAGATAATCATGATAAACCTGTCCATACCAGGCGACAAAAGCACCTAATGAAAACATCAGGACAAGAGCTCCTAAAAGGATCAAGACCAAACTATTAATCAGGTACGAAGTAATCTCAGTTGCTTTCTCCAGTAGTATTAGCTTAATCAGATCTATTCGAGCCTGTATATACTTTTTCGAAACTTTGCCCAGATCATTAATATTATCTGATAGGTTCTTGCTCATAGCAGTTTGGATTAGTTAAATTCTAGTTATGACTGGCATTAGACTTAGCTTTTTCTTTGACCTTTTTCTCAACGTCATCGACAGTTTCTTTTGCATGATTGATCATATCATTTACCTGATCTTTCAATTCATCAACTTTCTTACCAAGAGTATCTTTCACATCATGTGATACTTCTTTAACTTTCTTTTGGATTTGTTTCCTGGTTTTTTCTCCTTTATGAGGAGCAACTAAAATTCCAGTCAATGCACCTGCTGCTGCGCCAGCAACAAAACCCAGTAGGGCGTTTCTCGTTCCTTTATTCATGGCTTTAAATTTTATGGTTAATAATATAATTAGATAGACGACTTAATTTTATTAGTCGTTCTGGTATCTCTTGTACGATCCAGAGTTCGTGTCATTCTTCCACTAGCCATTTTACTTTCATTCTTTCTTATTGTTGTTTTTTGGCTGGAAGAATAATCTCTTGAATTGAGATAAGCATTCATGTTTTCTATTCTCTTTTTTAATGTTTTCATAAATGGTTGGTATAAATCAATTACTTATAGACATTGAAAAAACCATTCCAAAGAATACACCCGCCGCTCTCCACAAACCCAAATCACTGATAACCTGACAACTAAAAGACATCCTGCAACATCTAACACATAAACTACTGTAGAACTATTTCCACAATTCGTAGAATATAAAATCTACCTCAAATAGAATTCAATAGTGCATAACAAGAATAGAGGAAACAGAACTAAAAAAAAGACCAAATGAAAGTTTCAATCTTACGAAGTATATTGAATAAAATGAATCAGCAATTCTCTCTTTAGTTGCTTTTTAGTGGATGATAATTAGGTTTCTCTTAAACAAATAAAGGAAGAAACAGCATATCAGATAAAATATTTCATCTAATTTTCACGGAGTGATTTTAAAGTGGATATCAACAAAAAATGTTTCGCAATCTCTACACAATAAGAAGTTATTCCACACCACGTTCACCTATTAATACTTCAAGCAAATCTTCAGGAATCGGCTTTTCAAGGTAGGCACTTACAAATGAATATTGCATTGCAATATCCCTGTTCTTCTTGTTCGGACTTTCAGCCAATATAAAAACTTCGGGGCTCTTATCTCTTTTCACAAGATGTTCAAAACTATCAAAAAAGCGGGAAGCATTCATATCCGGCAACTGCATATCAATCAACACATAATCAGGAAACTCATCATATCTTTCTGTTTTTCTCAATTCCTCCAAATAATTTAACAAACCCGAAGCATTTGAAAAATACTTAACATGATTTTTTATAGTTTCACTATTTATATCCACCCCGTGATTGAGAAACCAATCGGGATTCTTATTTACAATGACAATATTCTTTAATGAGTTTATCCTTTGCATTATAATACCTCCTCGCAGAGATATTATCTTCAACTATTATTCCATAAATCAAAATTCAATTCCGTATTGTTTGATTTTATTATACAAGGTTTTTCTATCAATTTTCAATAACCGGGCGGCTTTTGATTTATTAAAACCGGCTTCTCGAATTGTACGCACAATCAGCTGTTTCTCGAACTCGGATGAAGCATCTTTCAGTTTTGAATTTCCGATGTCAAAATCGTTACTCCCAACCAACGAACTTGCTTGCTGAATAATTTCAACTGGCAAACATTCACGCGTAATTTCATTTCCAACAGACATCAAAACTGCGCGCTTCACAACATTCTTTAGTTCGCGTAAGTTTCCATGCCATTGATATTGCTTAAAAATTTCTTTAGTTTCTTCATTCAGTTTTTGAACACGTTGCCCCAGCTCTGAATTTGCCATTCTTATAAAATAATTCGCAAACAGCATAATATCTTCCTGCCTTTCACGAATGGGTGGCAACGAAATTTTAAATTCATTTACCCGATGATATAAATCTTCACGGAATTTATCCAGCTCGACCTCTTCTATTAAATCGTCATTTGATGCAGTAATAACTCGAACATCAACTTTCTTAAATTTATTCTCCCCCAAACGAGATACTTGTTTCTCCTGTAAAACCCGAAGCAAGCGAACCTGTATTTCATAACTTAAGTTTCCAATTTCATCTAAAAACAAAGTGCCTCCGTTTGCTTGCTGAAAAACTCCCTCTTTATCCTGGATAGCGCCTGTAAAAGAGCCTTTCACATGACCAAACAACTCGCTATTTGCCAAATCTTTTGGAATAGCTCCGCAATCAACTGCCACAAAAGGCTTATCGTGTCTTTTGCTATGCTGATGGATAAAACGGGCCACATATTCTTTGCCTGTTCCTGTTTCGCCTTGAATAAGAACCGCCATATTCGTTGGTGCAACTCTTCTCGCGAGGTTTACGACCGATCGCATAGCTGAACTTTCACCAATCACAAATTCACCGTTTGAATAAAACTGATCATTAACCTGTTCAAATTCATCTCGTGTTTTTAACTTGTTTTTAATAAGTGAAAATATCTCTTCTTGCTGCAAGGGCTTTGTAATATAATCCTCTGCTCCCATCTTCATTAGTTTAACAGCCTGCCTAACATCTGCATATGCTGTAATTATCACAACAATGGTATCAGTTGAAATTGCCTTTATTTTTTGAAGAAGCTCAAGCCCATTCGTATCGGGTAGCCGATAGTCACACAGAACCAGATCAAAGGTAGTATTGCGAATAGCCAACATTCCGGTTTTTCCGGAGAAAGCTGTTTCAACCTCATAGCCTTTGCTGATTAATTGCTTTTTCAATATCTCGCAAATAAATGTATCGTCATCAATAATCAATATCTTGCTCATACTTTTTCAACTTTAAGGTATTTTTACCTAGGTTCAATTGTTTTTCTGGCTTGTTCAAGAATTAAGTCTATATCAGTTAAGAGTTTATGCACCCTACCCGGAATACCGGTATATTTCTTCTCGCGTAACGTTAAATTTTCCAGTTCTATAAGATTGTCAACTGTTCCACGCAACCCAAAATATTCAAAAGAAGGAATTGCCCGGTGTGCCTTTTCTCCAATCTCATTCCAGTTTTCATCATTGAGAGCTGTCTGAATTTTATCCCTTACTTTCTGGGTATTCCTAATAAAAGTAAAAAGCATCTTATTGAAAAATTCAACATCTCCATTGGCTGTTATCTTTAGATTATCTGTATCAAACCTGATTTTACCTAACGAATTATTCTCTCTTCCCTTTTCGATAGATTTTCCCTTTGTTTGAATTATGGATGAAACCTGCAACACATTGCAAATCTTACTATACAATTCAACCTCTCTGAATGGCTTTAATATGTAATCACTAAAGCCGGTATCCATGTAGTTTCTGATGTCACTTTTTAAAACATTGGCTGTCACAGCTAGCATTTTTGTATGATAGTTCAGACCATATTTCTGGCTCCTAACTTCATTCACCACTTCAATACCATCCTTGTTTGGCATATGAATATCTAGCAACGCAATATCAAATTTATCTGAAAGTAATAAATTTAGGGCCTCTTTCCCATCCTCCGCCATTTTATATTCGACTTGCCAATTTTTCAACATCGTTTCAGCAAGAAATAAATTTTGCACATCATCATCAGCAATTAAGATTCGTTTCCCTTTCAATAAATTTTCATGAATCGAGAAGACATTCTCTTTTTCAACGACAAGTTTCTCATTGACTTTCTGAAAAGACAAATCAACCGTAAAAGTGCTTCCCACTCCATATTCACTTTCCACATGAATGGAGCCACCAAGTAGTTCTACCAATTTCTTTGTTATCGCCAATCCAAGTCCTGCGCCTTTTCGTTGCTTATCTATTCCTGTTTTTGACTGCGTAAATTCGTCAAAAATGATTGGCAAAATATCATCTGAAATCCCTGGTCCTGTATCCTGTATTTCAAACCTGAGTTTAACATTTTCTCTATCAATACTATATAGTTTACAACGAAGATCAATCGCTCCGGAATCCGTGTATTTAATCGCATTCGAAAGCAAATTGATCAATACCTGTTTCAGTCTAAATGAGTCTCCGACTATTGCATCAGGAGCATCAGCATCAATGTGAACAGATAAATCTAATTTGCGTTCATTGGCTTTTATAATGAAGGAGTCGTAAACAACATTTAGCAAATGAATTAATGAAAAAGGTGATTTATCAATATACACTTTCCCCATTCCCAGCTTAAACAAGATAAGAATCTCATTCACCAGATAGAGCAGATGATCAGAAGACTCTCCAATAAGGTCAAGAAATTTTTGCTGTTGATCGTTAAGATCTGTTTTACCAAGCTGTTCAGTAAATCCAATAATCGCATTAAGCGGTGTGCGAATTTCATGACTCATACTTGCAAGAAACACAGATTTTGCCTGATCTGCCTTCTGTGCATCGTCTTTTGCTTTCTTAAGATGGTGCTCAATTTGTTTGTCCTTAGTGACATTTTGAACAATAGCAGTTCCCCCTACAACCTCATGATAAAAATTTCTTACCGGAGTCGCCCATATGTAATAAATCTGGCCTTCAATTCGAATTTCGCCATCCGCCATTTCCCCACTTAACGCCTTTCGATAAAAAGGGAAAAACCTCTTATTTATTTTCTCATCAAAAGCCTCAAAGAGAGTTTTACCGGCAAAATAACTATTTGTCAATCCAAAACGTTCTTTTTCTCTTCCGCCAGCCAACACGTATCGGTAATCATTATCAAACAGATAAACATCTATATCTGGAAGATTTTCGATAACAATCTGCTGATAACTCTGAATGTCAATCAAAGACGTATTGTTAAAATTAATACCAGCAAAAATCAACTCTTTCCCTTTTTCAGAAGAAAGTAATTCCAAGTTAATTGAAGCCGACAGCGGCACCCCCTGTTTCGAGTGAATATCAACATCAAAAGTTCGCTGATTGTGATCCTCCGTCAACATTCCAACCTCATTCACAAACTGCTTTCCATCTTCAAACTTTAATAAATCCTGCACAGAAAAAGAAGTGTCTTTATTCGGGTATGAAAGGTGGTCAATTGATCCAGTGTATTTATAGACTTTAAAATCACGATCAAAAACAAGAATGGCCTCATATCTGATTGACTCTAAAAACTTAGATTGATTAATCAGGGGATTACCAAGTTTGGTAGACCTAATTTTCTTATTTAGTATATCTAAAAGTTCATCAAGTTCCAATAAGGAATGAATATCAACTTCACCATCTTCAAGATGATTAATTGTTTCTGCAATCTGCCTTATTTGATTTTCAAGTTGATTTTTCATTGGTATTATTTGAAAAATGTAAATGAAAGAACCTGAAACACTGATAGAAATAAGTTACAAATTCTTTAGCATTAAAGAATAATGTTCAGGAGAAATACTTACATATTAAACAAATAATTATGACCAATGTTTTGACTCAAAAACATTGAAAAGCTGATTGCCAATATGAATCCTTTATGAACCCAAACCATAACAATCAGCATTTTTCTTTGAATCCGGAAAAGTCTTTTTTTGTCTACAGCGTAATCAATCGAATGAAGATGGTGAAAAAACTATGCCAATTAGCCTACAACGATGCTTTTAGGAACAATACGACTCAAATATGTGGAGAAATCGCCACAGATGAAACAAAAAACCCCACCGAAACGGCAGGGTTCTTTTAGACTAAAAATAACCATAAATAAAACTCATGTCTGAAAAGAACAGACATTCTTAAATATAAAACATCTATAAAATTGTATCGACATTCACATATGGAAGGTTGAAAGCCTCAGCAACTCCCTCATAAACGACCATACCATCAACAACGTTTAATCCCTTGCGGAGTGGTTTATTATCCAAACAGGCCTGTTTCCATCCCTTATTCGCGAGTTGCAAAGCATATGGTAAGGTAGCGTTCGTGAGCGCCAATGTAGAAGTGCGCGGCACTGCTCCCGGCATATTGGCAACGCAATAATGAGTAACACCGTCTATTTCGAAAATAGGATTATCATGAGTAGTTGGTTTTGTGGTTTCAAAACAACCGCCTTGGTCAACAGCAACATCCACCATTACAGTACCTGGACGCATAGTCGGCAACATGTCGCGAGTAATTAACTTAGGCGCTTTTGCTCCAGGAATTAGCACAGCTCCAATAATAACGTCGTGAGTTGTTACCATATCACGAATGTTGTAATCATTGCTCATCATTGTTTTCACATTTGCCGGCATAATATCATCCAGATAACGCAATCTCTTCAAACTAACATCCATGATAGTAACATCTGCACCAAGTCCTGCAGCCATTTTTGCAGCTTCCGTACCCACGATACCTCCACCTACTATTAACACTTTTGCTGGAGGAACTCCGGGAACACCACCTAAAAGAACGCCATAACCACCAAATGTTTTCTCCAGATACTTAGCACCTTCCTGCACAGACATACGACCAGCCACTTCCGACATTGGAATCAGCAGTGGTAATGAACGATCATCCATCTCAACAGTTTCATAAGCCAAACAAACCGAGCCATTTTCAATCATTGCACGAGTAAGTTCTTCGGATGAAGCAAAATGGAAATATGTATATAATATCTGACCTTTTCTGATTAGTTTGTATTCCTCTGCAATCGGTTCTTTCACCTTAATTATCATCTCTGCTTTTGCATAAACTTCTTCAATTGTTGGCAATAATTTTGCTCCAGCATGAATATAATCATCATCTATAAATCCACTTCCCTCACCAGCTGTCGCTTGCACATAAACCTCATGTCCACGAAGTGTTAACTCCCCTACTCCGGCTGGAGTCAATGCGACTCTGTTCTCATTATTCTTTATTTCCTTTGGTACTCCTATTATCATTGCTTCTTCATTTAGTTTGTTAAACATCCATGCCTCAAAATTAAATTAAACCATACAGTGAAAACATGATAAAATACAAGAAAACCAGTAGGTTTCCGAAGCGTTATCTGCTGTCTGCAATAGAATTAACAAGTATTCTGAAATATTTTTATCAATTTAATAGTTTATGCAATTTTTAAATATCAATTTTGCGATTCTGTATGAATTTCAATTTTAATTTGTTAGTCGTATATTTGCCGACTTAGTGAAATTATTTTTAATAACATGCCAACGACATCGAAAAGGGGAAATATGATGCCTGATTCACCGATACGGAAATTGGTGAAATATGCTGATAAGGCTAAAGAAAGAGGAGTTACGGTATACCATTTAAATATTGGCCAGCCGGATTTACATACCCCACAAGTGGCGATCGATGCAATTAAAAACATCGACCGGAAGATTCTGGAATATTCGCCAAGTGAGGGAATTCGTTCTTTTCGAGCGAAGCTCGCAGAGTATTATCACAAGTTCAATATTAATGTTGGAGAAGATGATATCATCATTACCTCAGGAGGAAGTGAAGCAGTAACTTTTGCATTCATGTCATGTTTGGATCCGGGGGATGAAATCATTGTTCCTGAGCCAGCCTATGCCAACTACGAAGCATTTGCAATTGTTGCAGGTGGAATCATTAAGTCAATTCCAGCAAAAATTGAAGAAGGTTTTGCACTACCTCCGGTTGAAGAATTTGAAAAATTGATTTCCCCAAAAACAAAGGGAATCATGATTTGCAATCCAAATAACCCAACTGGATATTTGTATAACCGCGAGGAAATGAATAAAATTCGCGATTTGGTAAAGAAATATGACCTCTATCTATTCTCAGACGAGGTGTATCGTGAATTTTGCTACACAGGAGCTCCATACATTTCGGCATTCCACCTGGAAGGCATTGAGCAAAACGTAATTTTGGTCGATTCAGTTTCGAAAAGATACAGCGAATGTGGGCTGCGAGTTGGAGCACTCATCACTAAAAATGAAGAGGTTAAAAAGAATGTAATGAAGTTTTGCCAAGCAAGATTAAGTCCACCTTTAATTGGACAGATTGCGGCTGAGGCTTCGTTATCAAATACCGAAGAATATTTAATGGACTCATACAATGAGTACGTTGATCGTCGTAAATTCTTAATTGACGGATTGAACCGTATTGAAGGAGTTTACTCTCCAATCCCAATGGGAGCTTTCTATACCGTTGCCCGGCTACCTGTGGATGACACAGATAAGTTCTGCCAATGGCTACTTGAAGATTTCGAGTATGAGAATCAAACAATTTTCATGGCACCTGCATCCGGTTTCTATACAACTCCGGGATATGGACGCGATGAAGTGCGTATTGCATATGTTCTTAACAAAAAGGATTTGGGCAACGCACTTAAAGTACTGGAAGAGGCTTTAAAAGTTTATCCGGGAAGTAAAGTCCGACAAAAAGAAAATCACAAAGAAGCATAAAAGTCAAAAGGCTGATCGATTGATCAGCCTTTTTTATGTAGCAATATTCTTGAATATTATTAATTCCCCATCTCAGAGAAGAATTTAATCCGCATTAAACGAATATCCTCCTCAGAATATTCATCTTCACCCAATTCATCAAGAGCAACTTGTACAGAATCATCTTCTGCTTCCCTGAAATAATCGAATACTTCATCCTGATGATCTTCATCCATAACATCATTAATGTAGTAGTCAATGTTTATTTTTGTTCCGGAATTCACAATTGCCTCAATTTCCGTAATCAGATCTTTTATTTCAATACCCTTTGAGTCGGCAATATCTTCAAATGGAAGTTTCCGATCAATACTTTGAATGATGAATACTTTCAACTTCGATTTATTGGCTACCGATTTAACAACCATATCTTGAGGTCTCTCGATTTCGTTTTCCTCAACATACTTTTTAATCAGCTCAATAAATTCTTTTCCGTAACGTTTGGCTTTCCCCTCACCAACGCCCTGAATAAATTTCAATTCATCCAAACTAATAGGATATTGAATAGACATATCCGACAAAGATGGATCTTGAAAAATCACAAATGGTGGAAGATTGAGCTTCTTTGCAACTTTCTTTCGAAGATCTTTCAACATGGAAAAAAGTTCTGGATCACCTCCTGTTCCTCCAGTTGGAGCACCTCCATTACTAGATTCTTCTTCCAGTTCATCGTAATTGTGATTGCGGACGAGCAAAAACTCTTCCGGCTTTTGCATAAAATCATGCCCTTTTTGATTGATTTTCAAAAGACCATAATTCTCAATATCCTTTGTAATCAGGCCTGCAATCATACTCTGCCTGAATACCGCATTCCAAAATCGCGCACTATGGTCATCTCCTGAACCAAATGACTCCAGCTCATAATGCTTAAATGACTTTACAGCAGCGGTTTTAGTTCCTGTTAGTATATCCGAGATATGCTCAGCTTTATATTTTTCTTTTACTTCCAATATCGCTTTCAATGCACGAACAACCTCATCGCTGGCTTCCACTTGCTCTTTTGGATTGAGACAGTTATCACAGTTACCACAAGGCTCTTCCAGTGTTTCACCAAAGTAATTCAACAAGATAATACGACGACAAATCGCAGATTCAGCATAAGATGCTGTATCCAATAACAACTGTCGTCCAATTTCTTGCTCGGCAACAGGCTTGCCCTGCATGAATTTTTCCAGTTTCTGGATGTCTTTATAAGAATAGTAGGCAATGCATTGTCCTTCTCCCCCATCCCGGCCAGCACGTCCGGTTTCCTGATAATATCCTTCTAAACTTTTCGGAATATCATAATGAATAACAAACCGAACATCCGGTTTATCAATCCCCATTCCAAAAGCAATGGTTGCCACAATCACATCCACATCCTCCATCAGAAACTTATCCTGATTTCCAGATCGGGTACCTGAATCCATTCCGGCATGATAGGCTAATGCTTTAATTCCATTTACCTGAAGCAATTCAGCAAGTTGTTCAACCCGTTTACGACTCAGACAATAAATAATTCCCGATTTCCCCTCATTCTCTTTAATAAGCTTAATGATTTGATTCTCGGGTTTTACCTTAGGGCGAACAGCGTAATACAAATTCGGCCGGTTAAATGATGCTTTAAAAACTTTTGCATCCAACATGCCCAGATTTTTCTGTATATCATGCTGAACTTTAGCCGTAGCAGTAGCCGTTAGCGCAATTATAGGAGCTTGTCCTATATCATAAACAATTGGACGAATTCTTCTGTACTCCGGACGAAAATCGTGTCCCCATTCTGAAATACAATGAGCCTCATCAATAGCATAAAACGAAATCCTTACATTTTTAAGAAAATCAATATTTTCTTGTTTCGTAAGTGATTCGGGCGCTACATACAACAATTTAGTTTTCCCACTCAACACATCATCTTTCACCTGTTGAATGGCAGCCTTGTTTAAGGATGAATTTAAAAAATGAGCAATCCCGTCATCAGTACCAAAACTGCGGATCGAATCAACTTGATTCTTCATCAGCGCAATTAACGGCGAAATAATAATGGCAGTCCCTTCCAATATTAAAGCCGGCAACTGATAACATAAAGATTTTCCTCCCCCCGTAGGCATCAAAACAAAAGTGTCATTTCCATCAAGAACACTTTTGATTACCTCCTCCTGCTGTCCTTTAAATCGATCAAAACCAAAATGCTTTTGAAGATGATCGGTCAGTGTTAACTCGTTCTTCATAAAGCCAGGAAATTAATAAAAATAATTTTCACGTTTCGTAAATTGCGAAATCTAAGGTAACTAAAAACTCTCTGATATTCCAACGAATTTTTTCAATTTAAAGACAATTACACTTGATTTAAATAATTTTAAGGGCTTATACAAAAACGAAATCATGAATATAAGCTATATTTGTCGGGATTTTTAAACAAACCAACGATAACTATTGAATAGATAGATACTTATGAGCGAAGATACTTATACAGAAAAGCAAACTACCAAAAGAAGGGGTAAAAAAGTGAAAGACAAAAATGTTGAAATGTCTTTTCTTGAGCATCTTGAAGAATTGAGGTGGCATATTATCAGAGCATTTTTATCCATTATAGTGCTTGCTGTTGTTGCATTCATTAATAAGGATTTCATATTTGACACGGTAATTTTCAATCCAAAAACAACTGACTTCTGGACCAATCGGATGTTTGCAAAACTTGCGGAATTAACCGGCGTTGACTCCTTATTAATTAATACAAAGCCACTAGAGTTAATAAGTATTAAAATGGCAGACAACTTCATGACACACGTAATGGTGTCAATCATTGCAGGATTGATCGTTGCCTCACCTTATGTTTTCTTTGAATTCTGGAGGTTTATTCGCCCAGCTTTATATGAAAACGAGCGCAAGCATTCAGGTGGTGCCGTTGTTTACATGTCCATATTATTTATTCTAGGTGTTTTATTCGGCTACTATCTTATTGTTCCACTATCCATTCATTTTTTAGGGTCATATTCAATCTCTGAACAGGTAACAAACCAAATCAACATGCGTTCGTACATCAGCACGGTCACTTCAATTAGTCTGGCCAGTGGGGTTATTTTCGAGTTACCAATATTTGTGTATTTTTTAAGCAAAGTTGGCATCCTCACCCCACAAATGATGAAGCAATACAGGAGACACGCTTATGTCGCGTTATTATTATTGTCAGCAATAATTACTCCTCCCGATGTGTTTAGTCAAATTATGGTATGTTTCCCTCTTGTGTTTTTGTATGAGATAGGTATCGTAATTTCGAAACGCGTAAACAAAAAGGCAGAAGAAAATCTGGATGAAATCTGATAAACCAACAAACAGACGTTACCATGAAACTACGTGCTGAAAATATTGTAAAAAAATATCGTAAAAGAACAGTTGTCAAAGGTGTCTCAATTGAAGTGAACCAAGGAGAAATTGTTGGCTTACTTGGACCAAATGGTGCTGGAAAAACAACTTCTTTTTACATGATTGTTGGTTTGATCCAGCCGCTATCAGGAAAGATATTCATCGATCAGGAAGAAATAACCAAACTACCAGTATATAAGCGAGCAAAAAAAGGAATTGGATACCTGGCACAAGAAGCATCGGTATTTAGGAAACTAAGCATAGAGGACAACTTACGAGCTGTGCTTGAAATGACTGATTACACGAAAGAATATCAGCAGGAAAAGCTGGAATCGCTCATTGAGGAGTTTGGTCTTCAACATATTCGCAAAAGTAAAGGGTTTCAGCTTTCGGGTGGTGAACGACGCAGGACTGAAATCGCACGAGCTCTGGCTATCGATCCTAAATTTATATTATTGGATGAACCATTTGCTGGTGTTGACCCGATCGCTGTTGAAGATATTCAGGAAATCGTGCAGAAACTGAAAGAAAAAAATATTGGGGTCTTAATCACAGACCATAATGTACACGAAACACTTTCAATCACCGACCGATCTTACCTTTTATTTGAAGGTTCAATCATGAAAGCCGGCACTGCTGACGATTTAGCAAATGATGAAGACGTGCGTAGAGTATATCTGGGACAGAACTTTACACTTCGGTAAGCAAAAAATTAAATCATTTTCTCAAAAAACTTTAATTATCTGTTTGGGTAATTAAAAAAAATTGATTTATATTTGCGCCGCGATTAGCGGACGTGGCGGAATTGGTAGACGCGCTAGACTTAGGATCTAGTGCCATACGGCGTGGGGGTTCGAGTCCCTTCGTCCGCACAGCAAAGTTCAACCGCAATGCCTGGCTTAAAAGCATGGCATGCGGTTTTTATTGATTTAATACACCGGGTTTTCAACCGGCTTATTTTGATAACTCCTTGGTTATCGGCACATTTTCCAAAATTTTAAGTGGGATTTTATGAACATTACAAAAGAAAACATCAACGAGCTTAATGCAATTGTTACTGTAAAGATTGAGAAAAGCGATTATGAAGTTACGGTAAATGATACGCTTCGCGACTACCGCAAAAAAGCGAACATGCCTGGCTTCCGTCCAGGAAAGGTACCTGCAGGTTTGGTGAAAAAGATGTATGGAAAAGCAATTGTTGCTGAAGAGGTAAACAAGATGTTGTCTCAAAATCTTTCAAAATACCTGGTTGAAGAAAAATTAAACATTTTAGGTGAACCACTTCCAAACGAGGAGAAGCAAGCAAGTTTTGATTGGGATACAACCGAAGACTTTGAATTTGTATTTGACATCGCAGTTGCTCCGGAAATTGAAGTAAAACTGGACAAGCGCAAAAAATATCCATTCTATAACATTGAAGTTGACGAAGAAACCATCGATAAGCAAATCGAAGCTTATACGGGTCGATTCGGTGAGAACGTGAAAGTTGATGAATCAGCTGACAAAGACACCTTACGTGGAGACTTTGTTCAATTGGACGCTGAAGGAAATGAATTGGAAGAAGGCATCAAAGCTGAGCAGGTTATTATCGCCATCGACTTAATGAAAGACGAGGAAGTAAAACAAGCAGCTATTGGCAAGAAAGCTGGCGATGTAATGGTTTTCGATCCTGTAAAAGTTTACGAAAACAAACATGAAGTTGGACACTTGTTGAATGTTTCTCACGAGGACGCTGAAAAAATTGAAGGTGATTTCAAATTTACAATTTCAGAAGTTCTTCGCTTTGAAAAAGCTGAGTTGAATGAAGATCTATTCAAAAAAGCTTTTGGAGAAGATACTGAGATTAAAACAGAAGAAGAATTTCGTGCTAAAATAAAAGCTGACCTAGAAGACAATTTCAAACTTTCAAGCAATTACAAATTCGCATTAGACAGTCGCGACATTTTGCTTGACAAAATTGAAATGGAACTTCCTGAAGAATTCCTTAAGCGTTGGATTAAAGCAACCAATGAGGAGCTTACAGAAGAGCAAATCGAGCAAGACTTTGACAATTTCATGAAAGATCTTCGCTGGCAGCTGATTAAAGACAAGCTGACAAAAGACAATGAAATCAAGGTTGAAGATGAAGATATAAAAGAAGGTGCTAAAGAAATGGCATTATCTCAATTCCGTCAGTACGGAATGTCAAGCGTACCTGATGAATATTTGAATAATTATGCAGATCAAATTCTTCAAAACGAAGAAGAACGCAGACGCATCGTTACCAAAGTTCAGGAAGACAAAATCATCGAAGTAATTAAAGAGAATGTGAATATTGACGAGAAACCAATTTCACTTGAAGACTTTAATAAATTACTGGAAAAATAATTTCGCTGTAGCCTAGGCTAATAGCATAATTTTTTAACTTTGTAAAATTCGGGAAACGGGGACTGTTCTTTCAGTTCAATTCGACCTGACTTTTACAAAGTTTTTTTTTTTACAGGAGATTATATCATGAGCGACAAAAGAGAATTTAATAAATACGCCACCAAGCATATTGGAATTAGCAGTTTGACAATGCATCGCTACGATTCGTTGTTCACAAATAGCTTAACTCCATATATCATCGAAGAACGCCAGTTAAATGTAGCATCAATGGACGTGTTTTCACGTTTGATGATGGACCGCATTATCTTTCTAGGTACTCCAATTGACGACTACATTGCAAATATCATACAGGCTCAGTTACTATTCTTGGAATCAACTGATCCCTCAAAAGATATTCAAATCTATTTTAACACTCCGGGAGGCTCAGTACACGCTGGATTAGGTATCTATGATACGATGCAGTACATTTCACCTGACATTGCAACTATTTGCACAGGCATGGCTGCCTCCATGGGTGCTGTTTTGTTGACAGCCGGAACTGAAGGCAAACGTTCAGCATTAAAGCATTCACGAATCATGATTCACCAACCTATGGGAGGTGCATCTGGCCAGGCTTCGGATATTGAAATCACAGCTCGTGAAATCTTAAAATTGAAAAAAGAATTATACGATATCATAGCCAAACATTCTGGAAATTCGTATGAGCAAGTAGAAAGCGATGCGGACAGAGATTACTGGTTGACTTCGGAAGAAGCAAAGGAATATGGAATGATTGACGAAATTTTAGTAAGAAGCTAGCACATTGGATACGGAATTAAACAATACTATGGATAAATGTTCATTTTGTGGCAGGGAGAAGAAGGAGGTCAATCTCCTAATCGCTGGAATGGAGGGTCATATATGTGATCGCTGCATTGAACAAGCATACGCCATCGTTGAAGAAGAATTTAAATCGGAGACTGAATTTGACCTGAATGGCTTAAAATTGTTAAAGCCTAAAGAGATCAAAGAGTTTCTGGATGAGTATGTAATCGGACAGGATCAGGCAAAAAAAATCCTGTCGGTTGCTGTATATAACCATTATAAAAGGTTGACACAAAAGGTTCAGAGCGACGAAACAGAGATTGAAAAATCCAACATCATCTTAGTTGGTGAAACTGGGACTGGCAAAACGTTGCTGGCTCGCACCATCGCTAAAATGTTGCACGTACCTTTTACCATTGTCGATGCCACGGTTCTTACAGAAGCTGGTTATGTGGGTGAAGATATCGAAAGTTTACTAACCCGTCTTCTTCAGGCTGCTGATTACAATGTAGAAGCTGCTGAACGCGGTATTGTTTTCATCGATGAAATTGATAAAATTGCCCGCAAAGGAGATAATCCATCCATTACACGGGATGTTTCCGGCGAAGGTGTTCAGCAAGGATTATTAAAATTACTTGAAGGAGCTGTGGTCAATGTTCCTCCTCAGGGTGGACGTAAACATCCGGAACAAAAAATGATACCGGTAAACACTAAAAACATTCTATTTGTATGTGGTGGTGCTTTTGATGGTATTGAAAAGAAAATATCCAAACGATTAAATACTGCCGTTGTTGGCTATGGAGCACAAAAGAGTGTTGACAAGATTGACCGCAATAATATGCTTCAGTATATTTCTCCACAAGATTTGAAAAGCTTTGGTTTGATTCCTGAAATTATTGGGCGCTTGCCAGTGCTTACTTATTTGCGACCATTAGACAGGGAAGCATTAAGAAGCATCCTTACGGAACCAAAAAATTCAATCATCAAGCAATATGTCAAGTTATTTGAATTGGATGAGATTGAATTAAGTTTTGAAGAAGATGCCCTGGAGTTTATTGTTGACAAGGCCGTTGAATTCAAATTAGGAGCTCGTGGATTACGCTCAATATGTGAAAGCATAATGATTGATGCAATGTTTGATAGCCCGACAGATGGAATCAAACAATTGAAGATCTCGAAAGATTATGCGGAGCAAAAGATGGATCCGGGCAATGCACAACGTTTAAAAGCAAGTTAATTATACATAGCCGGATTTTGTCCGGCTTTTTTGTCGTCGAACAAAACTTATTCTTCATGATACGATTCAAAAATATCACCCTAAAACTGGGGAATAAGCAGTTATTTGATCAATTCAACCTAACCGTAGCAAAAGGCGAAAAGGTAGTTTTCTCTGCTCCTTCAGGAAGTGGAAAAACCAGTTTATTAAAACTAGTGCTTGGATTTGTTGATCCCGAAAACGGGAAAGTATTCTTAAACGGGAAAGAAGTCAAGCCCGAGAACCTCCGAAAAATCAGGAAACAAATTGGTTATTTAAGCCAGGATATTGACTTCCCCAATGGCAAAGTAAGGGATGTCTTTCAGGAAATATTCAATTACTCTGCCAACAAAAGCATCCACTACTCGGAAGAAAAACTAATTGAAAAGCTGAAAGAAGTCAATCTTACTGAAGAAACCCTTTTAAAAAACACCAGCGAAATTTCTGGTGGTGAACGCCAACGCCTGGGCTGGGTATTAATCATGCTTCTGGACAGGTCAGTGTTATTATTGGACGAACCTACTTCGGCCATGGACGAGAAGCAACGTCAGTTTTTCATTGACTACATTATCAATACAAAAAAGACAGTGCTTTGTGTGAGTCATGATCCGGCATGGCAACTACCAGGAATCAGAAACATCAGCCACTTTCAGGCATGAATGCAGCCAATATTTCCATAAGCGGCATTCTATTGGGGCTTCTACTCGTTGTTCCAACCATGGTATTGGTGTGGCAACTTCGCTTAGGATTCAATAAAAAATTGGGAATTGCCGTATTAAGGATGTTGGTTCAATTGGGATTTGTTGCTGTTTACCTGAAATACATCTTTCTGCTCAATAATCCATTTGTGAACGTTGCATATGTGCTTGTGATGGTTCTAATCGCTGCTTTTTCAGCTATTCGGACATCCAATTTGGCGATAAAAAAACTTTGGTTCCCAACCTTTATCTGCATGTTACTCCCAACACTTCTCACCTTACTGTATTTCAATTGGGCAATCGTACAGCTTGATAACATTTTTCAGGCAGAACTTCTCATTCCAGTTGCCGGATTAATGTTGGGAAATACCTTGAAATCAAACATTGTATCGCTGAAAACATTTTTCAACCAAGCCAGAAAAGAAAATAAAACCTATCAGTATTTGTTGGCAACCGGTGCCACCCGACAGGAAGCTTCCCGTCCATTTGTAAAAGAAGCAGTTCGAACAGCAATGGCACCAAATCTGGCAACCATGGCTACTGTTGGCTTGGTATCTCTGCCCGGCGTAATGACTGGACAAATACTTGGAGGTTCCGACCCAATGCTTGCTGTAAAATACCAGATCATGGTGATGATTATTATATTCTTCAATAGTTTACTGAGCAACCTGCTACAACTATATACAGCTGTGCACAAAGGGTTTAATAAAAGTGACCAGTTGGATAAAGGGATTTTGAAGTAAGTATCATTTAGAATCAATCGAAATATGATAGTAACGAGCAGTACTAATTACCTGAATATTTTCGAAACAAAAGCTTCTTGTATTATAGCTTCCAACTTATGGAAAGGACAACAGTTAAAAATCATGCCCCCTATTCTTCCAGAAATTTTTGCGGAAGTTCCTTGCTGGCTTTTGCACCCAGTTCGCGCAGTTTTTCGGCAGAACGTACTAAGTTTCCGCGTCCATCATTTAGCTTATTCATTGCCAGATCATAATTTTTACGAGTCTGATCGAGGTTGGTGCCAATCTTCTCAAGGTCTGCAACAAAGTTGACAAACTTATCGTATAGAGCCCCACCCTGACGGGCAATTTCCAGTGAATTCCTGGTTTGATTTTCCTGTTGCCAGATCGATGAAATTGTACGCAAAGTAGCCAACAAAGTCGATGGACTTACAATAACAACTTTCTGATCCCACGCATACGAAAACAATTCCTGATCTTCTTGAATAGCGACACTAAATGAAGCCTCAATAGGAAGAAACAATAAAACAAAGTCAGGTGAGTTTAACTTCGATGCACTTTGATAATGCTTTTCACTCAAGCCTTTAATGTGCTGTTTTAAACTTATTAGATGCTCTTTAATATGCTTTACCCGATCCTCTTCAGTTTCTGAGTTAACAGCTCGCTCATAGGCTATCAATGAAACCTTTGAGTCAACAATTATATGCTTATTATCGGGAAGGTTTATAACAACGTCAGGCTGAATCCGTTTACCCTCTTCAGAAGTATCACTAAATTGTTTTTGATAGCCTTGTTCTCCTTCATTAAGGCCAGATCGTTCCAAAATGCGTTCCAGAATCACCTCACCCCAATTCCCTTGTTTCTTCACATCTCCTTTCAAAGCTTTGGTCAGGTTGTTCGCCTCATCACTAATTTTCATATTCAGATCGTGAAGCTTCTTAAGCTCTGCCTTCAGATCGGTTTGATCTTTCAAACCTTTCTCATAAGTTTCTTCGACTTTCTTTTCAAACAGAAGAATCTTCTCTTTCAACGGATTTAGAATATCCCCGATATTCTTTTGATTGACCTGAGTGAACTCCTGAGAATTTTGCTTCAATATTTTGTGGGCAATATTTTCAAACTCGGTAGTGAACTTTTTCTGCAAATCTTCCAATTCTTGCTTCTGAGTCACCAATTTTTCCTTCATATTGGCAAACTCAACTTCAGCTCTTGCCAACCGGTCTGCCTGTTGTGTGTTTATTTCTTCTTCCTTTTCAAGTTTCTCGGTCAAAGTCGCTTTATCAGTCTGAAGATTATTCACCCGCTCTTCCAGCTGAGCTTTTATTTTTTCAAATTCGGTTTTATCAGAAAGTATTTGATTTTCGACAGATTTCGATTTCAATTTAGTAATTAGAAAGTCCAACAAAAAACCAATAGCCAGACCTGCAAGCAGATAAATAATTTCCATAGATTGTGAATTTGAAAGTTAAAAGTACGAAGAAGAATGTAGATGGGAAAGAGCCAGCTTGAGAAATTAGAAAGGAGTTTCGACGATGCACTCACAAATTCCAATTGCTCATTCCCGAAGCATTTTTTCTAGATTCTTCTTTTTTATCTCCCACTTCTATTTCCGCCTTTGCTTCTTAAAACAATAGTGGTATTTTTAGCTGATCAAAATAAAACCCTTTCCCCATGGATGTTAAAATTGAGTCGAGCTGGAAAAACCAATTAACTGACGAATTTGAAAAACCGTATTTTAAAAAACTGAGTGAATTCGTTCACAATGAATACCGGGCACATCAAATTTTCCCACCTGCCAAGCTCATTTTTAATGCCTTTGACCAATGTCCATTTGATCAATTGAAAGTGGTGATTTTAGGACAGGATCCTTACCATGGCCCCGGGCAGGCCCACGGATTATGCTTTTCTGTAAATGACGGAATTGATTTTCCGCCCAGCTTAAGAAATATTTTTAAAGAATTAAAGCAAGATGTCGGCAAAGAAATACCAACAAGCGGCAACCTTACCGATTGGGCTAAACAAGGCGTTTTACTTTTAAATGCAACACTGACTGTTCGGGCGCACACTGCCGGTTCGCATCAGCGAAAAGGCTGGGAAGAATTTACAGATGCCGTCATTCATAAAATCAACGAAGAAAAAGAACACGTTGTATTTATCTTATGGGGAAACTATGCGATCCGAAAAGGTGAATTCATTGACCGCAATAAGCATTTAGTATTAACATCTGTACACCCATCTCCATTATCTGCAAGCCGAGGTTTCTTTGGTAACAATCATTTTAGCAAAGCGAATGATTTTTTAGCCAGCAAAGACTTAACTTCAATTGAATGGTAAACAAAAAAGCTGCACCAAAATTTGGAGCAGCTTCGTTTATTGTAGTTCGAACCAGATTACCATTTATATACGATGGAGTTTACATTCATTCCAGCTCCCACCGAACAAAGAATCACATAATCACCTTCGTTTATTTCGTGATTTTCCATCTTTCCTTTAACAACTAAATCCAACAAGGTAGGAACAGTTGCTGTTGATGAATTACCCAACTTACGAATACTCATTGGCATAATTCCTTCAGGAATTTGTTTCTCTTTATACAGCTTAAACACACCTTTCAAGATGGTATCGTCCATTTTTTCGTTCGCTTGATGAATCAATACTTTTTTAATATCACTCAGCTGCAAGCCAGCTTTTTCAATACTTTCTTTAACGACTCCCGGGACGTGACTAATTGCATAGACGTACAACTTATGACCAGCCATTTTAAGGAATAAGTCATTCCCGCTAAAATTCGGATTGCTAGACTTTCCAAAAGTTAACAAATTGGAATATGGAGTTGAATCAGAACGACTGCTATGAGAAATAATGCCAATTGGTGTATCACTCTCAACGGCTTCAACAATTGTAGCACCTGCGCCGTCTGCAAAAATCATTGTATCCCGGTCATGCGGATCAGAAATTCGTGATAACACGTCAGATCCAATCACCACACCACGTTTAAATGACTTACTCCGAATGTAAGCATCAGCAATAATCATCGACTGTGTCCATCCAGGACAACCTGAAATTACATCATGACAAATACAAGCCGGATTCTTTATTTTTAAAATATCTTTTACGCGGTTCGCAAGTCCGGGAAGTGTATCAACGCTGGTAGTTCCGTGATAAACATCGCCAAAGTTGTGACCCAGAATGATAAAATCAAGTGATTCCTTATCAATACCGGATGATTCGCAGGCATTCTTCACAGCCAGTGCGGCAATGTCCGAATTTACCTGGTCTTCTTTCACCCACCTGCGTTCTTCGATATTCGTTATTTCATGAAATTTCTGAATAATTTCCTCATTACTCTTATCGAATGGCTTTTTGGTTGAAGGATCATAAAATTCATAATCAAGAAAATGATCATTCTTAATTACCTGTTCCGGTATGTAACTTCCGGTTCCAATAATTTTTGTGTATATCTGCTTACTCATAATAGTATCATCAGAGGCTTTCGCCCTTATATGTTTTCAATTCAAATTTTTCTCCATCAAAAACGCCATACGAATAATGGGTAATCCAGTCACCCAAATTAATGTATCTTGCTTTATCACCTAGTGGTTCATCCATTAAAAGATGACGGTGACCAAATATGACGTAATCAAAATCTTCTTTGGTAAGAAGTTCTTTGGCAAAGACAAAAAGTCCTTCTTTATCATCACCTTTAAAATGCTCTCCCAATCCTTTCCCCAATCGGCTATTTTTTGACCATCTATGAGCAACTGACATTGCAAAATTCGGATGCACGCGAGCAAACACCCATTGCAAAAAACGATTGGTGAATACCTTTTTCAATAAATTATAGCCTTTGTCAAAAGGATCGAGCCCGTCACCATGTGCGAGAAAAAACTTTTTACCTGAAAAAGAAACTCTCATCTCGCTTCGATGTACCTCAACTCCTAACTCGGCTGGCAAATAATCAAATACCCAAACATCATGATTTCCGGTAAAAAAATGAACAGGAATTCCAGAGTCAACAATCTCAGCTATTTTTCCCAATGTCCTGGTAAATCCACGAGGAACTACCTTTTTGTATTCAAACCAGTAATCAAAAATATCTCCCATTAAAAAAATCACGGAAGCATCCTTTTTGATTTCATCAAGCCATTTTACAAAAAGCTTTTCTCGTTGCAGATTATTATTTAAAGCCGGAGCTCCCAGATGAATATCTGAAACAAAATATATTTTGCCACTAACGTTTTTCAATCTTGATTTTTTGCCGTTTTAAAAAACGATGTCAAAGATATTAGTAAAAAATTAAGTTTCAAGATTTTCTTGGCAAAATGAATGCCCTAAAAGTTGCAAAGATTAGTTAAGCATCTCTCCCAGAACTTTGTCAAGCTCAGGACCTTTCAAATTTCTGGCAATAACGGTGCCCTCTTTATCAAGCAAATAATTAAATGGAATTTGTTTCACATTGTAATTATTCAAAGCTGAAGTACTTCCTTTCATGTCGCCAACATTGGTCCAGCTCAATCCATCCTTATCAATGGCGTCAATCCATTCGTAGCGATTCTCATCAACACTTACCTGATAAATATCAAAGCCTTTCCGCTTGTATTTATTGTAGATTTCAACCAGCACAGGGTTAATTATTCGAGATCCCCGGTCTTGCGAAGACCAAAACTGAAGTAAAACATATTTCCCTCTCAATGAGGTCAATGCAATTTCTTTTCCATCTGGATTTGGAAGTAATATTTCAGGGCTGTTTTCTCCATATTCCTTAATAAATTGGCCCATTTTTGCACTGCGTTCATCACTCATCAATTTTAATGTATTTGCATAAAGTGCTTTTACGTGGTCAGACTCCGGATAAAATGAGTTTAGCGCTGAAGCCGCAATTTTCAATGAATTCAAATCACGAACGACATATGTATCATTATCAAACTTCTGGTATAAAGCCAGCACACTTGCCATTGAAAATGGATTCTCTCGAACAAAATTGGTGGAATAATCAATTTGCTCTTGCATCACTTCATTATAATTCTCGTCCCATTTTTTCTTCAATTCCTGATAATTGGGATCTTTTCGAAACAGCACATGCAAAGACCGAATTGAATCCAAAACATGCTTTGTCCTGCTTAAACGTAAATTCAGTTTCTGAACCAATTCGGAACCTGGCGAACCAACAACAACATAATCGCGAGAAAAATTTGCAGCATCGCCGGCAACTTGCACTTGTTCTGCAGAATCTACCAGTAGGGTAACGAAATTCTTTTCATTAAGCTTCATTAGAAAAAATGTAGGATAAGCCACATCTCCTGTGAACTTAAAATCACCGTCTTTCCCTATTTTAACGGAGTCTACTTTTTCTGTAGCATTCACTTTTAGAAGGTCGAGGTAAACATATTCACCACCAGCATTGCTGATTTTACCTTCAATTTTAAATTTGCCAGACTCCTTGCAGGCAGTAAAAACGGTCGCTATCAAAGCAATCAGAACAACTACTTTTCTCACAATATAGTTTTTTACGTTAGTAATATTGAAGCGTAAAAATAATAATTTACCTATCATTCAAAGAGTCTTGGAAGAATCTTTTGAAACATGAACTTGTTTTAATTGTTATTTTCAATCAAAAGCAGTTAAAAATTGTACTTTTACGGGCTGAAATCCAAAATCAGAAATGAAAGTTTATCGGGATATCAACGAGTTCAAGGTAAAAAGACCGGTTTTAACAATTGGATCTTTTGATGGCGTGCATTTAGGCCACTTTAAAATAATTGACAGTTTAAAGAAAATTGCTTCAAAGAATCATGGAGAAACGGTAATTTTCACTTTTTACCCTCATCCCCGACAAGTACTTTTCCCTGACGAAGGGAATTTAAGACTATTAACCACCCTGAATGAAAAAATCGAATTATTTGAGAAAGCGGGACTGGAGCATTTAATTATTTATCCATTCACCAAAGAATTTTCTCAGCTAAGCTATATTGAATTCGTCAAAAAAATTCTGATTGAAAAACTAAAGGTCAATAGTTTGGTGGTTGGGCATGATCACAAATTTGGAAAAAACAGGGAAGGTGGTTTCGAAGTGCTAAATGATCTTTCTTCAACTTTTCAGTTCAATTTAGAACAAATAGATGTCCTTTTATCAGATGATGTAGAGATTAGTTCAACCCAAATTCGAAATGCCCTTCAAGATGGGGACATTGAAAAAGCGAATACCTATCTCGGTTATCCATTTACATTGCATGGTAGCGTTGTTGAAGGACAACAACTTGGGCGCAAAATTCAATTTCCAACGGCAAACATAGAAACATCAGATCCAAATAAAATCATTCCCGGACATGGTGTATATGCTGTATACGTGAAGCTAAATGAGCAGATTTTCAAAGGAATGCTCAACATTGGGACCCGACCAACCGTTAATAGAAATGCAGATCATCGAAGCATTGAAGTTCATATTATTGACTTTGATGGAGACATTTATAATCAACAACTAGAAATTAAATTCATACAGAAGACCCGCGAGGAACAAAAATTCGGTTCGGTTGATGAGTTGAGAACGCAATTAGAAAAAGACAAGCAAATCATAATTAAGACGCTGGAGAGCAATAAATACTAGCCTATGTTTTTATGTACCACCCACCTGGGATGTAATCCAAAGAATTACAAACAATATGCAGCAGACGGAGAATTAAGTTACCTGAAATGTAATGATTGTGGTTTAATTTGGAGGTCTCCCGACTCATTCAATTTAGAAAAGGAATACGATCAATCATACTTCAAATCAAAAAAATACGATCTAAAACGAAAACATAAAGTTCGCAAATCAGGTTGGCTAATAGATATTGCCAGCTTATTTCACTCCAATATCACATCATTACTTGAAGTGGGTTGTTCAATCGGATACACATTGGAAGCAGCGAGAGATCGAGAAATCTCTCATTTGGGAATCGATGTAAGTGAGTATGCAGTTGATTATTGTCAAAGCCAGGGATTAAACGCAGAAGTGTCATCACTGGAGGAGCTTATTTCTAAAAAGAAAAAATATCAATTGATATACATGCAACATGTGTTGGAACATTTCCCCAATCCATTTACAACACTCGCTAAGTGTGCTGATTTATTGAATAAAAATGGAATTATTCTAATCATGGTCCCAAATTCAAAATACAACAGAGCTCAAAATAACAGAGGAGAACACCGGTTTTATAATCAGGCTGGAGTTGGACTGGAGCATTTTGTCTATTTCAACTATGAAAATTTAGGCTCAACACTGGAGTCATCCGGATTTGAAGTGGTACAACAAAACTATCCGGTTTTTATTCCGGGACCATTTTCTTTCAAATTCTTTTTTAATCGCTTCTTCAGACGCATCCTGAATGTTTTTAATATTGATCAGGAGGTGCTTGTAGTAGCACGAAAAATATAATTCATATATTCTTTTAAGAATAATTATCTTTGCGAGAAGTTTAAGGAAAACAAAATGAACACATTGACAGACACAAAAACAGATTACAAAGTAGCTGATATCTCATTAGCAGATTTCGGGCGAAAAGAGATTGAAATTGCAGAAAAAGAAATGCCGGGATTAATGTCTCTGCGATCTAAATACGGAAAAGAAAAGCCATTGAAAGGATCCAGAATTATGGGTTCATTGCATATGACTATCCAAACTGCCGTTTTAATTGAAACATTGACAGAACTTGGAGCAGATGTTCGTTGGGCAAGTTGTAATATTTTCAGCACACAGGATCATGCTGCTGCAGCAATTGCTGCTTCCGGAGTTCCTGTTTTTGCATGGAAAGGCGAAACCCTTGAAGAATATTGGTGGTGTACTGAGCGTGCTCTTGATTTTGGAAATGGCATAGGACCAAATATTATTGTTGATGATGGGGGTGATGCGACGATGATGATCCATATTGGATATGAAGCTGAAAAAGATCCATCCATTTTGGACGTAGAGCTGGAAGCTGAAGATGAAATAGAATTATTCAAAGCAATAAAGAAAGCATTGGCAGAAGATCCGCAACGTTGGCATCGTACGGTTCCTGAAATTAAGGGAGTATCGGAGGAAACGACAACCGGGGTTCACCGCTTGTACCAAATGATGGAAGATGGAAAATTACTGTTTCCTGCCATTAATGTAAACGACTCTGTAACTAAATCGAAATTCGATAATCTATATGGCTGTCGCGAATCGCTAGCCGATGGAATTAAACGTGCCACGGATGTTATGATCGCCGGTAAGGTAGTTGTTGTTGCCGGATATGGTGATGTTGGTAAGGGTTGTGCCCGCTCAATGAGAGGTTATGGTGCTCGTGTAGTGGTAACTGAAATTGATCCAATTTGTGCATTGCAAGCTGCCATGGAAGGCTTTGAAGTTAAAACCATGGAAGATGCCATTGAAGAAGGAAACATTTATGTGACGACTACCGGAAATAAAGATATCATCACAGCCGAACATATGGCTGCCATGAAAGACCAGGCAATTGTTTGTAACATCGGACACTTTGATAATGAAATTCAGGTTTCGAAATTGGAAAAATGGCCTGGGATTCAAAAAACAAATATCAAACCACAGGTAGACAAATTCACCTATGAAGATGGACATTCTATTTTCTTGTTGGCGGAAGGCCGATTGGTTAATTTAGGTTGTGCAACTGGTCACCCATCATTTGTAATGAGTAATTCATTTACGAACCAAACGTTGGCTCAGATTGAGTTATGGAAAAATGATTATAAAACTGATGTTTATCGTTTACCAAAACACTTAGATGAAGAAGTTGCACGCTTGCATCTGGAACAATTAGGAGTGAAATTGACTAAGCTCTCTGATGATCAGGCGAAATACATTGGCGTATCGCCAAATGGGCCTTACAAACCAGAACATTACCGATATTAAAATTCGGCATACATCATAAAAAAGAGCAGCTTAACCGCTGCTTTTTTTGTATCTTCGGATATGACCGATAAAAAGAAAATAGAACTTCAGGTGCTGATGCTTTTCCGGAAATTGTACGGCGAATTTCCGAATGGAAAGATCGTGCAAAATGAATCGCCAGACTTTTTAGTCAAAGTTAATCGAAGGAAAAAACTTGGAATTGAACTAACTGAGCTACATGGACAGGAATTTTACGAACAACAAGGGCATTTAACTGAACCAGAAAAGATAAACGAACATATTGAAGATACGATCCGCGCTAAAGAAGAAAAAATTTATCTCTACCAAAAGCACAAGCCCTTTCAACTGTGGCTACTTATCCACATTGAATCATTTCAAAATAAACTTCTATTTAATTTTCAGAATAAAATTGGAAACTGGAACTTCCCTTCAGACTTTGACCGGATATTCCTGATGGAAATTGAAAATGAGAAATTGTTCGAGATCAATTAGTCACGATTAAAGAACTCCCGCTTTGCTGCACAGAATAAGGTTTTAGTGGTTCAGTAGAAGGACCAGTACCGGAAAGCAGCGATCCACCCTCAAGTAACAGATATTGTGAACCACAACATGGACAAGTAGCAGTTCCACCACCATCAGGCACTACCTTACATTGTGGATCAACCTCATAAGGACAAGCTGCATCACAAGCATTAAATCCAAAACCATTGTTGGTTACTATAATCCCACCATAACCAGCTGGAAAAACCAAAGAATTGGAGGGAACAGTTAAATCATTATACTGTATCAAATTAATTTGCATACTCACTCTCACATACGGAATTGAAGAATTAAAATCATCTTTACAAGCAGGAGTTAATGCCAATAATAAAATAAGCACAAAACTAAACCTGATTATATATCTACTAATGCCATTCATTTTTTATATCTTTAACAATCATAACTGATCAGGAGGCAAAGTTATTTTGCCAGCTTGTAAAATTAGCAAAAATGGAAGATTATATCTTTATCATCATAGCAATTATCCTTTCTGCACTTGGCGCGATTAACAGTAAGAAAAAGCAAAAAATTGCCCGGATGAAAGAAGAAAATGAACCGTATAACGAACCACCATCCATTTTGAAAAATTTCATGGATGATTCTTTTTTTGATGACGAACCAGAACCTGTTTTTGTTCCTGAACCAAAGCCCGAACAAAAACCAGTTGTAAAAAAGACCTTTGAACCATTAAAAAGAGAGCCAATCATAAAAAAAACAGAACCAATTAAAAAGAAAACTCCTATTTTGCTTGAAGAAGAACCAGAGCAAGAAACAAGGCTGGGGGCAATAATGAAAGACTTCACGTTAAAGAAAGCTGTAATATATTCCGAGATTCTTGACAGAAAATACTAGAACCGTTTAGTAAACAACTATTTAAACACTATTTTTCAATATAAGCCTCGCAAAAATCAATTATTTTATTTAGTTTTGTATCACTGAAGAGTTCCATGAGGTGGAATTCTTTTTTATTTATACCACGTTACATAAAAATTTACAATCATATGGCAAAAGTGACCTTTATAACTCAAGAAGGCCTTGATAAACTGAAGAAAGAATTAAATCACTTAATGAATGTTGAGCGTCCTGCAATTTCGAAACAAATTGGTGAGGCGATCGAAAAAGGTGATATTTCTGAGAATGCAGAATATGATGCGGCCAAAGACGCACAAGGAATGCTGGAAGCAAAAATCGCTCAGTTAAGAGGGAAAATTGCAACCGCCAGAATTATTGATGAATCGAAAATTGATACTTCTTGTGTGCAGATCCTGAATAAGGTAACTATCAAGAATAAAAAGAATAATGCAACCATGAAATATACCATTGTTTCAGAACACGAAGCTGATTTGAAACTGGGTAAAATCTCTATTGAAACTCCCATTGCCAAAGGACTTATTGGCAAAAAAGTGGGTGATGTAGTTGAAATTCAGGTTCCATCTGGAATTATTCCTTTCGAAATTATTGATATTTCCTTATAACATGCCAACCATTTTCACCAAAATAATTAATGGAGAAATCCCAGCCTATAAAGTTGCAGAAGATGACAACTACCTGGCTTTTTTGGATATTTTTCCAACGGCAAAAGGGCATACTTTAGTGATCCCGAAAAAGGAGGTTGATTATATTTTTGACTTGGATGATGAAACCTACCAGGGACTCAATCAATTTGCAAAGAAAGTTGCTGCAGGACTAAAAAAAGCCATTCCATGTCAAAAAGTTGGCATCATGGTTTTAGGGCTGGAAGTACCTCATGCACACATTCATTTGGTGCCAATGCAATCAGAAGGCGACTTGCTCAATTTTTCAGATAAAGTTCAATTAAGCTCAGAGGAGTTTGAAGAGATTAGAGCAAAGATTGCCGCAGAGATAGAGTAAAAATACAAGCAAAATAATTGCAGAAGCCGTCCAATAGGGTGGCTTTTTTTTGTGTAAAGAATTTGATACTGGTGCTTGATCCCATACCAATTCTATTGTGTCATGTGTATTCTCCGAAAAACTACTTGACCCTCCCAGGGTTCTTCTTGATAAAATCCCCCCATCCTTTATATGATTTGCCAGCAACTGGATTTTTCAGTTGCAAATAGTGACATACTGCAACCGCTAAAGCATCAGTTGCATCCAACTCCTTGGGAAGTTCGTTTTCTTTAAACATGTTTTTGAGAAAATAGGCAACCTGTTCTTTGGAGGCACGCCCCATTCCAGTGATGGCCTGCTTTACCCGAAGCGGAGCATATTCGAAAACCGGAATGTCCTTTTCTAAAGCCAATCCCATAATTATTCCCTGAGCACGCCCTAACTTCAACATAGCCTGAATATCTTTTCCATAGAAAGGTGATTCGATGGCTAGTTCGTCAGGAAGATAATCTTCAATAAGATGTCGGGTTCGTGTAAAAATATGCTTCAACCGCAAATAATGATCATTGTACCCTTTGGTTTTCACCACCCCCGTTTGTACTATTCGTGGCTTATCGTTTTCTACTTCAATAAGACCATACCCCATTACGATGGTTCCCGGGTCAATTCCTAATATTCGTTTTGCAATTTTTCCCATCTAATAAGCTCCTGTGATTTCCTGCAATCCTCGCTTCAACGGCAGTGGTTTTGGCTGAATTGTTGCCGACTTAGCAGCAACCATGCTGGTTTCTCCACTAATAACCTCCAAAGCCTTCTTTAAACAAGCCTCATTCGGATCTCCCCATGAATGAAATATATCATCAGCTTCTTCGTAATCAACAGGAATACCACTAAAATAATCTCCATCACCCAACGCATTAACCAGCTTAAACGTAACCGGAGCTAAAGCAATCTGGTATTTTTCGGATTCGTAAACCTCCATCCCCACAGGTTTTCCATGAGTTCTCTCCCCAATAATCGTAATTTCCTTATAGGGAAACAATGAATTAATAACTAATTCACTGGCAGAAGCAGAACTTTCAGTGGTAATAAAATACAAACGATCCAATTCAACAGCTTTTCCTGATCCCCTACCAAAACCATAAGAGTCATTTTCATCCGTTCGGTTACTGTTATAAACGATACTAGTAATTACCTTGTTTATAATGGCGTTCCCTCCAAGTAACTCCATCAGTTGAAAAGCAATATCGACATTTCCTCCACCATTATATCTTAAATCGACAACGATGTCATCAACTTCCTGTTGATTGAAATAATCAAAGGCATCATCCAACTCCTCAGCAGATGGCCCCAAAAAACTCTCAAAAACAAGATATCCTATCTTCTTCCCATTATCCTCTACTACACATTTATGCAGTACGGTATTGATTTCATAATCAGTACGAGTCATTGAATACTCAACAGTATCATTACTTACTGTACGGAAAGTAAATTTCACCTCACCATCCGTATCAAAAGCCGCCCACAAATCAGGGATATCTGAAACGTCGACATCATTAATTTTAATGAATTCCCATCCTCTGTCAACCCCGGCCAATCCCATAGGGGCATTCTTGTAGGTGAAGCGAACCATTAACTTATCATCCTGTGTTATTGCCATTCCAACGCCAAAACCCTTGGTTTCAGCTTCATCAAACAAATTTCTATATTCCTGTAAATCTGAAACAAAACTCCAATGATCAATTTCATCATATCGGAGGGCATCTACCAACAATTCATTCGAGCTATAGTCATTTGGGGCAATTCCTGGAAGTTCTTCTATCCAAAGATAATTTTCTTTAAAAATATCGTAAATGAAATCTTTGCTTGTTTCTTCAACCGGTTGCTCATTGTTTGTTGTATCCGGATCCGGCTCTTCTATTATTATATCATCCTTCTGGCAGGAATTCGCCATAACCAACAAAGCCGCCATCGCGGCAAACAGCAAAAACCTATGCATATCAACTCTTTTCATCTCTCTTTTTCAATTGCTGAATAAAAATACCTAACAGAATCAAACTTAAGCCTGCAAAAGTGGTCCAGTAAATCTGTTCTTTAAGAATTAAATAAATAAATATCAAAGATAAGAACGGTGTTAGAAATATGAAATTGCCAGTTACTGCATTATTCTCACTCTTCTCTAAAGCTTTCATCCAAACCAAATAAGTGATCCCTAATTCGAAAACACCAACATAAACTGCAGTCCAAAACGAAACATCAAACTGAAAATCAAAATTATCCTGATAATTAAAGAAACCGAAAACAAGCAGATATAGAGTTCCAAATACAAAATTCCAGAACAATACAATAATCTTTTCACGATGACTTTTCACGCTTAATATCCAATACAAGGCCCAAATAATACTGCTTACAAGTGCAAGAAATGCTCCAAGAGGATTGGTCTTCGTAAACCCTTCGATACTTCCTTGCGATGCAATGAAAACCACCCCAATAAAGCTAATCAATACAGCATATATATTCCTTTTGGTAATTTTCTGCCCAAGCAAAGGTACCGATAAAAGCGCCAGACTAATTGGCCAAACCATGTTTAAAGCCTGTGCAACTTGCGCCGGGTTTAATTCATACGCTTTAAAAAGTACGAGGTAGTAAGCAAAAGGGTTTAACAATCCTAAAAGAGCATATTGCACTAAATCTTTTTTTGAAACTGTGAATAGTTGATTCAGTTTTCCCTGGACCAACATCAATCCAGTAAAAATGCCCAAAGTGACCAGTGATGCAATGAAAATAAGTTGCCAGGGATTCAATCCGCGCAAGGCCATTTTAAAAGCAGAAGCAACAGTAGACCACAACAATACAGAAGCCAGTGCGAGAAGAATCGCTGTTTTCTGATTTTTCATTTAATTAGCCCCTCCTTCAAAAAACTCCGTTTCCTTGTCGTCCTCAAAGTCGCCCCGTAATTCCCGATATTTTTCCCTTGATTTTGTAACGTAAATACTTGCTGGATACTGAACCAGCATCTTTTTATATAATCCTTCAGCCTTTTCCTTTTCCATCAATTGATTTTCGTATAAACCGGCCAATTGAAAAAGTGCATCATCAGCAAGTAACTCGTAGGAGTAATTCGTGACTATTTCTTCAAGATATGCAGCTGCCTGCTGAAAATCGCCATTTGCAATCTTAATCTTGGCTTTCCGAAATAGCACATCATCTGTCAAACTATGACGTGGAAAATTAGTTTCAATCGAATCTAAAACAGCCCAAGCCTTCTCTCCCTGGTTGCGAAACGTATACAAATCTGCTCGCGCAAATTGTTGCAAGGGAATTTCGGTAGTATCTAGATTGCTATTATTCGAAATAAAGAGTGACAACTCCAATGCATCATTTGCAACTAATTTCGAAGTACCGGCTTTTATTACATTTAACAACGCCTTTGCCCAACTCAAATTTCCCATAAAATACCCCAGGCGTGCCTTTTTAAGTTTTACCTCATCTCCCAACTCGTTGTCCCGGTTTGCTTCAATCAACTGTGAATACAATAAAACCGCTTCCCATAAATCATCTTTATAAACTGAAATATCTGCCAACTCGTTTTTTATAAAATCACGCTGAATAGCCTGCAGTCTTGGAATTTTTCTTCCTTCTTCAAGGATTTGCACTGCCTGATCCGGTTTATCTTCGTAGAATGCAAGAAAATGTGCAAAGTCAATCAGTAATCCAACGGACTCCGGATTTTCGCCAACAACCGCTAACGTACTCTCAAATCGTTCTTCCAACTGTTCTTCTGAAAGAGCATCTTCATCTTTTAAAATGTATTGTTGATAAAGCAATTGCATTTTTGAACGCTGCGCCTCGTAATAGGAAACACCCTCAACACCTTTTTCAATTATATAATCGTATGCTTGAATTGCATCACCATAGAAATGGTTATTACCTGCGACTCTCGCAAGCGCAGCAATTGTCAGATCCTCCTGTCCCGAGCGTTTATCTAAAGCGATCGTCTGCCGGAGCGCCTGTGAATACATTTCCTCTTGGGTGAAAAGCCAAATTAAAAGCCTGTTATAAGCTACAACTCCTGGCTCTGCCTGAATGCTCTTTAAAACAAGTTGACGAAACATTCCTTGAAGAGAATCATCTACATCTGACCTCAAAGCAGAACGAAGACTACTCTGAACTCGTGATAAATTATTTTCATCTTTTTTAAGGAGTTCCAGATACTCGGCAAGCATTTGTTCATAATTGCGTTGGTACAAGTAAACCCGAGCGAGCTCATAGTTAAAGTCATCATCAATAATTGAATTTCTTCCGAGTAAGTAAACTTTCTCCGCCCATTCAAATTCTCGTTTCGAAATAAAGCTATTTGCCAGTTGAATAAAATCACTCTTGTACTTTGGACCCAATTTCAAGGCTGATTCAAATTTATCTGAAGCTTCCTCAAACCGATTTTGTTGCTTTAGCAAAGCCCCCCACTGAACATACAAACTTGCATCTTTATTGGTCCGACGAATTTCTTTTTTTATTTCCTTCTCTGCCTGATCATACTTAGACAATTCTATCAAACAATTCAGGTAATAAACGAAGTAGTGCTGACTACCCGAAATTTCAAATATTTCTTTATACAACACCGCCGCTTTCTCAAATTCTCGTTCCTGATAGTACCTTCCGGCCTGTTGCAATTTAGCAGTGTCAATTTTCTTCTGACTAAATGCAAAATCAGGGAGATGCATTAAGCAAAACAGCACTCCTGCAAAAGCAATTATTTTCCGAACTGTAATCATGCATACAAAAGTAATATTCAGAATACAACGTACAATGGCATTTACAGCAGAACTAATTTATTTTAAAGATGCTAAATACCACGTATCGATTTTTAAAGATTGAAATTGTCCCCAACAAACATTATTATTACTTTTGCTTGAAGAAATTTGAAAAGATTTAATCCAATATTTTCCAGCAAAAACTATTATTTAAAAACTGACTCCAAATGAAATCAAACGAAACAAGGCGCGACTTTTTGAAAAAATCGTTAACGCTAACGACAGCCGCTGCTTTCCCAACAATCCTATTAAACACAACTGGTTGCACAAATAAACAAGGAAGTGCCAACGACAAAGTAAATCTTGCTTGTATTGGTATTGGAAATCGCGGTGCGCAAGTCATTCGAGACATGTACGATACAGGGCTAGCCAACTTCGTAGCGCTTTGTGATGTGGACATGGGTGCCCCTCACACGGAAAATATACTAAAAAACATGCCCGATGTTCCCCGCTTCACGGACTTCAGGGAAATGTTTGATAAAATGGGAGACGAAATTGAAGCTGTTACCATTGCAGTGCCTGACCATTCTCACTTTCCCATTACCATGCTTGCAATGAGTTTGGGAATACATGTTTACACCGAAAAACCTTTAGCAAGAACCTTCAATGAAATTGAACTGTTGATGGATGCTGCAAAAAGATATAAAGTAGTAACCCAAATGGGAAACCAGGGCCATTCAGAAGCAAATTATTTTCAGTTTAAGAGCTGGGTTGAGGCAGGCATTATTAAAGACGTAACTGCTATAACAGCGCATATGAATAATCCAAGGCGTTGGCACAAGTGGGACCCTTCAATTACTAAATTTCCTGATGCAGAGCCCATTCCTGAAACATTGCACTGGGATACCTGGTTGTCTGCTGCACAGTTCCACGATTACACCAAAGATTTCATTAACGGACAATGGCGTTGCTGGTACGACTTTGGCATGGGTGCCCTTGGCGATTGGGGAGCTCATATTATGGATACAGCACATCAGTTTCTAAATTTGGGACTTCCGTACGAAGTGGATCCAATTTTACTGGAAGGCCATAACAATTTCTTCTATCCAATGTCATCAACAATCGCATTCAGATTCCCGAAGCGAGGTAATATGCCAGCATGCGACATTACCTGGTACGATGGAGTAAATAATCTACCAGAGGTTCCTGAGGGATATGGTGCTTCGGAACTTGACCCTAATATTCCCGCTGCAAGTAACGGGAAAATTCAACCTGCGAAACTGAATCCCGGAAAGATAATTTATGGCAAAGACCTGACTTTCAAAGGTGGTTCCCATGGAAGTACTTTATCCATCATACCAAAAGAAAAAGCATTGGAAATGGAATCAAAACTTCCAGAAGCCCCTGAAAGCCCTTCCAACCACTTCGCCAATTTCCTTCTTGCTTGTAAAGGGAAAGAAGAAACTCGTTCTCCATTTGAAATTGCAGGGCCTCTAAGCCAGGTATTCTGTCTGGGGGTTTTGGCTCAGCAGTTAGGCACCAAATTAGTATTTGATCGTGAAACCAAACAAATCACTAATAACAAATTGGCAAATGATCTATTGGTTGGAACACCACCAAGAAAAGAATGGGAACAGTTTTACAAACTATAAAATAAGTATTAGACCTTTTAAAAAGGAATAATCAACAAAATACAGATTCCCTTTCCTCAATTCGAGTGAAAGGGATTTGTTTTTTTATTACAGGAAAGACTGGGATAGCCTTTTCAGATAATTCGGTTATTTTTGTGCCAAATTAAATTTCAGATGACTGATGAACTAAAAAATCGCCCCAGATTACCCCGTTGGATGAAAATGAAAATGCCGAAGGGGGAAAACTATTCAAGGGTAAAAAACCTGGTAAACAAACACGAATTACATACCATCTGCACCAGCGGAAATTGCCCGAATATTGGTGATTGCTGGAACCGGGGAACTGCCACTTTTATGATTTTGGGAGAAATCTGTACCCGAAACTGTAAATTCTGCGGGGTAAAAACAGGGAAGCCACTTCCACCCGATTCCAATGAACCCAAAAGAATAGCTGAATCGATAAAGTTAATGCAACTTAAGCATGCTGTCATCACTTCTGTAGATAGAGATGATTTACCTGATTTGGGCGCGGCAATTTGGGCTGAAACAATACGTGAAGTCAAAAAGTTAAACCCGGATACCAGGCTGGAAGTTCTAATCCCCGATTTCCAAGGGAAGAAAGAACTTATAGAAATTGTTGCATCGGCAAAACCCGATGTAATTTCTCACAACCTGGAAACAACAGAAAGGCTTACTCCGAGTATTCGAAGTGCGGCCAAATATAAACGCAGCCTTGACGTGATTTCAACAATCAATGAAACTGGCTTGGTTGCCAAATCAGGCATCATGCTTGGCTTGGGTGAAACCGAAGTTGAAGTTCTGCAAACGATGGATGACTTATTAGATGCCGGATGTAAAGTGATGACCATTGGGCAATATCTTGCTCCAACAATTTCACATCTTCCAGTAAAAGAATACATTCATCCGGACCAATTTGAGAAATACCGAACAATCGGGCTTGAAAAGGGTTTTTCTTTTGTCGAAAGCCATCCGCTGGTTCGATCCAGCTATCGTGCAGAAATTCATGTTACAGCTTAGACACATTCAAGTAAAAATCTGAAATTTGAATTATGGCAAATTTTGAATACGAAGATATTGGAATAAAAGACTATAAAGAATGCTGGGACTATCAGGAAGAGATTCTGGCAAAAGTGCAGGCTGACAAAAAAGCAAAAAATGGTTCATCTGATTTAAACCGATTTCTATTAGTAGAACATCCACATGTGTACACCCTTGGAAAAAGTGGCGATGAGCACAACCTTTTAATACACGAGGATTTCATGAAAAAAATCGACGCCACTTACTACAAAATAAATCGTGGTGGCGACATCACCTATCATGGGCCCGGTCAGTTAGTTGGTTATCCAATTATTGATTTGGAACATTATAAAATTGGCGTGCGTGAGTACATTGAAAAAATGGAAGATGCTATTATTGCAACCATTGCCGAGTACGGATTAGTCGGATCGCGAAAAGAGGGAGCAACAGGTGTTTGGCTGGATGCTGAAATTCCTGCAAAATCCCGAAAGATTTGTGCCATTGGTGTACGAGTCAGCCGTTATGTTACGATGCATGGATTTGCGCTGAATGTAAATACCGACCTGCGTTATTTCAATTACATTAATCCCTGTGGCTTTATCACGTATGGCGTAACTTCGCTTGAAAAAGAGATGGGCAAAAAAATGGATATGCAGGAAGTGAAAAAAATAGTCATGCAAAAATTCAATGACATCTATTAAAACTAAAAACTAACAATCAACTAATAAAGACTATTAACCCAATGATTAATATTGACGACCTAGACGAAGAATTCGGTATTGAAGGAGAACTTGGATTTATCGAAATGGAAGGTGAATTACCTTTTATCAGTATTTCAAATAAATACGCGCAAGCAGACATTTGTTTATATGGAGCACACGTTATGAGTTTTGCACCTTACAATGGCATGGATTTATTATGGATGAGCCCTGGTAGTTTTCTCGAAGAAGGCAAAGCCATTCGTGGAGGTATTCCTGTATGTTTCCCATGGTTTGGACCGCACAAATCAAATTCAGAAAAACCTCAGCATGGATTTGGAAGACTCATGTTTTGGGATGTGGCAGAAACCAGATCAGAACCAAATGGTGAGACATATATTCGAATGCAATTGGAATCTTCGGAACAGACTAAGAATTTGTGGCCTCATGATTTTCGTGCTGAAATGATATTTACTGTTGGCGCAAAACTTATTACCACTCTCAAAGTCAGCAATACATCGACTGAAGCTTTTGTGTATGGTTGCGCATTACACACATATTACAGTATTTCAGCAATTGATCATATTGCTATTGAAGGCTTGCAAGGAACAACATACTACAATCAATTGAATTCGGAGCATGCGACACAGGAGGAATCATCATTGAAAATTCAAGAACCTCTTACCCGTCATTACTTAAATACAGAAAGTCCTGTTGTTATTAGTGACCCAGCATTCAGACGCCGGATTTCTGTCCAAAAAGCAGGAAGCAAAGTGACGACCGTGTGGAACCCAGGAAAAGAAACCACGAAAGCAATTCAAGATATTCCGAATGATGGTTACGAGGCTTTTGTTTGTGTGGAAGCAACTAATGCATTTGACTACTGCATTTCACTCAACCCGGGAGAAACACATGAAACATCTGCCATCATTGGACAGGAAGAATAATTCTTTGATCCTAACAATTCAATAGCCACATTCAATATGAATATTTTTGCCAATGAAGTAGTCGCACAAGAATATGATGCCTATTACAAAAGTGAACAAGGCATGGTAATTGACTCGCTTGAGAAGCAAGCAATTCTTGAATTAGTTAAACAGATAGCTCGCTCGACAATGCTTGAAATTGGGTGTGGCACTGGTCACTGGACTCAAGTATTTGCAGAATTAAACTTTGAAATTACTGCGACCGATGTTTCAGATGCAATGTTAGCATTCGCCAAAAATAAAAATTTGCCAAATACTTCATTCATGAAGGCTGATGTTTTGAATTTACCTTTTGAGGATCATCAATTTGGTGCAGTTTCAGTAATTACAGCACTTGAATTTTGCGGCAATATTGAGCACGCTTTTTCAGAGATTAATCGTGTGTTAAAACCGGGCGGGTGGCTAATTGCTGGTTGCCTGAATGCCAAATCAATTCTCGGAAAAACCAAAGAACAAGACCCGGTGTTCAAACATGGAAATTTCATGACTAAAGCCGAACTTAAAAATCATCTTTCCAAATTTGGAAATCCGACAATCAACGAATGCGTCCACTTATCTTCCGAATTTGAGATATTAGACAAGACAGAAAAAGAATCGTCAGTCCCAGGTGCATTTATAGCTGCAACTGTTCAAAAAATATATGCATGTACATAACCGTTGAAATAAGTTATTATCCATTACAATCTGACTACGACAAACCAATATTTGAATTGCTGGATTTACTAAAAGATAAGCCGGAAGTAACCATACAAACTGGCATCATGAGCACGTTGATTTCCGGGGAATATGACACGGTTATGGCCTTAATTTCTGGCAGTATGAAACTACTGATGGAAAACTATCCTTCGGTTTTCAACTTGAAAATTGCCAACGCTTGTCAGGTAAAAAAGCAATAAATAGAAGTTCAATAAGCTTTTACTTTTCCCAGTCTGCCAGACCTCCTTTCGCAGAATCAACTGTTATTCGATAATTTTTGTTGTCTGAAACAATCCAACGAACTTTCACAGTACCCATTCCTGGAATATTCTCAATTGCAACTTTTTGAGGATTGTTCTTTTGTTCTTTCACCACATTGAAATCCTCATTTTCCACAATCATTCCAACAATTACTTTTGTTCCACTTATTGAAACATAATCAGGACGCTCAATTTTATTCTTTATATCCTGGCTACTATGAGTTGGCATTAATCGTTCATTATAAATAGTTGCTGTGATTTCCTTCAATCCGCTTCCCAATTTCTCTTCCTGCACATCCATCACACTCAGTTTTGGTGTATGATAGGCATGATAAACTGTAAAAGCCATGTTTCTGTGCGCATCCTCCTCCAATAAAAAGCCGGGATGCAGACGTCCAAAATTCTTTTTAAACCCACCTATTTCGATCGTTCCAAATTGAGGATGCTCGTATTCCTGCCAATCAACAAAAGCATCGCCGAAAGTCAAATACTTGTCCACCTTAAACTCTTCGTTTTGTCCTCTGCTTTCTTTGCTATGAAAGTATAAATAGGAAGTCATCAACTCGTTTGAGAAGGTAAAAATTCCTCTTGCACCATAAAACCAATCCAATTCTCCTCCAAACACAGAATATAAATCCTTGTATACAACCAGATACCGATATCCAGGAATCATTTCTTCCCCTTTGCCGGCAATTGCATCATATATCCGCACATCATTCCGGTTATACAAATCAATATCCTCTTCCGCTCCCGGCCCACGAAGAATCATTCCTCCATTATTATGATATGTTTGTGCTCCTGCAATATTGGGATGTTTCATCACAAAATCAGCTACAGCTCGATTTTCCGGTAAACTGAATGGATATTTATAAGCTCCCCGCTGAACATAGTCGGGCTGCCAATTCCATGCCCAGTCACGGTTCGGGTCATAATAACCGATACCATCCTCATTTACCCGTCCGTCACCATCGCGATCGATCCCTTCAAATCCCAGCATTTCATATTCACCTTTTTCTTCCGCAGCAACTCTTTTTAAAATTTTAGGATTTTGCTGATCCTTCACAAAACGCCCGTCTGGCGATTTTCGGATCATCATGGTAATGTTATTATCGGCATTCAAATCATCAAAACGATCTTCTCCAGCTTCGCCATCACCATCATTATCCAACACAATCATACCCGATCTTGGTGAATGTGGAGAATTCGGTTCCTTCATAAAATTCTCACGTGCATCGGGATTAATGGTTGGCAAAATATAAAATGTTTTATCCGTCAATAATTCTTTAATGAAATCAATCTCACTATACATTTCAGTAAGGTACCAAGCTGCATAAAGTGCAAACTCAGCTCCCTGTATTTCGTTGGAATGAATATTTCCATCAATATACATTCCCGGTTTTCTATCCGGATTGCCCGATTTATAATCAGAAATAATAAGCGCCCAAATGTCTCTCCCTTCAAATGATTTTCCAACACTCTCCATTCTTGCAAGTTCTGGGTGAGCTTTCGTTATTTTTTTCATGATGTCAACCAAACCATCATAGGTATTGTATCGGTTCCAGCTCACTTCAACTTTTGGCTGATGTGGTGTTCCTATTGCATGAAAGAATTTCTCTTGCGCAAAACAATCTGTTAAATTCACACAGATAAATAGCAAACAAATTGCAAGTGTATATATCGTTTTCTTCATGATTACAGTTTTATTTTGAGTGTTGCAAATCCGGTATGTGCAGCCCCTGCCTTAATTTCTAAATTACCACTACCTTTCACAATCCATGAAAGTGTTTTAGACTCATAAGCATCCAGTTTATCGATCAGGTTAATCGTATTTCCTGCCAATACTTCCTCTTTATCTTTGTTAATGTCAACCCGTATTTTTCGAAGCCAACGAGATCGCTTACCCATTTCCGAATGTGTTGGAAGCGAAGAATTATTAACCAAATCAACCGTTATTCTTGTTAATCCTCCATCCAGTTTTTCAATTTTGGAATGATGAAATTCCAGGTTTGGATGCATAGCTGCCAATCGCAGAATAAAATCAGTATGCTGAATAGCGATATTATCAACCATGGAATATGGAGGATTGGTCATGGCAAATGGTTTAATTCCCCCAATCTCCACAATTTGATCTGGAAAATCAGGATGTGAAATCTTTGTCCATGGAATGAAGACATCATCCAAACCTTCTTTTTCAGCCCACTTTATGAAGTTTGATTCTTTCGTAGTTTCGCCCTTTTCTTTTTCTTCCTCATTGGAGTTTTCTTCGCTTTTTTCTCGGTTCACTTCAGGAACCCACCAGCCTGGCGTGCTGAAACTTAATCTTCCAAAATGGAAATACGCCCATTGAAAAAAGTCCCCATCAGTCCCATGGTTACTTTGCTGAAAAGCTTTTTGCGTGATCGCCTCGTTATAGATGTCTGAAACCATTTTATTGATGGCTACATCTTTCTCCAACATGGAAGCAACAACTTTCTTTTTCGCATCATTATCGTTGAACTTTAATGGTTCGGAAAGATTATTTGCCGGACTAAAAGTTACAAATGCAAAAATGTTCCATTGGTCAAAAAGGTAATCAACAATAGCTCGGGTTTCAAGCTGAGATACCGGATAGTCATCTGCCAATGGTTTAAAAACAGGGAACTTATAGGTGAAATTTTTATTGAATGCAATTCCTTCCTCCAAGTCTTCATTAAACTGTCCATCCTTATCATTATCCAGCCCTTCAGTATAAGCCATGTAATTTCCTTGCTCCCCCTTAGCATGGTCTACTTTAACTAATAAATCCGGATTCATTGGATCGGCTTTATAATCACCTATTGGATTTTCAACCCTCATCAAGGAAATGTATCCATCTTTATTTAAATCATCGTACGGATCTTCACTAATTGCGCCATCACGATCCTGATCCTTACCAACAGCATTTCCTCTGCGTTCATATTTTATGGGTGCGAAATACTGGTTGTAGGCATCAGGTGACACATTTGGAAAGACATAAAATGTTGTTGAATCCAAGACTTCTGAATGCTCATTCAACAGTCGCTCTGCAAACTGCAAGGCCAATTCAACACTTAATAAGTGGTACCCCTCAACTCCCCCGACAACCGCTACTCCCGGTTTATTATCCAGATCGCCAACTCCAATCTTAAGTACCCAAATATCATTCCCTCCAACTGTTTTTGTCAAAGAATTTAAAGTAACTGAACTATTTAATGCAAGCGTTTGGAGTCGATTTGTTATCTCTTTATTCGTTGGATAGCTGTCTTGTGCCATCACCGGACCGTATAGAAAACCCGCGATAAGGCAAATGTATAGGTATTTTTTCATAGTTGGTTTTTGAAGTAAAAACTAGGACTGACGTAAATTTAACGAAATGTACGAATTATCAATAAAAACATTAATTCATCAACTGAAGAAATTAATGATATCACAAAAAAGAATGCTTAACAATCAATACAAGCGATCATTCGCTATTTGAAATTCATATTGGTTTTGAGAAAACTCCTTCTACAAGTTTTCGGATAATTCAGCAGAGCTTATAATGGATTGAAATTATAGTTTCTTACCTAGACTTGAGCTATGATGGGTTTATTCTTGAATGTAAATTCTTTTCACGCGTTGAGAAATTCCTGTCAGAATTTCATATGGGATAGTACCTGCCCACGCCGCCAGATCATTCAGTTTTACATGTTCACCCATCAATTCAACAGAATCTCCTGGCTTTACAATAATTTCTGAAACGTCAATCATGCACATATCCATGCAAACATTCCCAATAATAGAAGCAAACTTCCCATTCACCCATACCTTAGAGCCTCCATTACTAAAACGGCGATCATAACCATCGGCATACCCCACCGGAAGCACGGCAACCCTTTTAGGTTCAACAACCTTGCCCATCCTACTATAACCAACGGTTTCACCAGGCTTAACATCCCTCACCTGTGAAATTGATGTCACCCAACGAGCAATTGGATTACAGCTAATTTTTGAACTTGCCGATATTCCATATAAACCAATACCGAGACGAACCATTTCCATTTGCAATTCTGAAAACCGTTCTATACCAGCTGAATTTAAAATGTGCCTGTCAACTTTATAAGAAATTATCTTTTTTACAATCGAGCACATTTTTTCAAACCGGTTATATTGTTCATGGGTAAATTCATCATGAGCCGGATCATCACTTGCTGACAAGTGAGAGAAAATGCTTTTAATACGAAAAAGCTTTGTATTAGAAATTCTTGAGACAATTTTTTCAAAATCAGATTGGGTGTCAAACCCCAGCCGATGCATTCCCGAATCAATCTTTAAATGAATTGGATATTCTTGAACTGCCAGCCGATTGGCCACTCTTTCAAATCCATTCAGCACATCCTCTGAATAAATATTGGGTTCCAATCGGTATTCAATCATCGTTTCAAAACTGTGCTCCTCCGGATTCATCACCACAATGGGAGTTTCAATCCCAGCCTGCCTCAACTCAATACCTTCATCGGCCACAGCAACGGCCAAATAATCAACTTGCTGATATTGCAGCATCCGGGCGACTTCAACAGTTCCGCTTCCATATGAAAAAGCCTTCACCATCACCATCACTTTTGTTTCAGGCTTTAGCAATGATTTATAGCTATTCAGGTTTTCAACCATCTCATTCAACCGGATTTCAAGAGTAGTTTGGTGATACTTCTTTTGTAATAGTGAGGATATTCGCTCAAACCGAAAATCACGAGCACCTTTAATTAAGATGATTTCATTATCGTAATTTTCGGCCTTGAAGTCTGCTATAAATTCAGAAGTAGATTTATAAAAAGAGGTGGACATATTTTTAAAAGTCTGCTCTTTCAACCATTCCATTCCAATGGCAACAAAGTGATTGATTCCGGTAAGTTTTAGCAATTGTAAAACTTCGTACTGAAGTATTTCCTTAGACAAACCAGACTGTTGAATTTCGGAAAGAATTACAGTCTTCCTTTTATGGTTTAATGAAGTTTGTTGATTTAAAAACTGAAGCGCAATTTCCAACGAATTGATATCCGAATTGTAATAGTCATTAATTAACGTGCAATTATTTATTCCATCTTTCAATTCCAAACGCATGGCAACCGGCTGCAAAAATGCAAACCTCTTTTCTGTCATTTCTGACAATTCATTCTGCAAAACAATAAATGCTAAACAATGTGCAGAATTCTCCAATGAAGCATCATCGGAAAAAGGTATTTTTATACTCCAATCTTTACCACTGCTTTTAAATTGAAAAACAGAATAATTGTCTTCTTTTTGAACCTGGATGAATAAATCAGCCATCTTATTCTGAAAAGACCAGGAATATAACTCAACCGGAGATTGTTCAAATTTCTGTCGGATAATCTGATCAACCATTGAATTATCCAAATTATAAATCAAACTTTTACAGGATTCGAACAGAACAAGTTTTTCCAATATCTTTTGCTCAAGACTTTGAAAGCTTTCCTGATGCGCATCACCAATATTGGTGAAAATTCCAAAGTCTGGAGAAATAACTTCTGCGAGATTAGTCATTTCATTTGGCATGGAGATCCCTGCTTCAAAGATTGCCAAATCGAAATGCTCATTCATATTTAAAACAGACAGTGGTACTCCAACCTGGGAATTATAACTTTTGGGACTTCGAATAATTCGCCTGTTTGCCAATAGGTCAAAAAGCCATTCTTTAACAATTGTTTTTCCATTGCTCCCGGTAATTGCTAAAACCGGATATTCGTAATTATTACGGTACCATGAAGCAAAAATCTGCAATGCTTTTAAGGTGTTCCCAACCAATACAAAACCAGCCTCATTCAGATTTTCAAACTTCTCCGGCATTTCAGAAACGACAAAGCTCCTGACACCTTTATTATATAGATCAATAATATAATCGTGCCCATTATGTCTTTCGCCAGTTATTGCGAAGAACAAGGTAGATTTCGCATCAACAATTGTTCTGCTATCAATGGAAATCGCAAAAAGTTCTTCCGTAAAATTGGACTTAATTAATTGTCCACCTATAATATCTGATATTTTCGAAAGGCTAATTCCGATCATTTTTGAGTTACCTTTTTAAAACATTCCCGACATAACGGTTCATATTCATTTCTCTCGCCTACTAAAACCTGCTTATCATTAGCAATCAATCGATGAGAAAATTGAGCAATGCTTCCACATTGCATGCAGATTGCATGAACTTTTGAAACATAATCAGCAATTGCCATTAATTCAGGCATGGGGCCAAATGGCTTCCCGGTAAAATCCATATCTAAACCAGCAATAATTACACGAATTCCCATGTTTGCCAATTTCATGCATACTTCGACCAACCCTTTATCAAAAAACTGAGCTTCATCAATGCCGATCACATCAACATTGCCTGACAATAACAAGATATTAGATGAATTCTCAACAACTGTACTTGGAATTGAATTATCGTCGTGTGAAACCACAGCCTCATTAGAATATCTGGTATCAATTTTAGGCTTGAATATTTCCACCTTTTGTCGCGCAAACTGAGCCCTTCTCATCCTCCTGATCAACTCTTCAGTCTTACCCGAAAACATTGATCCAGCAATAATTTCTATACTTCCACCAGATTTTCGATGGCTGACATCTCTTTCAAGAAACATTTACCGTTATACAATTAAGATTTTAGTACTTTTACAAAAGTAACGAATTTGTTGAGTTAAATTGTTTATCAAAATATGGATCAGAAAAAGTTGTTACAAATCATCAAAAAAGATTTACTGGAGTTAAATGAGCTGACTGAAGAGTTAACAAACAACGATACAATTTCAAAGCTGGAGATAGAAATAGCTCTTAGCAAATCGAAACTTGTCATGCAGGAATTTGAACTTCTGAAAGAACAATCAGCCTCCTTCACCATTCAATCAGAAAAACTGGGAACACCAATAAAATCTGAAGTAAAATCCAAGAGTGAGCTTGACAATGCTGAGAAGGAAGAATATCGTTCAGAAAAAGAAGAAGCAATTGAAGAAATATCTGTTCTTGAAAATGACCCCATGGCTTCACCCAAAACCAACGAAATAAAGGAAGATAAGTTAGAAGTTGAAAAAGAAGCCCCCAGCGCTGAAAATCAAGACACAATAGAACCAACAAAACAAGAAACTCCACAACCTGAAGCAGCTGAAAGCGAATTGGTGCAAGAGGAAGAGAAGCTTGAAGAAGAATTTGAAACTTCTGATCAAGAAAATGAAGAAGAATCAGATGAAAAGATTAAAATTGTTGGCGAACGTTTCACCAAAGAAAAATCGTTGAATGATGTAATGTCAGATAGTAAAACGCTGGATCAAAAATTTGCAACATCTTCAATCCAGAAGATAGAAACAGCGATTGGATTAAATGACCGATTTCAATATATCCGTGAATTATTCAATGGCGATTCTGATCTTTTCCGATCAACAGTTCAGCAACTCGATGAAATGAGTAATATAAATGAAGCTGTCAATCATCTCAGTACTAACTTCAAGTGGAAAAAGAATGAGACCAGTCTGAAGTTTGTACAATTAGTTAAAAGACGATTCATATCATGAGTGGAAAATTATACATGGTGCCAACACCAATTGGCAATTTGGATGACATGACTTTTCGTGCAATTAAAGTGCTTAAAGAAGTTGATTTAATTTTAGCAGAAGACACGCGCACTTCATCAAAACTTTTAAACCACTACGAAATACAAAATAAACTTTCACCTCATCACAAATTTAACGAGCATAAAACTGTTGAAGCCATTTCAAGCCGCATAGACGCTGGTGAGAATATCGCGTTAATTTCGGATGCAGGTACTCCCGGAATCAGTGATCCAGGATTCCTGCTCGTTCGAAAATGTGTAGAAATGGGAATTGATATTGAATGTCTTCCCGGAGCGACTGCACTAATCCCAGGGTTGGTAAATTCAGGCCTTCCAAATGATCGGTTTTGCTTTGAAGGTTTTTTACCACAAAAAAAAGGAAGGAACAAAAAAATTCAGAGTCTTATTAGTGAAGAGCGTACCATGATTTTTTATGAATCCCCGTATCGGTTACTAAAAACATTGGAGCAATTCTGTGAGTTTTTCGGACAAGACCGACTAGCATCGGTTTCAAGAGAAATCTCTAAACTACATGAAGAAACCAAAAGAGGAACGTTACTTGAATTACTCGAATACTTTAAAACTTCAACTATCAAAGGAGAATTTGTAATCATTGTTGAAGGTTGTAAATAAGAAAACCACGATAATGCGTAAATACGACCATCTTTTTTTCGATCTGGATAATACTCTTTGGGATTTTGAAAGTAATTCGAAATTAGCACTGAAACAAACATTTGAGGAATTAAGCATTAATAATCATGTTTCGTTTGAAGAGTTTTTCGAATATTATCAAAGAATAAATGAATCCTTATGGGGAGCATACAGAGAAAAGGAAATCACTAAAAAAGAGCTGGTTAAAACCCGATTCGAAAAACCATTAAATAAATTTAAAATTGCTGGCATCGATCCATTAATAATGAATGAATGCTATCTAAATCTAATGCCTTTACAAAATAAATTGATAGAAGGAGTCCTTCCGACCTTGGATTATTTAGCAAACAGAGGATACAAAATGCACATTATTACCAATGGGTTCAAACAAGTACAACATAAAAAGCTTGAAACCAGCGGGCTAAGAAAATATTTTAACTGGATATTTATTTCTGAAGAAGTTCAGGCTCCAAAACCAGACAAGTTAATTTTCCAGCATGCACTTAAAAATTGCAATGCAAAAAAAAGTAAAAGCATCATGATTGGAGACTCTTGGGAAAGTGACATTCTTGGTGCACATAATTTTGGCATTGATCAAGTGTTTTTTCGAAATGACGATAAAAACGTAGTTCCAAATAATGAATTTGAAGCAAAAACGAATGGAAATACGTCAGTTTTGAATATTAATTCATCGCTAAAAACATATTCAATATCAAAATTGATTTTTTTGAATGAAATTTTATAATTTAGAATTATTCAAAATAAGATTATTGAATATTCTACAAATCCGTTCAAAAACCTTATCCACAAACAATACATCTAACTTTCTGCATATGTCCCGTCCCACGCTGTTAAATAGATAATATGACAAAAGTCATGTTTAACATTTGTAATTTTCCCATAAACTCTTTCATGATTCAAACTTATTTATAAATTTGTGTTTGTTAAGGTTTTTTAACAAATCCGAAACAACGCTTTTAAATTGAAATTGAAGGTTTCACATTTAAGTACAATTATTAATTAATGTGCCAATTTTGTTTGGGGGAACAATTTTGTTGCACTCTATTTTTAGGGGAAAGATTCACATAAAAATTTTTTACTGTCCTTATTATATGTAAAAGAATTGATGCTGTTTAATTATTAAAATTATTTCTATGAAAAAAATCGCATTATTACTTGCAATTTTTGCATTTGGTTTGCAGTCGGTTTTCGCGCAAACCAAGGAAATTTCAGGTACGGTGACTTCCGCGGATGATGGAAGTACTATACCTGGTGTTTCAGTATCTGTAAAGGGTACCACACTTGGTACGATTACCGATCTTGATGGAAAGTATACTCTTAAAGTTCCTCAAGACGCTCAAACATTAGTTCTCTCCTTTGTCGGAATGGAAACTCAAGATGTTGCCATAGTCGGAAGTATCGTAAATGTTGTATTAAAATCTGAGACTATTGGTATTAATGAAGTTGTTGTTACTGCTTTAGGTATCAAAAGGAGCGAAAAGTCATTAGGTTATGCAACTCAATCAGTTGATGGTGGTGAGCTAAACGAAGCTCCTGAGAACAACCTCATAAACTCATTGAATGGTAAGATCGCCGGTGTGCATATCACAAACAGTTCTGGTGCAGTTGGATCATCATCTCGTATCGTTCTTAGGGGTGCCAGTTCTATCTTTGGTGATATTCAACCATTGTTTATTGTTGATGGTGTGCCGATTTCAAACAACAATGATGGTACAACTACTAACAGTGGTGGTTTCGATATGCCAAACGGTGTTGCAGATATCGATCCAAACAATATCGAATCAATCAATGTACTTAAAGGTCCATCAGCTGCCGCCCTTTACGGGATTAGAGCATCTAACGGTGTGGTCGTAATTACAACTAAAAAAGGAACAAAAAGCACCGGACTAGGTGTTGAAATTACACAAAACATCACATTTGAAAATCCTTTAGTAATTCCAAGTTTCCAAAACTCATACGGACAAGGATCAAGTAAAGACTTTTTTGAATATATAAATGGTACTTCAGGAGACGGTGGAGTTGATGAAAGCTGGGGACCACCACTTGATGTTGGGTTGAATTTTATGCAATATACATCATACATTAAAAACCCAGACAACCCACAACCACAACCTTGGGTTTCTCATCCAAATAACGTAAAGAACTTTTACGAAACTGGTTTAACCTCCAGAACAAACGTTTCTTTGACAGGTGGAAACGAAACTACAACGTTTAGATTGGATGCAGGTTACTCAGACCAGACTGGTATGATTCCTTTCACTGATTTCAAAAAATTAAACCTTAATGCTGTCGGCACACATGATTTATCTGATAAACTAAGTGCAACCTTTGGAATCAAGTTCATCAAGTCAGACAGTGACAACCTTCCTAACTCAGGTTACGATGGATCTAACGTTGTACAACAAACTATCTGGTCTGGACGAAATGTTGATTTAGAAATCTTAAAAGACTGGAGAAATTTACCAAAAGCACTTCCAGGATCTACATACGGAGCTGGAACATTGCCTATCAGCTGGAACACACAATTCCAGAACAACCCTTATTGGCAGTTGGAAACAAACAGAAACGTATATAACAAAAACAGATATATTGGTAATGTTGGATTATCTTACATTATTAATGATTGGATGAACATTTCTGGGAACGTAGGTCTTGATAATTATGTTACCAAAACAAGTGTTCGTTGGGCAAAAGGTAGCTCTGGTGATGCACCAACATATTGGAGATTTGGTTCTGCTTTCAACCGATCAGGCCAGGACGGATTCTATGACGAAGATGAGAATTCATTCTTCCAAAGTAATATGGAGGTTCTTTTGAACATCGACAAGTCAATTAATGACGATTTTAAAATTATGGCTAGCATTGGTGGTGGCATGGTTAATACTAAAACAACTTGGGACTATCGAGCAGTTCAATTAGAATTACCAGACCTATATAACTTAGGTAACGTGAAATCTGGTACTACTATGGTTAGTAGAAACCGCCACTCTGAATCTGCCATCAATAGTGTGTTTGGAAGTGCTGAATTATCATACAAAGAATATTTATTCTTCAACGTTACGGGAAGGAATGACTGGGCTAGTGTTTTGCCTCTGCAAAATAACTCATTCTTCTATCCTTCTTTTACCTTGAGTGGTATTCTTTCTGATATATTGAAGATCCAGTCAAATACATTGAGCTTGCTTAAAGTTCGTGGAAGCTGGGCAGAAGTTGGTGGATTTGGTCCTTTAGGCCCTTCTGATATCCTTCCAGTTTATCAATTATCTTCATCTCCCTGGGCTGGAAATACTTTTGGGTTCTTCCCAACTACTCTAAATAACGCCAATATCAAAAGTCAAACGACAACTGGTATGGAGGGAGGTCTTGAAGTAAGAATGTTCCAAAACAGACTACGTTTTGACTTTACTTACTACGACCAAACGAATACAGATCTTGTAATTCCTGTGCAAGTTACAAATGCTTCAGGTGTAAGCAGTGTTTGGGATAATATTGGTGAGACTAATAATAAAGGGGTTGAAATTCAACTTGGAGGAACACTTGTTGAGACTTCAAACAACGACTTTTCAATCGACATGCAGATCAACTTTGCAAAAAATAAGAACATGGTTGTAAAGGCAGGTAAAGATGAAGAAAATGATGAAGAGTCATTGATCCTTGGTAATATGTGGGAAACCAACTTGGAAGCAAGAGAAGGTTATCCTTATGGTGTATTGGTCGGTGGATCATTAGCTAGAACACCTGCAGGTCAAGTTATTTATGAGAACGGATTACCAGTTGCTGGTGATATTAAAGTTCTTGGAGATATTCAACCAGACTGGACAGGCGGTGTAAATCTTGCTATTAACTACAAAGGATTGTCTTTCACTTCACTTGTTGATGCAAAAATAGGTGGTGATATTTATTCAATGACCACTACCTGGGGTAGAACTGCCGGTGTATTGGAAGAAACATTAGAGGGAAGAGAAACTGGTATTGTAGGCGACGGTGTAATGCTTGACGACAATGGCAACTACGTTCCTAATGATGTAGTTGTAAGTGCTGAAAACTTCAACCACAATTCATATGACGCCACACTGGCTGAGTCTTCAGTTTTTGATGCATCTTACGTAAAATTGCGCCAACTTTCGTTAAGCTATAATTTACCGAAAGCATGGGTTACAAGAATCGGTCTGAAAAATGTTAATGTTGCATTGATTGGTCGAAATTTGGCAATTCTATACAAAAAAGCACCTCACATTGACCCTGAATCAGGATTTGACAACTCGAATAGTCAACAAGGGTTTGAATTTGGCCAGTTGCCTTCGGCAAGAAGCTATGGTGTTAGTTTAAATGTGAAATTTTAAATCATACATAAGATGAAAATTATAAAATATATATTGATATCTCTCATCACAGCGACACTGTTTGTTGGATGTGATCAGAATTTTGAGGAAATCAATGCTAATGTTGATGATCCGATTATCATTCCATCAAGTATGATCATCGGTACTTCAGTCAGAAGCATGGCCAATGAGCTGTACTCTACTTTCAATGGATTGGAGCATGGAGAAACATGGGTACAACACGTCTCAATGGTGCAGTATAATGATCCCGAAAGATATAAACCACGTGTTAGTACAATGGACAATCTGTGGAATGTTTTTTACACAGCTGCTTCAAATGCAAACCAGATGTATTTACTAGCTGAAGATGAAGGGAATGATGTAAATAAAGGTATTGCGCTGGTTATTAAAGCATATTGTTTTGCACAATTAACCGATTTTTATGGTGATGTACCTTATACAGAAGCACTATTAGGTGCGAGTGAAGGAAACTTCACACCTGTATATGATACTCAGGAAGTTGTTTATGATGGTGTTGTCTCCCTACTCGATCAAGCAATGCCATTGCTTGCTTCCGGAAATGGAACAACAGATTCAAGCATGGATATCCTTTATGAAGGAGATGCTTCAAAATGGATGAAATTTGCTGCTTCACTGAAATTCAGATCTTTGATGCGCATTTCGGCCAAAAAGGATGTTAGCAGTGCTCTTCAGTCATTGGTCAACAGTGGAAACTTGTTTTCATCAAACGATGATGAGGCAAAGGTTGTTTATCTTTCTGCTTCACCAAACGCCAATCCAATCTTTGAAACAATTGTTGACGGTGGCCGAGGCGAATTTAAACTAGCACAGACGTTAGTAGATCGTTTAATTGCCACATCTGACCCAAGGCTGGAAGTATATGCGCAACCAGCTGTTAACACGGACACGTATGTAGGTAAACCTTCCGGATATGAAGAATCACCACTTGAAGGTTATGGTTACGACGATGTTTCCTCTATTGGAGAGAAATATCTTGAAGCAACTCTTCCTGGCTACTTCCTATCCTATACAGAACTATTATTCCTGATGGCAGAAGCTGCCCAAAAAGGATATATCTCAGGTGGCGCTGCTGCTGTTCAAGGATATTATGAGGCTGGAATACAAAATTCATTATCTGAAAACGGTGTTGGAGGTGAATTTGCAACCTATAATTCTCTTGGAGGAATTAAATTTGATTCAGGCAGAGCTCTTGAACAAATTGGCACGCAGAAATGGACTGCTCTTTTCTGCCAAGGATTTGAAGCCTGGACTGAATGGAGAAGAACAGGATATCCTGTACTTACCCCTGCGGCTGATGGTTTTATTAGTGAAATACCAAGCCGTTTAAGATATGAGTCAACAGAAGTCTCAATTAACGGCGTCAACTACAAAGCTGCTGTTGCTCAACAAGGAGCTGATGAGTTAACAACACCAATCTGGTGGATGAAATAATATTAAATCTGAAGAATTATGAAAATATTAATTAGAATATTAGCCATATTTGTTTTACCACTGGTGATTCTTTACTCCTGCGACGAAAGCGAGAGTGTTCTCACTGGTGTAGAGGGAGGTCTTGTTGACATTGAAACTCCATCCGTGAACTACATCGTTGGAAATACAGGTCCGTATACTGCTTCTGTTCGTATATATCAAGGGACTGCAAAAACTGCAAAAATTGATGTTGTTAAAACGTTCTACTCATCTGTGAACGACTCTACTTTCACAGAAACTGACACCATTGTTACTCCCAGAGTAATAATGTCAAACACAACGCCGTATACAACACTAAGTGTTAACGACCTATCTACTGAAACTTATGATTCATTTTCGTTTACTTTTGACGACTTGATTGCAGATCTTACAGTAGAGGGAGAGGCGTTACCTAACTCTGATGGACAATTTAAAATTGGAGATTACTGGGAATTCAAGTATTTAGCGACAACTGATGATGGAAGGGTCGTGCAGCAAAACAAGACAACAAAAGTTACAGTTGCAACACGATTTGCAGGTAAATACAAAGCAATTGATGCTGTTTACGGAAGAAATACAGGAACCATAGAATGGTTTTACACTGAAGACGATTGGCCAGCTGAGACAGTTATTGAATCTGTTGATGCAATTACTTACAGGGTAGTTGAATATTTTGGGCCAGAAGCGTTTGATGGAAATGAATGGTATTTCCAGGTTGACCCGGAAACTCTTAAGATTTCATATCCTGAGGAATGGGATGGTGTCGCTCAAACTGGAAATGATCAGCCGTTTATCACCTGTTTGACAAATGCCGGTGATTTTGCTACCATGGGACTTGACTGTAGCGAAACCAGTAACATTGTTGTTCTTGATGATGTAGAAGGCAAAGACAGATTGTATATGACTTATGGATATTATACCAAAGATTCTGGACCGCGTACATTCTATCATGTATTGGAAAAAATTGTTGAATAACCATTGAAAATACTCAATTATGACAAATAAAATAACACATATTTTCTTCTCGTTGGCAATGCTGGCTGCTTTCAGCTTAGCTGTTGTTAGCTGCGACCAGGAAGATTATACAGGATATAGTAACTTGGTACCTAAATCCCCAAGCATTACTATCACTCCTGATTTCACGAGCCCGATGACTTTGACTGAAGATGATTCAAAGCATACGATAACGATCACTTTAAGCGAGCCTCAAATTGTTGACACTAAGCTATACATCAAACAAATTGATGGTACTGCAAGTGCAGACGATTATAAGGTGACTCCTAATGTTGTCTTGCCTGCGGGTTCTACAACAGCTACTGCTGAGATTCAAATCTTAAGTGACGATCTAAAAGAAGAGGCTGAAACACTAACTCTTCAAGTAGGGGATGTGACTACTGCTAATGCAAGTTTAACACCTGCAACAATAAATTTCACCATAAACAATCTAGAATCGGATGATTTGGTAATTGGGTTATCGTGGGACACCAATATATTAGATGCAATTGAGATTGATCTTGCCCCTACTGATGCCATTGATTTAAGGTTGTTAATTACGGATATGGATGGTGTAATTTTAGATTACGCAGATGACGCTAGCTTTGAAGAATTCAAACTCCCTGGGGATTGGGAGGATGGAGAATACCTGATTGCTACGGATATTTATTCAACAATTGATGCTGGTGACCTAAACGCAGTTCTTACAATTGATGCCACTTTACAATTTGATCAGATTGGAACTATAAATGGAGAAACGTTAGAATTTCCATCGATCATGGATAACCAAAGTCCATGTTCTGCTTATAGAACAGTATTGGCCAAATTGACAAAAAATGGAGCAAGTTATACTTTCGAAGAGGCAATAGCTCAAACGTGGAATGCAGATATAGCAACCTTGGCTGGTTCTTGGTCTGGCATAGATAGTTATGATTATGAATCACAAACTGTAACCAGCCTTGCAGGTGATAAATTGCAAATTACCGGAATATTTACGGAATGGACTGGCGACTTCTGGGCTGAAGAAATCATCGACATGCAACCAGTTGACATAGAATTCAATTGGAACAGCAGCGGTGGTTTTACTATTCCAGAGCAATACTATATGACAACCTTATACGAAGGTGATGAGTATGCTTATACAATTAAGGGATCAGGAACTTTCGTGGTTTGCGGCGATTCTCCAAAAATGATATTGGAGTTTGATTTGCTCCAAGATGGATTCTCTCTTAATGATTATTTGGTTGGATACGATTATCCTTCCTTCTCTGAGGAAGTGGTTTTGGATAATGGAACTATGAAATCAGCCATTATGAAATCAGCAAGAATAGCTACTTCTAAGGTTGATAAATCAAACTTAATTAAACCCAACAGATAAAAAAACAAGGCAGGAGGCAGGCACTCTTTCTCCTTCAATTTCATAGATAACATTTCTATAAGGTAGCCCCTCCTGCCTTACCCGATAAAAAAGAACCCGTAGGATTTAAACTCTACGGGTTTTTTCATTTCACTCCCATTATATTTCAGTTAAGCAGTTCAAAATAAATGGCAGCAATCATTCGAATACAACATACCGTTCAAATTACCATCTTATTATTCAACTATAAGACTATGGTTCTCCGGGGAAAGAACCTGCAATAAGAGGAAACAAACTGAAATACATAAAATAGTAGACAGAGGCTACAGAATTAAAAGCGATCCGATATAGAACCATTAAGTTTTTTGCTTTTTCTTTTTAGCAGCAGGAAATAAGATATTATTTAAAATAAGGCGGTAACCCGGTGAGTTGGGATGCAGACTCAAGTCAGTTGGAGGATCACCAACTAAATGGCGATAATCTTCCGGATCGTGCCCCCCGTAAAAAGTCCAAAAGCCTTTGCCTAGCTCTCCATGAATATACCTGGCTTCATTCGCAGCTTTATTCTCCCCCATCACCAAAACATTTGACTTTAACAGATCTTCATCATAAGCTGTTGTTTGCCCCATAAACCCTCGAATCAGGTTTTTATGGTTTTGAGTCAACATGGTTGGCACTGGATCCCATTTTGCAGAAAAATCAAATAGAGAGAAATAGTCTTGATTCTGTGGGACTTTACGTGTTCCTGTTACATCAATATTAGAAAATTCGTATTCGAAAGGATCCTTTTCAATTATAAAGTTTTTAAAGGCAAGTGTCTGTTCAAAATCCAGCTTTTCATTCATCTGAGGATCGGCAGGATCCCCATCATACATGGATTCACAAATATCCACCCCCATAGCAGAAAGCGAGATATCATAGGTATCTGTCGCTGCGCACATAGCAAAAAGGAAACCACCCATCGAAACATATTGGCGAATCTCCCTGGCGACAACTTGCTTCATCTCTGACACTTTCAAAAAACCCATCTTTCCAGCAAGTTGCTGGTTTGTTTCAACTTCTTCCCGATACCATGGCATGTGTTGATATGTGCGATAAAATTTTCCAAACTGACCAGTAAAATCTTCATGATGCAAGTGTAACCAATCGTAATCTTTTAATTTCCCGGTTAAGATTTCTTCATCATAAATTACATCGTACGCTATTTCTGCATAAGTAAGAACAAGCGTTACTGCGTCATCCCAAGGCTGTTTGTTCGATGGCGAGTACACAGCAATTTTCGGAGCCTTCTGCATGCTAATAGCATCCTGATTTACTTCGGGCCGTGCAATATCAGCAAGAATAGCATTTGCCTGAACATCGGCAATTTTCTCAGTACTAACACCTCTCACCAAACATTCATTCTCTATTTGCTGATCATAGGCGATCAGAAAACTTCCACCCCGATAATTCAATAACCATTTTACCTCAATCGCTTTTTCCAGAGTCCAATAGGCAATTCCGTAGGCTTTTAAATGATCGTGCTGTTTTTCATCCATTGGCACAAGCAAATACACAGCCTGCGTTTGAAAAACAACAAACAAGAATAAAAACGTTAATAAGATTTTACTTTTCAATTTAGAAAGGTGCATCATCTGACTGAGGTCTTCCATAAGAATCAGAATTTTCCTGTTCAAAGCCACTATTAACCGGCATTTGAAATCCAGAGGTATCGTCATTCATTTTGGAACTAAAAGTCTGTCCCATTCCAACACCTGCAATTTCATCGGGGATCGTTGTTTCAAGATCACAAAACTTAACTTGTTGCTTCTTGAATGCAAGTTGAACATCACCCACGGACCCATTACGGTGTTTAGCAATAATAATTTCAGCCACTCCTAACAACGAATGTCCATTCTCATCCTCAGTAATTCCATAATACTCGGGACGGTGAATAAATAACACTAAGTCAGCATCCTGCTCGATGGCTCCTGACTCACGCAAATCCGATAGCTGTGGTCGTTTACCCTCTCGTGATTCAACCGAACGGTTTAGCTGAGACAGTGCCAATATAGGAATGTCTAATTCTTTCGCAATAGCTTTTAGTGACCTGGAAATCATACTCACTTCTTGTTCCCGACTTCCTCTATTATCAACACCTGCAGTCATCAACTGAAGGTAATCTACAATTACACAGCCAATATCATATTGCATTTTCAAACGTCGACATTTTGCACGAAATTCAAAAATAGAAAGAGCTGGAGTATCATCAATAAACATAGGAGCGTCTTCAAGAACATTTAATTTGCGGTTAAAATGTTCCCATTCCCAGTCAGCTAAGCGGCCATTTTTTATTTTTTCAGAACCCAATTCAGTTTCTGCCGCAATCAAACGATTCACCAACTGAACTGATGACATTTCCAAAGAGAATACACCAACAGGAACTTTGTGTTCTACTGCCATATTTCGTGCCATCGAAAGAACAAAAGCTGTTTTTCCCATCGCAGGACGTGCAGCAATAATCACCAAATCCGTCTTTTGCCATCCCGAAGTCATTCGATCCAACGCAGAGAAGCCACTCGGAGAACCACTCAATCCATCAGCTCGCTGCGAAGCTTTCTCAATTAATATCGCAGCCTCCTTCAGGATCGGTTTTATCGGCACAGTTTCCTTTTTAATATTTCCCTCTGCAACTTTAAACAATGCTGTTTCGGAAAAATCAATTAGGTCATCCACATCCATATTCGAATCATACGCTTTCACCTGAATTTCAGAAGAAACACGAATTAATTCTCGCTGAATATATTTTTGAGCAATGATGCGAGCATGAAATTCAAGGTGAGCTGCAGACGCAACTCTACTAGTCAATTGAGTCACATAAAGTGGACCTCCAATTTCGTCCAACTGCTCACGATTTTTCAATTCCTGTGTAACCATAAGCAGGTCAACGGGCTTTTCATGAGTTGATAAAAATTTAATTGCCTCGAATATTTTTCGGTGTTCGTCTTTATAAAAACTGTCAGTATCAATAATATCAGCAATGGTCACATATGCATCTCGCTCCAGCATTAACGCACCTAATACGGCTTCCTCTACATCAATTGCCTGGGGTGGTAATTTCCCATATTGAGCATTAATTTGCTCGACTGTATTGTTTCTTTCTTTTTGATTTTTGCGCTGTGTGGCCATGTCTAATTTGATAAACGAATTGAAAAATAGTTAGTTCACCAGAAACAATTCAAAGGCAAACGAATTTTAAAGGTATAAAAAAAGGAGACCCATCCCGACTCCTTTATACGATAAATTTATACACATTTTTATGATAATCCATCTTGGATAATCTTGCTAAGTAAGGTCTTTAGTTTCATTCCCATAGCAGTGACCTGTTGCGGAATAAAACTAGTTGAGGTCATCCCCGGAGTTGTATTGATTTCCAGGAAATAAAACTCTTCTTCCTTAAGAATAAAGTCAACTCGGACAATTCCCTGACAATTGCATAAATCATAAACCTTGGATGCTAATTGCTGACATTTTAGAGTAAGCTCAGGTGAAAGGCGTGCTGGTGTAATTTCATCGGTCATCCCCTTTGTATACTTTGCCTCAAAATCAAAGAATTCCTTTTTGGGAAGCACTTCTGTTAATGGAAATACGAATTCTTCATTTTTCAATTTAACCAATCCACAAGTAAATTCTGTTCCTAAAATGAATTCTTCAACCAGTGCTTCGTCACTTTCTTTCCATGCATTTTCCACTGCTTCCTTTAACTTTTCCACCGACTTTACCTTCGTAATCCCAAAGCTAGAGCCGCCTGCATTTGGTTTCACAAAAACCGGCAATCCCAATTCTCCAACGATGCTTCGTATATCAATCTCAGTTCCTTTCTTCAATCGTACAGATTTCGCCATTGGAACATCAAAGTTCTTCAAGAAATTACTGCAAAAATATTTATTGAAAGTCAATGCTGATGAATGAACTCCGCAGGTAGAATACGGTATTTTTAAAAGGTCAAAATATCCTTGCAAAATACCGTCTTCTCCAGGTGTTCCATGTATGATAATGTAAGCATAATCGAATTTAATTTTTTCGTCATTATACACGAAACTAAAATCACTTCGATCGATCTCAACGCTTTCATCACCATCAACAAATACTTTCCATTCAAAACCTTTCATTTCAACCAGCCATGGATGAAACAATTCTGTATCAATAGACTGAAAAACATTTTTTCCACTTTGAACGGAAACAATATACTCAGAGGAGTCTCCTCCATAAATAACTGCAATGTTTGGTCTCATTCTTATTCGAGGTTTCTATTTGAAATATAGTCACGCCATTTATCTATAGCTCCTTGAAAATCAGAAGTCAATTCGGAATCAAACAACATCTCTTTACCCGTTACCGGATGAACAAATCCCAAGGTCTTTGCATGCAATGCCTGCCGGGGAAGAATCTTAAAACAATTCATGACAAATTGTTTGTATTTTGAGAAAGTAGTACCTCTTAATACCTGGTCTCCTCCATAAGTATCATCATTGAATAGCGGATGTCCAATATATTTCATGTGGACCCTTATTTGGTGGGTACGCCCGGTTTCGAGCCTACAGGCCACTAAACTTACATATCCTAAATCTTCCAAAAGCTTATAATGTGTTACCGCAGTTTTTCCATGTTCACCTTCCAGATAAACTGTGAACACCTGACGATCCTTTTGACTGCGACCAATATTCCCTTCAATTGTTCCTTCCGGTTCTTTGGGTACTCCCCAAACCATCGCCACATATTCACGCTTGGTAGTCTTTTCAAAAAATTGCATTGATAACTTATTCTTTGCAAGTTCCGTTTTTGCAACCACCATCAAACCAGAAGTATTTTTATCAATTCGGTGAACCAGACCTGGACGAGGATCAGCACTATTAAACAGAGGTAGATCTTTAAAATAATATGCCAATCCATTTACGAGCGTTCCTGTATAATTTCCATGACCTGGATGAACAACCAAACCCGCCTGCTTATTAATAACCACCAACTGGTCATCTTCATAAACAATATTAAGTGGAATATCTTCGGGAACAATCTTAAGCTCACGTCGGGGATAATCCATTACGATAGATACTTCATCCCCTGGCTTAACTTTGTAATTTGATTTAACAGATTTCTTATTGACCAATATGTTTCCAGCATCTGCTGCTGCCTGAATTCGGCTTCTGGATGCATTATCTATGCGGTTAACCAAATACTTGTCAACTCTTAATAAATTTTGTCCCGGATCAACCAGCAACTTGTAATGCTCAAACATTTCTCCCTCTTCCGGTTCATTCTGACCATCCAATATATCTTCTTTCTCTTCGTGCATCTAAACTTTTCTTTAATTCACCTTGTCAAGTAGATCTTGATCAACAGTCAGCCACAAATCTATCGGACTCCCTTGATCAACCTTCATTCCATCCTCCGCCACCGGTCTTTGCTTCCATATCTTTGCACTTACACTATCCTCCAGCGTTGAGCAAGAATCATCAAATATCACGGCACCTGTATTTAAATATGATTCAGCAATTACAGATTTTGCCTGCCCCAATGTAACACCAATTAAATTAGGAACAAAAGTTTTTTCGCCAACACTATTCTCTCCAATTATCAAATCAATACTTGATCCTTTATTAATCAGAATACCCTCATCAATATCTTCCCCATTTATTTGTTGTTTCAAAACAAGGTTTGGGAATTCAGATGGAACGTAAGTTAGCTCGCCAACATTTAATCCAAAGCTCTGCATTAAATTCATTGCTTGCCGGTATGATATATCGGTTAGTTTTGGCATGGCAACCTGTTCGGGATTTACCGCACAAATTGTTAAAAATATAGTTCGTCCCTCTTTTACCAAAAAACCCTTAACAGGGACCTGATCAACAACAGACCCAGGCTCTGCATTTGGCAAATAAAGAGAATCCGCTATTTCAAAATCAAGATCTTTCGATTTTACCAATTCTTTCACCTGCTCTATTTTCATTCCTGAAAAATCAGGAACGGCGAAAGATTCACCATGATTTGTATAAATCCGGATTACAAACATAGTAACTAACAGCACAGCTACTGTTGCAGCAATAGCATACAATAAATTTTTCCAAAAAGATTTACTTAAAAGATAAGATTTCAAACTCATGGTGAAAGCGTATTAGTTCTTCTGAAAAACAAAAATAGCTTAAAATTTAGTATGTGGAAACCCGAAAATAAAATAGTCAGAATTGATTTGCAAAACGAAATCAGACATGCATAAACACAAAAAGGTAAAGAATTTAGCATTCTTTACCTTTCCATGATTGATCATCAATCAATATATCTTCTTAACGCTTGTGTCTTGGTTCGTCAGAAACAGTCAATTTTTTTCTTCCTTTTGCACGACGACTTTTTAATACTTTACGTCCGCTCACTGAAGACATTCTTTCGCGAAAACCATGTTTGTTTTTGCGCTTTCTGTTTGATGGTTGAAATGTCCTTTTCATTGGTCAATATTTTTATTTTGAATATACTCCGCTCAATTCGGACTGCAAAAATAAATCTTTTTTGATTCTCTCCAAAATTATGAAGTTTATTTTCTGCGATTTTTAATTATTAAGTGGATCATTTTTTTTGTTTCAAAGAATTCCTCGTCAAAATAAGCACTCAACGAATAGATTTTCACCTGATTTACAAAGGGTTCCAGCTCCTCCTGAAAATCACCTCCTTTTAAATACAAAATACCATTTAGAAGTTTATTTTGATTTTTTATTTTGATTTTCTTTCTAACCAATGAAACAAATTTTGGAAATGCAGTAACAGCCCTACTTACAACAAAATCAAATTGGCCGTCAACCTTCTCAGCTCTATTCTGCTCAGCAGTAACATTTTGAAGACCGAGACTCTCTTTCACTCCATTAACAACCGTGATTTTTTTGGCTATAGAATCAACTAAATGAAAATTCGATTCCGGAAACATAATTGCCAGCGGAATACCTGGAAATCCTCCTCCAGTACCCACATCCATAGTTGAAGTCCCGGGTCTAAACTCAATGACTTTTGCAATTCCAAGCGAATGCAGAACATGTCGTTCGTACAATCCCTCGATATCTTTTCGGGAAATCACATTGATTTTTTCATTCCATTCCTGATAAAGTTCGCCCAAAGCAGCATACTGCTCAAGTTGCTTTTCCGAAAGATTCGGGAAATATTTTTTGATTATGTCCATAAAAGCTAATCCTCCTGATCGTCCATCTCGGTCGATTCAATCATTTTAAACAGCATTTCTCGGGCTCTAAATAATTGAGCTTTCACTGTTCCAAGCGGCAAATTTAGCTCTTTTGCAATTTCTTCGTATGAAAATTCGCGGAAATATCGAAGTTCTACCAAAGTTCGGTATCGAGGTTTCAATCTTCGAACCACCCTGCGAAGCAAAATCGCCTTTTGAATCCGGATCATCTTTTGCTCAGGGTTTGGTTCTCCCGATTTAAGTTTTACTGGCTGCTCGTTATCATTTCCATCTTGATTATTGTCAATCGGAACATGTACTCCGCGTCGTTTTCGTAAAAAATCGATGCAATTATTTGACGCTATCTTAAAAAGCCAGGTACTAAATGCGTAATGGGGAGAATATTGATGGAGGTTTTTAAATGCTTTACCAAATGCTTCAATAGTCAAATCTTCAGCGTCACTTTTATTATTGACCATCTTTAGCAACATGAAGTAAATGGCGTCCTTGTATTTACTTAACAATCTGGCAAAAGCCTTCTCATCCCCTTTCAAGGCAGCCTCAACTAAAACAAAATCCTGTTGAGCCTTATCCGATAAATTTGTATTTAGTTCCATTTACTTCTTTGATCTTGAACATACATTCTTACAAAATGGTATATGTTGATCAACGGTTTTATCAGGATGTATACAAACGAAGATATGAAGATTTTTTCTTCATTCAAACGGTCAGCTACATTTTTAACAATAATAATGAAGAGAATATTTAACAACAAAAACAGCGAAGTAGTGTAAACCCAAGCTTGCAACTTGAATATCAGCAACAAAACAAATGACACAACAAACAATAATCTTGAAAAATCTTCCAACAACAAAAGAGTACGTCGCTTAAACCCTAAAGCTTTTCTCAGCAACATTTCCTTGCGAATCAAATTGGTGTAATCTTGCGCCTGAACCGGTTCATCTTCATGAATAAAGCTTTCTTCAGAAAACGAAATTTCAACTTTCTTCATGTGTTCATTTAAAATAAGTTCCAGATTCGCATGATACTGGTTCAATTTTCCCTTAAACCCATCATGATCGAAATACAAATTCTTATTGAAACAAATATTGTACTCTGAGAACACAAAAGGCAACCCTGCCATTGAATAACCTGCTGAGCGCATAAATTCCCAAAAACGTTCAATGCGCAAAAGTCTGTTCACTCCGCCTTTTAATGGGTTATAATTAGTGTAACCAATAACCACATCAACGTCATCAGCTATTCGATAATTCATATTAGTCAATACATCCGGATTAAGTTTTTCAAATGATACCGGTAGGTATAGCACCCAATCATTTTTACTCGCCTTCAGCCCTAAATTCAAGGAAATCTTCTCAGAAAAACGCGTCTCCTGTCCAAGTGAAGTGATCCTTGTTCTCGGGTATTTTTTGGCAATAGAACCAATATACTGCAAGGTGCGATCTTCCGAAAAATCATCAACCACAATAAGCTCATAAGGCAAATATGATTGCTCATTTATACTTTCCAGAACCCTTAAAATTCGATCTTCTTCATTTCTTATACACAACAAAACAGAAATTGACTCTTCCAGCTTTTTTCTCTCTGGTTGTTTCACTCGAAGCAACCTTGTATAAAAATAAATCAGGTAAAAAATCTGCAACAGGAAACTAAATGCAAACACTCCCAAAAGAGTCCATTCGAGTAAATTACGGCCTATTAAATTTGTTAACTCCACACAATATTTTTTTCACAAAAATAACAATCAGCCTTGGTTTCACACGGTATATTTAATTTTAATTAACAGTCAGCACTAAGTTTCATTTTAAGGTCATATAACTTTTATAGTTATCTTTGAGCACTCAAAAAAAAGGACATGGATTTTACGCTTCATCATCAAGCAGTTGACTCAGAAGCCAGGGCAGGAACGCTTGTCACCGGGCATGGAAAAATTGAAACACCTATTTTTATGCCTGTCGGTACAGCTGGTTCAGTAAAAGGAATTCATAAAAAAGACTTAAAGGAAGATATTCAGGCTCAAATTATACTGGGAAATACTTATCATCTGTATTTAAGACCGGGAACTGACATTATACAACAAGCAGGCGGACTTCATAAATTCAATGGCTGGGATGGGCCTATACTAACAGACAGTGGTGGCTACCAGGTATTTTCACTGGGAGACATTAGAAAGCTATCTGAAGAAGGTGCAAAATTCCAGTCGCACATTGATGGATCAAAACATTTATTCACGCCTGAAAGTGTCATTGATATTCAACGCAAAATCGGCGCAGATATCATTATGGCCTTTGATGAATGTACTCCCGGTGATGCTGAATATGATTACGCTAAAAAATCGTTGGAGTTGACACAGCGATGGCTTGATCGCTGCTATAACCAAATGGAGAAGACTCAGCCACTTTATGGACACAAGCAATCCTTATTCCCAATCGTTCAGGGAAGCGTATATCATGATTTAAGAGAGATCGCAGCAAAGCATGTGACAACTTTTCCTAGTGATGGGTACGCAATTGGCGGACTATCGGTAGGTGAGCCAGAAGCCGATATGTACGCAATGATCGAAGTAGTGAATCCTATTTTACCAAAAGACAAACCACGCTATTTAATGGGAGTTGGAACACCCGTAAATATTCTTGAAGCTATAGACCGGGGTATCGACATGTTTGACTGTGTGATGCCAACTAGAAATGGAAGAAATGGAATGTTATTTACTAGTGAGGGAATCATCAATATTAAAAACAGGAAATGGGCTGACGATTTTTCTCCGGTGGATCCAAATGGAACATCGTATGTTGATCAACAATATTCAAAAGCATTTTTACGTCATTTAATTATTTCGAATGAAATGCTGGGTGCACAAATTGCAAGCCAGCATAACCTGGCCTTTTACCTTTGGCTGGTTAAAGAAGCACGAAAACAAATTTTAGCCGACACATTTAAAAGTTGGAAAGAAGTAATGGTTAAAAAAATCGCACAACGATTATAATATGAAAATTTCTGGGTTTAAAACGATCGACTTGTACATTACAAAGAAGTTTTTGGGAACTTTTTTCTATGCCATCGCACTAATTATCAGCATTGCAATGGTATTTGACATTTCTGAAAACCTGGATGAATTTCTATCGAAAGATGCTTCAATTAAAATGATCATTTTTGATTATTATTTAAATTTCATCCCATACTTTGCCAATCTTTTCAGCTCGCTATTTACTTTTATTGCAGTTATTTACTTCACATCAAAAATGGCGTACAACTCTGAGATCATCGCCATTTTGAGTAGTGGAGTTTCTTTTCGGAGATTAATGCTCCCCTTTATGATTTCTGCTTTTGTAATCGCAGTTTTTTCTTACATGTTAGGGAATTACGTTATTCCGCCTGCAAATAAAAAAAGGGTTGATTTCAGAAATGCATACATCGAAAATAAACGAGCAGAATTTCAAACAGATATTCACCGTCAATTATCACCGGGAGTATACATATATATGAAATCATATACAGCCAGCGATGTTGGATATAATTTCACTATTGAGAAATTTGAAGGTCGGAAGCTTGTATCCAAGCTAAGCTCCAGGTACATAAAATGGGACCGGGAAGATAAAAAGTGGACAGTCCATGATTACATCATTCGTGACATCGATGGGACCGAGGAAACGATCACATCAGGCTCGGAAATTGACACTACATTAAACATGGTTCCTGACGACTATCGGGTAATTCACAATGTTGTTGAAACCATGTCTCTTCCAAAACTGAATAAGGAAATTAAGGATTTAAGACTTCGAGGAGTCAACACGACAGAATACGAAATAGAAAAACACAAAAGACGATCGCAACCGTTTTCTGCTTTTATTCTCACATTAATTGGAGCCTGCCTGGCATCCCGAAAAGTAAAAGGAGGCATTGGACTGCATCTCGGGCTGGGAATCCTGTTTAGCTTCTCATACATCTTATTCATGCAAATTTCTACTGTATTTGCCGTATCAGGAAGTATTCCGCCCTCTATTGCCGTTTGGATACCGAACATATTTTTTGGCGGGATAGCAGCGTACATATACAGATGGGCAAGTCGATAGCGAAAATTTCAAACTATTAGTAAAATAGTTCAAAACCAAATAATACCAGCATAGTATGATAAAATCACCAAATGTTTTATAAAACATGTTTGTGAATGAAAAAATTATAATTTTGCCCCGTATTACTTAAAACAATAATACTTAAAACAGGAAAGCTCCGGTCGCCCGGAGAATTTTTTTTAATTAAAACTATATTCTATGTCGTTGAAACGGAATATCCTTGACCTTAGGAAAAGGAAAGAAGAAGTTATCAAGGGCGGAGGTGAAAAAGCCATTGAAAAGCAAGTTGCAATGGGGAAACTCACCGCCCGCGAACGGATTTTATATATCCTCGACGAGGGTTCATTTCATGAGTATGACATGTTTGTCGAGCATGTTGCACGCGATTTTGATATGGAAAAAAAGGTACTTCATGGTGATGGTGTAATCATCGGTACCGGAACTATTTATGGTTCACCTGTCTGTATCTTCGCACAAGATTTTACTGTTGCAGGTGGTTCTTTGGGATTGATGCACGCTCGTAAAATCACTAAAATTATGGATCACGCTCTGAAAATGAGAGTTCCATTAATTGGTATCAATGACTCTGGTGGTGCTCGTATTCAGGAAGGTGTTAATTCATTGGCTGGATATGGTGAAATCTTTTTCCGCAACACACTAGCTTCAGGTGTTATCCCACAAATCTCTGTAATCTTGGGACCATGTGCCGGAGGTGCTGTTTATTCTCCTGCATTGACCGACTTTGTGTTTGTGGTTAATAATATCTCTAAGATGTTTATTACCGGGCCAAGTGTAATTAAAACCGTTTTAGGTGAAGAAATTTCCATGGAAGACTTAGGTGGTGCAAAAGTACACGCTGAAGTTACAGGAAATGCACATTTCTATGCCGAGAGTGAATTAGAGTGCTTTGAACAAATCAAAAAACTCATCACATTTATTCCATGGAATAATCAACAAAAAGCAAAAGCAGTTGAACCTGCCAAGCCAACTTCTAAAAAGAAGATTGAAGATATCGTTCCAGGCAATCCAAAATTACCATATGATATTCGCGACATTATCGAGGCAATTTCTGATAAGTCAGAATTTTTCGAGATTATGGAGCATTTTGCACCTAACGTGGTGATTGGATTTGGACGTCTGGATGGTGAAACTGTTGGATATGTGGCTAATCAGCCAAAAGTATTGGCTGGTGTTCTTGATTGCGACAGCTCAGATAAAGCAGCGCGTTTCATTCGTTACTGTAATGCATTTAATATCCCAATCGTTACGTTGGAAGATCTTCCAGGATATTTACCTGGAGCCGATCAGGAACATGCTGGTGTTATCCGTCACGGAGCTAAAATACTTTATGCCTACAGTGAAGCTACAGTTCCAAAAATTACTGTAATTATCCGTAAAGCATACGGTGGAGGATACATTGCAATGAACTCTCGCCACTTGCGTGCTGACTTTGTGTTTGCATGGCCAACTGCTGAAATTGCAGTTATGGGACCTGAGGGAGCTGCAAACATTGTATTCCGTAAGGAAATCGCAGAAGCAGAAGATCCTGAAGCTATGCGTCAATTGAAGATCCAGGAATATAAAGACAAATTTGCCAACCCATATGTTGCTGCAGCGAAAGGATATATCGATGAAGTAATTGAGCCTGAACAAACTCGAAAAATGTTACTTCACGCGTTGAAAGTATCAGCAAACAAATCAGTTTCGGGACCAAGCAAGAAACATGGTATTCCTCCATTTTAAACTAAATTAGCGACTCATGGCAAATAAAAAGAAGGAAGTCATCATCGTGCATAGTGCTGTATATGAAACTGAGTATACCAATAAATACAGAAACCGTGTAAACTGGGAAGAGCCAAATTTCAACCATATTTACTCTTTCATTCCTGGAACAATCATTGATGTGTTCATTAAAACAGGTGAAAAAGTAAAAAAAGGTGATACGCTGCTTATCCTGGAAGCGATGAAAATGCACAATAACGTTGAGATGCCTTTTGACGGCAAAATTGTAAAGATTAACGTTAAAGCAGGGGATAAGATTCCCAAAAAATTTCTGATGATTGAAATAAAACCAATCTAATAACAAAGGGGCCTTTCGGCCCCTTTTTCTAATCAACCATCCACTTTTGATTATCCATCAAAAGTCACCCCACAAATCTTATTTCCAATAACAATCTTCTACCATCCACTGTTCAAGATTGAGTTCCTGGTCAACCTCATCCGGGGCAACTTCAAAACTGGATGTCCAGTATTCATCCTGAACCATCCATTCTTCAATTTCCAACACTGGATCACTTGCTAAATCAAAACTAAACTCCGTTGCGTTTTTTGCTTGTATGCTGGTTAAAAATGCAACCAAAACTACGAGGACTAATGTAACTTTCTGAAATTGGTTTTTCATGGCTTCAAGACTTACTTGTTTGTTTCCTGTAATAATTGTTTTCAATAATAAAGACTGGTGAAAAGATTAAAAGTTACATGGGGTCCTGTTAAAAATTGTAAAGATATTCTTAATGAATTTCTAATGAATCAAACAGATAGTAATCAATCAGCGATTTAACAAGCCTTTGAAAAAACAAAAAATCCCCAGCCAAAAGGCAGAGGATTCTATATCATAAAGAAATTAATATTCTAATCGAGAGCTACCACCAGATATCTCGAGGTTTCCCAAAATTTCTGAAAATCTATAATCCGGAGGCTCTCAAAAGTTTCTTCTCCTATCAATTCAAAAGAACCTTCGGGATGTGTTGTTATCACCTGAACTTTCCTGGAATTAAGAGAAATCTCTTTTAACTCGCGAATGTCTATTAACGTAAAAGCATTGGGATTAAAATCCTTCTTAAACTTAATCGTTCTCCCAATTCCAAATAAACCTCCTTCTTTCTCAACAACTCCTAATTCAATTAACTTTTTAAGCGTACCACACACGAAATATCCCTTATGAATCTCGATGTCTTGCCTCTCAATGGTTTTTTCCTTTTCCGCAATTATCTCTTCCTTTTTAACTTCCTCTTCCTTATACTCCGTAATTGTTTTATTCAACCCGGCAATATCCAACTGGAGCTTATCAAGCTTACCACTAAGTTCAGTTATTTCAGTATCCTTTTCCTCAATTTGCTTATGCAAATACATGATGGTTTTCTGCAATCCGCCTATTTTATTCTTGGAAGAATTGAGATCGTCTTCCAGTTTAGCAACCAGTTCTTTGTTTGTGATTAGTAAATCATGCAGAATTTTAATATCATCCAAAATATCAGATCTTGTATCCTTTCTTAATTCAGTTCCACTATTCGTCTGCATTTTCACCAGTTCCTGAATATGCCTTATTGAATCAAGGTTCATCTGTATCTCGTTCATCACTGAAATAAACGATGTAATACTTGAATCTTTCTCTTCTGCAACTTGCCGGATACTATCCTGAACAAACTGCATGCGGTCAATTTTTTTATTCTGACAGGAAAATAAAGCAAAAAGAGCAATAAGAAATACTAGTTTATTCATTTTACTGATTTTAAAATGACTATACAAAGTTAAGGAGCTTAGAGCATGTTTGTTCAATTTTTATCGAAAGATTCTTAAAATTAATCTTTTACTCGCTTTTTCTTCTCTTTCATTACCTTCTCTAAATCAAGAATCATATTTTCTGTTTCATCAAAACCAATCTGGTAGATTTCATCGGCCTTGTTAAAATCAAATGTGCTATATTCCCTAACTTTTGGCGGATCAATTATGAAATCACACAAATCAAAACTATCCCTCACATTTTGTCCAATTGCTAAACGAAAACAACGTTCAGCAATCGTTTTCATCCCTTCGACCTTCTCCATTTCAGCATTGTGATTCACATGCACTCCGATAATAATATCAGCGTGATCTAGTAGCGGTTCTACCGGCAGATTGTTTAACAAACCTCCATCAACATATGTTTGTCCATTAATAGTCTGTGGTTCAAAAATTATTGGAATCGACGCAGAAGCAAGGACAAATTGAAAGAGCTTACCTTCAGAAATAATCTCAACTCTTCCGGTATTTAGGTTTGAAACTGCGCAGAAATAAGGCTTCTTCAATGATTTAAAATCATCTTCCCCGATTTTGTCAACCATCATCTTATGAACCTTTTTCATGTCAAGCAATCCATTGGAAGGAAATGCCCAACCAATTATTTTATGAAAGCTTTCTTCTTTCACCATTTCCAAAATCTCACTGGGAGATACGCCAGCAGCATAAAAAACACCTACCAATGCTCCCATACTGGTTCCGGAAATCACATCCGGATCAATTCCATGTTTATTTAATGCTGCTAAAACACCGATATGTGCAATTCCCCTCGCACCTCCTCCACTGAGAGACAGACCTATTTTTGCTTTCATTCTTTTTTATGAAAAGATAAAAAAGAGGATTGTCACTAACAAAAAAAGATGACATCAATTATATAATGCCACCTTTTATCAAACAAAATAATTACCCTATAAAACTATCTTATACAAGTTTTTCTTTCAGAATAGTTTCAATCTGCTCTTTGCTTTGAATACTACTTGTTGCATGGACTAATCCTCCATTTTTGTAATAAACAACAAATGGCAATCCCATAAAACCAGCACATTCAGGAGCATTACGAATAACAGCCGCATCAGGAATATCAAATTCCATATCAGCAAATACAACATTTTCAATTTCGTTTTCCAATTCTCCCATCGCTGCATATACTGGAATACACATTGGTCCCATTCGACCGCAACAGATCATTACATTTTCGTTTTCCTCAATTAATTTTTGATGTTCATCTTTTGACAGAACATGTTTTAAGTTTGTATGAAGCATATCCTTATGTATTTAATTATTGATACATGTAGATGTGTCAATTCATGTGCCAAAATAAATTTCAATGACATCATGACACAAACATAGTATCACCAGAGCAATCAGGAAGAAAGCATCTGATAATAAGTCACTTTAAAAGCAAACCGACTATATTACCTCAATACCTTTTTCTTTCAACAGATCAAGAGCGATCTCCTTCAACTTATATTTTTGAATTTTGCCGCTAGCAGTCATAGGATATGAATCGACAAAGAAAACATATTTAGGTATTTTGTACCGTGCAATTTGCCCTCGGCAGTATTCCTGTACAGCTTCCTCTGTTAATGACTGTCCTGCCTTCAACTTGATAAATGCACCAACTTGCTCTCCATATTTAGGACTTGGAACACCAACAACCTCAACAGATTCAACTTCGGTCATTTTAAATAGGTAATTTTCTATCTCACGAGGATAAATATTTTCTCCACCTCGAATGATCATATCTTTGATACGGCCAGTAATTCGATAGAAACCATCTTCGGTTTTCACCCCCAAGTCGCCAGAGTGCAGCCAGCCATCTTCATCAATTGCTTTACGAGTTGCCTCTTCATTTTTATAATAACCTTTCATCACATTGTACCCCCGACAACAAACTTCACCCTGCTGTTCCTCTGCACATTCCTCGCCGGTCTCCGGATCTACAATTTTCACCTCAACATTGGGGAACTCAAAACCAACAGTAGTAGAACGAACCTCGGGAGAATTATGAGTACGTGTAGCAGTCATACCCGGTGACGATTCAGTCAAGCCATACACAATGATGATTTCCTTGCAATGCATTTTTGTCATCACCTGATTCATGGTTTCAATTGGACAAAGCGAGCCCGCCATAATTCCAGTACGCAAAGAGGTAAGATCGAACATTTCAAACATTGGGTGGTTCAATTCGGCAATAAACATGGTAGGAACTCCATAAAGAGCCGTGCATTTTTCCTTTTCAACTGACGCCAAAACCATTAATGGATCAAAATCTTCGGTAATAACCATTGTCGCCCCATGAGTAACAATGGCACAAACCGCCAAGACACATCCGAAGCAGTGAAACAAAGGAACACAAAGAAGCAATCGATCATCTGCGGTATATTTCATGCATTCTCCAGCCGAATACCCATTGTTTAAAATGTTATGATGAGACAACATTACTCCTTTTGGAAATCCAGTAGTACCAGAAGTGTATTGCATATTCACCACATCATGCGTATTGACTCTCAACTTAACTTCCTCCAGTTCCAACTCATCTAAATGCGCTCCGAGAAGGATAAGTTCAGCAGTATTATACATTCCACGATGCTTTTCCTGCCCAATATAAACCACATTTTTAAGTGCCGGGAATCGTTCGGATTTAAGGTTTCCCCTCGTCTGTGTTTTTAGTTCGGGAACCAACTCGAAAATCATGTTTATGTAATCGCTATCCCGGTATTCATCAACTAAACAAAGAGTGTGTATGTCTGCATTATTGAGCAAATATTCCAACTCTGCCAGCTTATAATTGGTATTGATGGTCACCAATACAGCCCCTATTTTGGCAGTAGCAAACATGAAGGTCAACCAATCGGGCACATTATTCGCCCAAATACCTACATGATCGCCTTCTTTAACTCCCGCATACATTAGCCCTTTGGCTAATTTGTTAACGCGATCATTAAATTCAGCATAAGAAAAACGTAGATTACGATCTGGATATACCATGAAATCCTGGTCTGGAGTTTCAAAAGCATATTTTTCAAGAATACCACCTAAAGTATAATCAAGTAATTGCATGTTTCTCGATTTAATTCAGAAAAAATTTCTTAGAATGGAGCGTAAACCACAGCCAAAATCTTGGCAGGCAAATTACTTCCAACATGCACGTTGTGCGACACAATGGAATCCATGTAAATGCTGTCTCCTTTTTTTAGCAAATAGACATCTTTCCCATAGTTAATTTCAACTTCCCCCTCCAATACATAGATAAACTCTTCACCCTCATGCGACGAAAGCATATAATCAGACTGTTGACTCGGTTCAATTTCTACAATGAATGGCTCCATATGACGCCCAGCCTTATCCGATGCCAACGAGAGAAAGTTGAGGTGCTCACGTGCTTCAGCCCCCTGAGAAACGAACCGTACACCCTGTGCATGTTCTTCGGCACGAACAACAACTGGCCCGAGCTGATCACTATCATCAAGGAATGTCCCCAGGCGTACGCCCAGTGCTCGTGCTATCTTAATTAGCGGGGCTAAAGACGGAACCACTTTCTCGTCTTCTACTTTTTTAACTAAAGCAATGTCAAGGTTGGTACGTTCCGAAAGTTCTTCCAGACTTACCTTCTTTAATTCGCGAATTTGCTTGATTTTTTCGCCTACGTTTTTTTCAGCAGCCATGAACATTTATTTAGATTACGCACAAATTTAAATTTATTTTACAGCTATGCAAAAGACAAATAACACCTTTCAAAATACAAAAATATATTGCCAAAAATGTTGTCCTGTTCATTTTAATTGAAATAATATTCACTAGAAATGAGCATTTTATCGATTCCATTGTTTACAACTAAAAACTTACTCAAGAGGTACCTGATCTGTGTTACTAATGATTAAATATTAAATTACATTGGAAAAATATACTTTCATCCTGTACCCCTTTAGCATTGGTGATGTTACTACTAATGCGCTTTATAAATGTTGACAAAAACAAAAAGCAGGTACTAAAACTAGATCAGAAATACTAAAAATCTGTATCCGTATATGATAGTTAGAATTGCATGACATACCAACAACTTGAAAAAATTAGCTGATTTCTATTGTGATATTTTAAACTTCGAGGTTTTAGGCAGGTTTGAAAATCATGACGATTACAATGGAATTTTTCTAGGAATTCAAGGATTTGACTGGCACCTGGAATTTACGGAATCGAGCAAAAAGGCTGAACATCAGTTTGACGAAGATGACCTGTTGGTATTTTATCCCAAAAGCAATAAAGAGTACAAGCAAATAATTTTAAATATCAATTCTAATAGTATTGAAAAACTATCGCCAGCTAATCCATATTGGAAGAATAACGGAATTATAATATAAGATTCTGACGGATATAAAATAGTGGTAAGCAAACTTAAAATTGAAGATTAGTAACTTTCGCACGAACTAATTAAACTGTTGTAAATATACCAAAGGATAAACTCGTCACGTTCTGTTACATGACAAACAAATTGATCATGATCAAGATAATTCTCCTGCTTTTTAGCTTATTGTCTTTACCATCGATTGCTCAATCACAAAATCAAGGTCATCTAATTGAAGAAGATTTGACATGGCAAGGTATAAAAAGAGACTATTTAATTTATCTCCCACCTTCATTTGAAACCAACAAAACACTGCCCTTATTATTTCACCTGCATGGAGGTGGAGGAACTGCCGGGGGAACCGTGAAACTTACTTTTGGGGAATTTAATAGATTAGCAGACCAATATGGATTCATCGTTGTATATCCGAATGCTGTAAGTAAAAACTGGAACGATGGAAGAACCCAAAACCTTAAACATGGAAATGAATACATTGATGACGTTGGTTTTATCTCAAAAATAGTCGAATCACTTATTGAAAGATTTCCGATCGATACAAACAGAATTTTCACCGCAGGAATGTCAAATGGTGGCTTTATGTCCTCAAGATTGCTTTGCGACAGGGCAGACCTTTTCAGAGGCGGAGCAATACTTACTGCTACACTATCGAAGGAATATCTTCCCCAATGTGATCCTCAAAAACCAGTAGCCGTTTTGGTAATGAATGGAACAGATGATAAGTTAGTACCTTATGAAGGAGGCCAAATTATGGTTTTTGGAAGATCAAGAGGTGAAATTATTTCGACAGATGCTTTTATTGATTTCTGGAACGAACACAATGGCTGCATGCAAGCACACCCCAAAATTGATCTCCCCAACAACAATCAAATTGATGGCACTACGGTGAGCATTTTCGAGTATTCAAGCTGCTCACCAAGAGGAGCTCTAACTCTATACAAAATAAATGGAGGTGGTCATACATGGCCAGGTGGCAAACAATATTTGGGGAAGAAAATTATAGGAAATACATCAAGGGAAATTAATGCCTGTTACGTTATTTGGGATTTTTTCCGTTCGCTCGACTAACCTAGTTTCTGCGATTTAATAGTTTTTCTATATTTTTACGTCCAGCTTATAAATCAAAAATGGAGAGAATCAAAATGAAACAAATATTAGTTGGATTTACTGTTATTTTCACCAGCCTGGTAACATTTGCCCAGGAAAGAACAGCACAAGTTGCTTTTGCACCAATCGCTCCTGTAAACACGCGTGCTGAAATAGAATCAGGCTTGAAATCGCACGATCACGCTTTATTCATAAAAGATCATTGGATTCGTGACCCATACATAATTTTAGGTCCTGATGACTATTATTACCTAACCGGCACCACTCCCAACCCAAATGATCCAAGAGAAAAAACGGAACCTTATAACAAAGGTTTATTTAAAGGAAGTATTGTTGGAGCAACCGTTCAACTGTGGCGAAGTAAAGACCTCATAGATTGGGAGTATTTAGAAACTCCTTACACGGTCGAAGACACCTATCAATACAGAGACGAATTCAAGGAAAAACTGGCAAAGCGTGGAAATAAAGATGTAATATGGGCTCCCGAAATTCACTGGATTAAAGATCATTGGGCTTTAGTTCATTGTCCGGGTGCGGTGAGCAGCCTGGCATTCACAAAAGGACTTCAGGTTTCCGGACCATGGACACATCCTATGGGAAAAGCTTTTGACCTAAAACATGATCCATCCTTATTTCAGGATGATGATGGAAGTTGGTACGCACTTTGGGCCAATACATATACTGCCAAAATAAAGGATGACTTTAGTGGTTTTGATACAAAACCTTTTTTCATTGAGCCTGCCAGTGAGCGTCCAGACCCTGAAAAACCAGGAAAATTGATTAGCAGAATTGGACATGAAGGTGCAACCATGAGAAAAATTGGAGGTAAATATGTTTCATTTGGAACCGCATGGTCTACTGATTTAGGAAGAAAAGGTTCGTATAATTTGTACTACTGCGTTGCAGATGAAATTACCGGAGAGTATGGCCCCAGGAAATTTGCTGGTCGATTTTTAGGCCATGGAACTCCCTTTCAAACAAGAGATGGAAAATGGTGGTGTACCGCCTTTTTCAATGGAGACATTCCCCCTGTTTCACAAGACGGGATTGAGACCCGAGACCTTTCAGAAACTGCTCAAACCATTAATCAACGAGGTACTACAATTGTTCCTTTAGAAGTAAAAGTATTGGATAATGGAGAAATCTATATCCGTGCAAAAGATCCGGCTTATGCCAATCCTGGACCTGATGAGAATCAAAAGTTTTAACTGGAAAATCTATTCCTGAAACCGCGAAAACAAAGAATGGCTGATCTTGCAGGATCAGCCATTCTTTGTTGATATAGTTTGTATTTACTTCTTTATAAACTTGGTATTCAAAGTTTCATTATCGGTTTGAATTACCAGAAAGAATAATCCCGTATCTAACGATGAAATATCAATCCAATTCGAATAAAGCTGCCCCTTCATTGACAGATGTCCACTATTGTTATAGATAGAAAAATTCATCTTCTCAACTGATCCTTCAAACTCGACATGCAATCTATTATTCGCGGGATTCGGATAAATCAAAAGATCAGAATTTTTTGACGCACCAGTTAATGCGACACCAGTTGGGGTTGATTTCTCCCGAACTATCAAGGATGAAATCCAGTTATTAATACCGTCATCGTCCAGACAATCATCATCATCAAAAAGAGTTTGAGCATTATTTGAAAAGTTGTAATCTGAAAAAACTTCAACCTCAAAACCAGAAGCAATCTTTATTGACGAGATATCATCATTTGCCATCCCAATACTATTCAGTGCAAACATATCATAGTCACCAACAGTGAGTTTTATTCCGTTATCACCAAAATCACAATCCGCGAATATTGTCGCAACTGTGGTTTGTACATTTAAAGTAAATTCATACTCCTGTGCGAGCCCATCATTATTGATATAGGAAACAATGTAATTTCCAGACTGTCCGGGTTCAATATTTTCAAGAATTACCTCGCGTGTATTTCTGGCCAATTTTGGTCCAATCCATGACCAGCTGCCACCTGTTTCAGGTTGAGGTGAAAATTTCACAGAACCTCCGACAAATACTTCTGCTGTTGATGTTTGCTCTAGTTCTCCATCATTAATTGCTAAATAAGGTACAATTAAATCAGCACTGCACTCAATCCGGATAGAATTAGTACTATCATTCCAACTCTCACTTTCAAGGCACTCGATATCATTTGGAACCGTAAAAGAATCACCATCTAAATTTTTGCCCTTAAATAAAGTTACCTGATAGCCCTCCCCAACCTGTATTGAAGAAATATCATTCTGATTGATTCCTCGAGCCTGTAAATCAGCTAATGTGTAATCCCGGGCTGGCAGATTAACTGCTTTTCCAGAATAATTGCAGTCAGAATAGGCAATAGCAAAAGTATCAACTACCTCCACAAGTATGGAGCTAACAACATCATTAAAATCACCTCCAATCCAATTTGTATCAGAAGTTCTAGTCATTGATTGTCCTTGGAAATTATCTTCTTTATACAAAGTAATTCGATATCCGGGACGGACTTTAAACGAGGTAATTGAATTGTCAGGCATCCCCAAAAATTCCAAATCAGCTGCTGTATATTCACCAATTGAGAGACCTGCAGAATAAAAACCGTCAAAATCAATATCCCTGTAAATAGCTACCGGATCCGGATATTTCGGACTTCCTCCCGGCGTATTTGACATGTGACCATAAGCTCGTGCCACTGAAGCCTGATATAGCAAGGAAGGATCACCTTGCGCATCTGCATCGCTCCAATCCTCGGGATATCTTCCAAGTAAGTCTTTGCAATTATTGTGTAAAAATGTGAGATAACCTGATACAATATTCAGCCAGTTGATATCTCCATCCAACTCATATAAATCAAAGTACGCAGCAGTCATATCATGACCTCCCCACTGACCTGTCTCATGAAGAGCGTGGTTGTTATAATCGATGTAAACAGTTTCCATAGCCAATCCCATATGACGGGCATCTTCGTAATAACTGCTTTCTTCAGTAATTTCGTACACACGAATTGCAGCTTGCGTTATCACCGCATTTTCATAGCCACGATATCCTCCGCCAAGTCCAAAACGATTGGCCCTCACCCAATCGTAAAGGCGCTTCCCATCGTCCAAATATTTTGCTTCTCCAGTTGCCTGATAAATCATTAGATTAGTCGTCATCGTAGGAGCCGTTGAACACAGGCATTGCCCCGGATCACCTTCATGCCAGCGAATCCCACCAGCCGGATCATCACCTTCATGATTTTCGCCACTCATGCTAAAAGCAATGACTTCTTTTGCCCTGTCCAGATACGTATCATTATTTGTTTCAAAGTACAATTCGACAAGAGCTTTGGCTATCCACGCATTATCGTCATAATAACGGTCACCACAATTATTTGCTGAGGAATTATAAGCCCAAATATTGTTAAAATAGCACCAATATTTTTCATGCATTTCATTCGCTAACGCTTCCGCATCTTCAATTTTCCCAGCGGCAATTAATGCATGCAACTGTACACCTTGTGGCCAATTAAAAGCAATATTCTGACTTCCGGTATTTTCCCTATAAAGATTACTACCCGACAAGCGAAAATCGCGCTCAATTTGTGCAAATGTCTTTTCACTCCACTGAAGAAAAACATCGCTGGATTGTGCAATTGACTTTAATTGAATAATACTTAATACAATAAACACTCCTATCACGACAAACTGTCTTTTCATCTAGCGTATTTTTTTTAGATTAATAATTCTCCTGTTGTTTATACTACCTCCAACGCTCAAATACTCACCATCCAAGAAATATTAAGTAAAAAAATACTTCATCGAATATCTCTTTATTGAATGGTTACAATTAAAATTTCCACAAAAATTAAAGGCCGCCTCAACGAGGCAGCCTTCAAAAACACTCTATATCAGATTGTTTAAATCCATCTTAAATAACGAAAATCCTGACGATGCGGTAAATGCTCATTTTTAGGGAACATTCTAAGCGCATAATTATATGCCCCCGGATTGATCAGGTTCAACTTCATGGAATAAGTGGTAAGGGTTCCATCTGTACTTTCAACGTCAAACTCTTTACGTTCCCGTAATTCAGGATCATCATCCAATCCATTCTCAGTGATCACAATTTCAAGTCCTATTTCTTCAGGAGAAAGTCCTTTCAAATCAACAACTACCTTTGCAGGGTAATCTTCTCCGATTCGCAACGCATTGGTGATACCATCATCAAATTGAACTTCTTTCACTTCGATATCATCCCAAGCTATTGCTATTTTATTCTTCCATGTGGCCATCTCTTTTGCCAGCTTGAAATCATCTGCAACAAGCTTTCCATAACGATCAGCCTGTGGTGTGTAAAACCGGTCCTGATAATCTTTGATCATCCGACAAGTTGTAAAATTCGGAGCCACCTGAGCAATTGTATTTTTAACAATCCCAATCCATTTTTCGGGAATTCCGTCTTCACCCCGATCATAGAAAGCAGGTAGGATATCATCTTCCAATAGATTATAAATTGTCTCTGCATCCAACTCATCCTGCAAGTCCTGCACATCGTATGCGCGCTCCAAAGGAAGCGCCCAGCCTGCATCTTCTTTATAACCTTCCACCCACCATCCGTCAAGCACGGAGAAGTGAATAGTTCCGTTCATAACTCCTTTTTCACCACTAGTCCCTGAAGCTTCCAAAGGACGAGTAGGTGTATTCAGCCATATATCCACTCCCTGAAGAAGCATTTTGGCCAAATTCATATCGTAGTTCTGAATGAATAAAATCTTTCCAAGAAACTCAGGACGTTTTGAAATATCGACAATATGCTTAATCAAATCCTGACCAGCTTTATCTGCAGGGTGTGCTTTCCCCGCAAAAATAAACTGAATTGGACGTTCCGGATTATTCACAATTTCAGACAAGCGGTCTAAATTACGGAATAACAGGTGAGCCCTTTTGTAAGTCGCAAACCTTCGTGCGAAACCAATTGTCAGAGCTTTTGGATTCAACTCGCCTAGAATATCTGTAATTAGCTTTGGATTTTCATGTCGTTTCATCCAGTTGTCTGCAAAACGACCTTTCACATAGTCTATTAACTTTAAGCGAAGATTTTGCTTCAGCTCCCATATTTCTTCATCCGGAACCTTATATATTTTCTCCCACACATCAAAATCAAGCTGATTTTCTGTAAAATCATCTCCAAAATATTTCAGATGTATGTCTTTCCATTCTTTGGCAGTCCAAGTTGAATAGTGAACACCATTGGTCACATAGCCAATATTCAATTCTTCCGACAAATAGCCTTCATATAAATGCTTCAATATCTCTTTGGACACATCTCCATGAAGCATACTAACACCGTTGATTCCCTGTGACAGGTTTGCAGCAAGATAACTCATATTGAAATGGTCTTCATGAGGAGCTGTTTTCCCGAGCATGACAAACTCATCCCAAGTAATTCCAAGATTAGTTGGAACTGTTTCCATGTAAGTTTTAAACATGTGCTCATGAAACGAATCGTGTCCGGCAGGTACTGGCGTGTGGGTTGTAAATAGAGTTGACGCACGAACCACTTCCTTTGCTTCAGCATAGGTAAGGCTGGCTTCAACCATGAAATTCTGAATACGTTCCACGCCAATCATTGCTGCATGTCCCTCATTACAATGATACATGTCCGAACGATATCCTAATTTTTTCAAGGCTCTAATACCTCCGATCCCAAGTAATATTTCCTGTTTCAGCCGGTTTTCATTGTCTCCTCCATAAAGGTGATGAGTAACAAAACGATCTTGCTCTGTATTATCATCTAAATCTGCATCAAGCAGGTATAGGCAAACGGAGCCAACATTCACTTCCCAAACCCTGGCTTTCAGTTTACGCCCCGGATAATCCACTTCAACAGTTACCCAGTTGCCATCCTTATCGAATGCTGGCTGAACTGGTATTTTTGAAAACTGCTCGGCATCATAGTTTGCCATTTGGTCTCCATAAATTGAAATGGTTTGTTTGAAATAGCCATAACGATAAAGCAGTCCAACAGCAACCAGATTGACTTTAGAATCACTGGCTTCTTTTAAGTAGTCGCCAGCCAAAACCCCCAAACCACCTGAAAAAATCTTCAAGCTGTCATGAAGGCCATATTCCATACTAAAGTAGGCCACTTGGGGACCTTCCAGTTGCTTACGGTTCTCCAGGTATTTCTGAAACTTGGAATATGTGGCACGCATTTTTGCCATGAAAGACTCATCTTCACCCAATTCCTGAAAACGCTGGAAACTAACTTTCTCAAGCATTAACACTGGATTGTGGGCACAATCTTCCCATATTTCACGATCGATACTCTGGAATAATTCTCGGGCATCATGATTCCATACCCACCAAAGATTTTTGCTCAACTCCTTCAAAGGAGTCAAGTTCTCTGGAATACTAGATTCCACAAATAATTTTTTCCAAATCGGTTTGTCCACAACAGGTCGTTTTATAAATCTAACACCCTCTCTGCTCATCTTTGTTCTTCCTCTAATTTTTTATATTATAACCAGTTTAATACATCACAGAACGTGATGCACCGAAAAGAGTTGCAAAAGAAGTCAAAAAAAGTTTTCAAATAAAATTTTAATCGAAATTTAGATGTTAAATTTTGGTTTCTAACTAAATACTTTACTTCTCAGATTTAGCAGATTTCGTTTTTTGTTTAGTTTTCGAGGACGCTTTTTTTCTCTTTGAGGCCTGAAGTTTCTTCAACTCAGCTTCATATTTTTTCAGCTTCTTATCTTTATCTTCCAATATTTTATTTAGTGTTGAAATTTCCTGGTCAACTTCGTTTTTTGGAACCAGGCTATTCAATCGGATTTTAAAATCACTGAGAACATTCATATAATTAATAAATGCCTCGTACGGACTTTCGTATGGATTAAAATAGTTATGCACTTCACCATCCGAAAAGAATTTTGTACTCATGTAGTAGAAGTGATCGCTCACTTGCAAATAGCTCCAATCCTTCAGTAAGGCTTCATCCTCAACACGTCCCACACGATCCTGAAGTTCATAAAGTTTATTAAATGCTTCTTGCTGCATCTCGTTACCAAGCCACGCCGTAAGATCACGCTCTTCATCTGCCCATGAAATACTATACGGCACACTAACTGCTGAAACAGGTTGGTAGTCTTTTATAATATCAGATGGAGTTGCAAATTCTAATTCCGTGTTTTTAATAACTGCTTCAGGTAAGGCTTCCATAAACTTGAAAATCCCCGTTTCTTCCCATTGGTGCTCTCCAAATGTTTCGTAATCCATAAATAGGTTGATGATTTCATCATCTTTGTGAGCACACATCCATTTTACAAATTTTTCTGCAGTCAATGGATATTCGTTCCATCCCTGGTTTGAAAAACGGAAGGCGATATCATCACTAAGTTTGAAATTGCGCATTAAAACCTTCAAGCGGGGATTAATCGCATTGCAATATAAAAAGTTTGGCGATTTCCATCCCAAAATATGTTTGGCTCCTTCTGTAAGCATCCCTTTGAACCCCATATCCGCAACAACAGCACCAATCTCATCGGAATAAATCATCTCAGTATTTCGGAAAACCTGAGGCCTTTGTCCAAAATATTTTTCGATTAGATCATCATGTCTTTTTACCTGCTCTTCAAATACCTGCCTGTTTTTTAATGAAACTAATGAATGAGAATATGTCTCTGATAAGAATTCCACTTGTCCTGTTTCTGCAAGAGCCCTAAATGAGTCAAGTACCTCCGGAGCATACAACTCGAATTGTTCCAATACCGATCCAGTAATAGAATAACTGATTTTAAACTTCCCCTTGTGTTTTTTGATTAACTCCAACATTAATTTGTTGGCAGGTAGATAACACCTGTCTGCGACTTTTCGTAAAATCGTTTCATTGGAATAGTCATCATAATAATAATGGTCATTCCCAATATCAAAAAACCGATACCTGCGATACCGAAAAGGTTGGTGAACCTGGAAATTAAAACAAATGGCTCTCATATCTCTAGTATTTTTAAGCAGTTTTTAATGCATCAATATATACATCGCGTACATTCTTGGCTGAGTTTTTCCATTGCAAGCTATCTACTTCCTTTTTACCATGTTTCATAAACATATTCCACATCGCGGGGTAGTTTAACAAGCCATAAATAGCATCTGCCATTGCTTGCGTATCCCAATAATCGATTTTAACAGCAAACTTTAGAATTTCAGCAACCCCCGATTGATTGGAAATAATAACAGGAACGTTCGTTTGCATCGCTTCAAGCGGAACAATTCCAAAAGGTTCAGAAACAGACGGCATCACAAAAACATCGCTCATCCGAAACATATCAAACACGTCATCACCTTTCAAAAAACCTGTAAAGTGAAAACGGTCACTAATTTTTAATTCAGCTGCCCGCTTAATCATCGCATTCATCATGTCTCCACTTCCTGCCATGATAAATCGGACATTATTCATCTTCTGAAGTACCATATTGGCTGCTTCAACAAAATATTCAGGACCTTTTTGCATGGTAATCCTTCCAAGAAAGGTTACAATTTTATCTTCAACACCCTTTTTAAGTTTAATTTTTTCTTCTTGACTTACAGGTTCAACTGCATTATATACGGTGGTGACTTTTTCCGGATCTACGCCATATTTCTCGATGACAATGCGTCGGGTTAAATTACTTACCGTAATAATCTTATCAGCAGCATCCATCCCCCTTTTTTCGATTTCATACACCTGTGGATTAACACTTCCACCGCTTCGATCAAAATCAGTAGCATGCACATGAATTACCAATGGTTTTCCCGATCTTTCTTTAGCTGCGATTCCCGCAGGATATGCCAACCAATCATGAGCATGAATCAGGTCAAAATCATTGTCGCGGGCTATTACATCTGCTACTAAGGAGTACTTATAGATCTCGTGAAGCAAATCAGGTCCATATTTCCCGGAAAATTCCAATCTGCCATCAGTATCTGTTTCTATAAAAGAGGTTTCTTCTGAATACTTTTTACTACTCAACTTCCAAAACTCCTCCGGATCACAATAAGGGACCATCGCAGATTCAACTTCATAATAATCAATCTTCTTCTGCAGATCATTAAATACGACATTTTTACGCGTAACAGGCACATCGTTTGCGCCAATCAATTTCATGGTTGATTGGTTTTCGTCACCAAAAGCCTTAGGAACTACAAAAATGACATCTACATCTTTGTATTCGGCCAAACCTTTTGTTAGCCCGTAACAAGCAGTTCCAAGTCCTCCTGAAATATGTGGAGGAAATTCCCAACCAAACATTAAAACTTTCATACGCCTATTTTTTATCGTCGTGTTATTCTTCAAAATTGGAAACCATTCGATAAGCACGGATAACTCCGGCGACACTCCATGCCTGTGAAATAGCTCCTTTCCCTTTATGTGGTGGATTTCCATTATACATTTCAGGAATGGTCCCAACGCAATGTTCTGTCATTTCAGCTTCAAAATCTTCAATTATTCTTTTTACAAAAGGCAATCCTCCACGTTTGTGAATTTTTAAATATCCTTCCACAAAAAAAGAAATTAACCAAGGCCATACAGTTCCCTGATGAATGGTTTTCTCTCGTTCAGCTACGTTTCCTTCACACAATCCCTCATATTCCGGGTTTCTTGGCGATAAGCTCCGAAGTCCTCTTGGGGTTAATAATTCCTTTTTCGCAATACTCAAGATACATTTCTGCTTTTCTCTATCGAGAGGCGAATATTCCATTGCTGCTGCAATCACCATATTGGGCCGAATGTCCCAACTTTTATAATCACCATTTACATAGTCTGCAAGGTATTCCAGCTCGTCGTTCCAAAATTCACTAACAAATGATTTTGCAATCAAACTTGGAAAACCTTCCCACTCTTTGACAAACTCCTTATCATTCTCTGCCTGTGCTAATTCTAATGCAAAGCAAATAGCATTATACCACAACGCATTAACTTCAACAGGCATCCCCGGACGCTGTACTACTGGTTTCCCATTGACGTAGCTATCCATCCACGTCAATGCAATATCTTTTGTCTCCCCTGAAATCAGTCCATTTTCATTCATCTTAATATGGCACCCGGTTCCAACTCGATAGGCATTTAATATCTCCTTTAAAACCACTCCATATTTCTGCCAGATTTTCTTGCTATCTTTTATTTCTGCCGAATATTGTTGTAATGTCCAAAACAACCAAAGTGGAGAATCCATACAATCAAATTCTTCTCCATACTTAGCATGCATTCTCGGGAAAAGTCCATCTTTCAAATAACTCACCTGCGTATCCAGAACCTCCTCAAATGTCTCATAGTCTCCAACATCCAGAGTTAATCCGGGCAATGCAACTAATGTTTGACGAGTCCGCGCGCCATACCAGGGAAATCCAGCAATCACATCGGTTTTTCCATTTTTTCGCTCAATAAATTGTTGAGCAGAATTAGACAAGCTGTCAAAAAATGAATCCCGAGGCAATCTTTTATTTACTTCGCGTGTAAACTTTGCCTTGATTCCTGAAGCATTTGCTTCTTTTGTCGAAGCAGAAAATACAATACTTTCTCCCTTTTTTATTGGCATTTCAAAGTATCCAGGGACAAATAAATCTTCCTTACAATCGTATCCGCGATTCTTTTCTTTTATGTATTCTATATTATTGTACCAATCAGGCACTGCAACAAATTCATTATCCTTCGACAATTGCATGTGCAAATAAGGGTACCCATCATACATCCTGATTTTTATGCCACTTCCTATTGGTTTGTATTTGGTATTTGCATACAAATTAGCTTTGCTTAGCGTGTGCACATTGCGAAAAGCTAAAAATGGCTTCAGTCTCAATATTGTTGGAGAATGAGCGTCAACCAGAGTATACCTGATAAGAACCTGTTCTTCTTTTTCGACCAGAAGTCTTTCTTTTGTTAAAACAACTCCTCCAACCCGATAAGTCGTTTTGGGCACATTTTCAATTTCATAATCACGAATATACTTGTGTCCTTTGGGTTCATATTGATCACCTTCATATTTATGAATACCAAGGTTGAACTCAGCTCCGTGCTGAATAATGGTTTCATCCAGGGACGAAAGTAAAACATGCTTACCTCCATCCAGTTCATCCAGCGGACAAACCAGCAAGCCATGATACTTTCGGGTGTTGCAACCCGACAAGGTTGTGCTGATATAGGAACCAGCCCTGTTTGAACGGAGTACTTCACGGTTTAAAGAGTACTCCAAGTTGATCAATTGGTTTTTGTCAAATTTCAGGTAACTCATATATTTCAGACTTTATGCCTAAAAATTAATTTTAAAAGCAGTTCAGGAAAATAGTCTTATCGGTAGGTGCTTACAAATGTAGCGAAACTATTTTAATGTTTCACGGGCTTCTGCCTGACTATCACTCAATTTACTTTCAAAATATAATTGTTCGTTATTAAAGTTAAGAAACGGAAAAAATTTTGTCAATCTTCCAATCTCATCTAAGTTGTACAACAGAAATTTTCTGTAGGATTCTGACCCAGAATTAAATGGACGGTGTTTAGCCGCTTTATTTAGTTTTAGAACATCTTTCATTAGCTTTATGCTTTCATTTGAAAGCATTATTTTGCTAAACTTTTGCCAGATATGTTCAACTGCAACTTCATTCAAATGCAACATATCCGGAGCATAGAAGCGATAATCCCTTAATTCATCCATCACTATTTCATAAGAAGGAAAGTAGGCACATTTCTCTTCTCCGAATCCATTAACCAGTCGATCAACGGCAAGCAACAAGGTCGATTTGCTTCTCTGATTTTCCACAGCACCATCCTTCCAATGACGTATTGGACTCACTGTGAATAAGATTTTTAAATTTGAGTTAAATTTCCATATGTCCAACAAAAGTTCTTTAAATTCTGAAACAATTTCACCCGGAGTTAGTCGAAATCGTTTAAATTCTGCTTCGGGTATTTTATGACAATTAGAAACTATTTCACCAGTCCGTTTTAGTTCATAAACCCATGAAGTACCAAAGGTGATTATAAGATACTCTGCTTCTTTCAGATTCTTGTGAGATTCTCCCAGTTGCTCATTAATCGTTTTTAATGTTTTTGATGAATCTATTGATGAAAATTTACTGTGATGATCGAAACTACTCCAAATTCCTTGATGTTCGAACAAATCTTCTTTTTTATAATATTGAAGATTTAGTAACCGCTGTAAACTCTTCGAAATTGATTGTGGATTATATAAAATCCCAAATGGGTTTAAATCAACCTGAAATTTGAATTCTTCGAGCTTATTCCCAATATTTTCAACAAAGCAAGATCCCATCAACATAATCTTATGCCGATAATCAATCCTCCAACCAGGATCGGGAATGCTAACTTCTGTAAAATATTGATTCATTAGCGAATTCTTTTAAAGGATTCTTTTTTCAAAACTAGAGCTGTTCGGGCTGGCAAATACAAATGCAAGTAATGCTGGCTGGTCATTCCGGCTGATGGCCTGGTATAATATGTCATACGGTCATCAATTCGGTCCTGTCCCCCAAATCTACTCTCGTCAGTATTAAAAATGATTTTGAACTTGGATGGTTCGTAAGCTATACCATAATCTGTAAACGATTGTACAGGATTAAAGTTGAATACGATTAAAAAATCTCCTCGCTGATAAACCAGAATCTTATCTGCTTTATTGTCATAACACCAATGAACTTCAGGGATTTCCAACAATCGATTTTCCCGAATCCAATCCATTAAAATTTTATCAAAATCAGACAGCCAATGAAATCGAAGCTCAGGATCATCAGCTAAATGCCACAATCTTCTTGCATTTTTAAATGACCAATTATTACCTTCTCTCGGAAAGTCTATCCATTCAGGATGACCAAACTCATTTCCCATAAAATTGAGATAGGAACCGCCGGCTGCAGATGCAGTGGCTAAACGAATCATTTTATGCAAAGCAATGCCGCGATCAACAATCATATTGGGTTGATCCTTTCGCATGCTGAAATACATTTCCTTGTCAACCAATCTAAAAATGATAGTCTTATCGCCAACAAGCGCCTGATCATGTGATTCGGCATAGCTTACCACCTTTTCATCCAGACGTTTTGAGGTCAACTCATGGAAGATTTGTCCCATATCCCAATTATCATCTGGTATTTCTTTAATCAATTTGATCCAAAAGTCAGGCACCCCCATTGCCATTCGGTAATCAAAACCATAACCGCCATCTTCAAGACGGGTAGCCAAACCGGGCATTCCACTCATTTCTTCAGCAATTGATAATGCTCTGGGATTAATTTCATGAATCAACTTATTCGCTAAATAAAAATAACTGATTGCCTCCCCATCCAAATTCTCATTGAAATAGTCTGAGTAATTGGTAAAGGCCTTTCCCAGCCCGTGATCGAAATAAAGCATGCTGGTTACGCCGTCAAAACGAAAACCGTCAAACTTAAATTCCTCCAACCACAAGCGGATATTTGATAGAAGAAAATGCAGGACTTCATTTTTTCCATAATTGAAACAGTAAGAATCCCATGCAGGATGCTCTCCCCGTGGGCCATTATGAAAAAACTGGTATCGGCTACCATCGTATTTTCCTAAACCCTCAACTTCATTTCTAACAGCATGGGAGTGCACTAAATCCATAATTACCGCAATTCCCATCCCATGAGCTTCATCAATTAATCGCTTTAATTCATCGGGAGTTCCAAACCGCGAAGAGGGTGCAAAAAAGCTAGAGACATGATATCCAAAGCTACCATAATACGGATGTTCCGGAATTGCCATTAGTTGGATCGTATTATAACCAGCTTCCTTGATCCGTGGTAAAACATTTTCCCGAAACTCATTATAGGTATGAACACGTTCTTCCTCACCTGCCATTCCAATATGGCTTTCATAAATCAGGGGAGCTTCATCACCGCGCTGATAATCCGGAAATTTCCATTCAAATAACTTTTCAGGAACCCAAATCTGCGCGTTAAAATCCAATGTCTGCTCATCCTGTGCGACCCGGTTTGCCCAAGCTGGAATCCGTTTTCCGCTCCCTCCCGGCCAATGCATCGAAAATGCATAAAGATCATCTTGCCGAACTTGATTTTCGGCTAAAAATAATTCCCAATTCCCATTTTCAAGCTTATTCAGGCGATACGAATTACCTTCCCGCCATTGATTGAAATCACCAATCATATAAATAGCATCAGCATTTGGAGCCCAATCTCGAATAACCCACCCAGAGTCTGTTCTGTGAAGTCCATACCAAAGATGTCCACTTGCAAAATCACGAAGACTTTGCTGCCCGGCTAATTCTGCATATTTTGCTGTTGCCGCTTGATATCTTGAAGTAATTACTTCAGCATGCGGCTCAAGATATGGATCATTGGCAATTAATTTGAGTTTGTCCATGTTGTTGCTTTTTCTAAAGATAGAAAACAAATACCTAAATAATGTTGACTATTGGATAGTTAAATTAAACTTAATTTTATCAAAAATCCTTTTTGTATTGATAATGAACAAATAATGAATAAAAAGAATTTTCTGGATGAAATAAACTGATGCCAATTATTCTAACTTTTGCCCAGGATAGAATCCAATACGAATACGGGCAAGCATGTTTTCGATTCTTTTCACCCTTGTTTCAGGTCGTTTTGCTTCGTTAATGTGATTCACAATTACCGACTGATTGGTAAATGAGAGTTTTTCAAAATTAGATTTCAATTCAGTATCCTCATCAAGCAGCCATTGAAAATCTTCAGGTACTTTCAATTCCTTTGGAGAAAAATCTTGTTCTAAAACAACCCAAACTTCATCTCCCTCCACTTTTCCAATCGCATCCCTGATTTCTTTTCGAACATGAATCGCATGGTCACCACCTCCCATTGGCACCAAGCTTCCTTCTTTATAAAATCCATCAATCCAGCATTTAATTCTGACAGGCCCATTGGTGCCAAATTCCTTCTTCCCAGTATAAGGGAAACCTGCGTATATTCCACCTCTTTCCGCAGCAAAAAGGGTTGTTTTATATTGATATTTTTTGATTTTCACGAACAAAGAAGCTTACTAATCAAGAAGAACTATCGTCTTTTAAAAACTGCAAATTTCGTTTTAATCCTTCGTACTTAGTTCGTTTAACAGCCGATTTTCGAAACAGTTCATTGAATAAACTTTTGTCCATTTCTTCCCAATCCTTATTGGATAGCTTCAGCAGTCGAGGATGAGGTTCAAAATCCGGTTCATTATGTGGCTCTGACTTCAGGTTCCAGGGACAAACATCCTGACAGATATCGCAACCAAAAACACGATTAGCAAATTTGCCTTTGAGATTTTCATCCAAATCTCCTTTTAGCTCAATGGTTTGATACGAGATACACCTACGGGCATCCACAACATACGGAGCGACTATTGCATTGGTTGGGCAAGCATCAATACACCGGGTACAATTTCCACAATGATTGCTAACTATTTTCTCATCCGGTTCCATTTCCAAATCCACAATTAGCTCGCCAATAAAGAAGAAACTTCCGTGTTCAACAGAAATCAGATTGGTATTTTTTCCGATCCACCCTAAACCAGCTTTTGCGGCCCACGCTTTATCAAGTACAGGAGCCGAATCTACAAAAGTGCGACCATTGCAGTCCGCGATCTCATTCTGAATATATTCTAAAAGTGCATTAAGCTTTTCCTTCAAAACAAAATGATAATCCTTGCCATATGCATATTTTGAAATAATCGGAGCTGCTGAATCTTCTTGCCCTTCCTTTGGGAAATAATTGAGAAGCACGGAAATAACTGACTTTGCTCCATCAAACAACAATGTGGGATCCAATCTTTTCTCCTGATTCCGGCTCATGTAATTCATTTCACCATTCATCCCGTTTTGAAGCCATTTCTCTAGTCGACTTTTCTCTTCATTCAGATACCCGGCACGCGAAATTCCACAAGAGATAAAACCTAATTCGAGCGCCTTCTTTTTTATATGTATTGCTATTTGAGATTGATCAAACTTCATATTTCAAATTAACTCAATTATTTCTCTTGCAAAAATGTTTACCGATTGAATTTATCATTTTGAAAGAAAAACATACGCCATCAATCCACAATCAAACATTAGTTCTTTTTAAACATTCTAAATTTTGCATAATAATTGATGTTTTTAACAAAAAAAATTATTTTTCAGAAATCAATAATCAACTAGTAAAAACTAAAATGACAAAGACTAAAAGCCTTTGGGCATTCTTTCTTTTAATTTCTTCAATTTCCTACGGGCAAATTAACCTCCAAAATTTAGTGCCCACCACCAATCTTTTTCCTGTGAAGTGTGAAGGAAAGTGGGGATTCATCTCCAATTCCGGAGAACTAATTATTGAAGCTCAGTATGACAAGTGCCACCCATTTTATGAAGGACTGGCACTAGTTGAACAAGGTGACGATATTTGGTTTGTTGACGAAACAGGTGAAAAAGCATTTGATTCACCATTCACAATGAGCCGCATTGTAAGTGAAGGAATAATCCGCATTTTGCTGGATGAAAAGGTAGGCTATATTGACAAAACGGGTGAGGTAATTTTAGAACCAAAGTTTAAACAGGGAGGTGACTTTTCAGAAGGTCTGGCATGGGTAAGACTGGAATCGACCAATAATATTGGTTTTATCGATAAAAGTGGAGACATGAAAATTCTTCCGGTTTTTGAATATGCAGGCGACTTTCATGACGGTTACGCCCCAGTCAGGTTAGATGGTTCATGGGGATATATTGACAAAAGCGGAAAGCTCTTTAAAAATTTGATTTATACCCTTACTCAGGATTTTTCGGAGGGTATCGCGCCAATCTGGAAATACGGTCCCGATCTGATTTACATCGATAAAAAAGGAGAAGAACTCTTTAGGCACCGAATCTACGAACCGAACAATCTTCCAAAAGGTAGCTGGAAAGTCCCATCTTGGGGAATGCATTCAGGTAGAATAAAGGTTCAAAACACTAACGGATTAATTGGTTACCTAAACGACAAGGGTGAAACTGAAATAGACTTCCAATTTTCTGATGGAGGTGATTTCATCGGAAATCTGGCAAAAGTAAAATCCGGCAGCAAATGGGGCTTTATTAATAAACGTGGAAAAATGAGTATTTCAGCTCAATTTGACTACGCCGGCGATTTCAATAATGGAGTAGCTCCTGTTTTTCAGGGAGGAACGGAAGAGGACTTTGAAAATGGAAAGGAAAGCGTCAGACTCGGTTACATAAACCAAAAAGGAGAGTTTATCTGGCCTTATAATAATTAATTCAACAATTATCTCTTAGACAAAATACTTCAGCAATGAAAATTTTATTCTATACCCCAATTCTACTTTTGTTTTCCACCTCGTTGTTTGCTCAAGAGCCTATGGAGTACGACGGGAATTGGCAAAACAACAAACGCCATGGTCAAGGAAAAATGATTTATTACGATGGATCGTCATATGACGGAGCATGGGTAAATAACCTTCGAGAAGGACAAGGAACAATGGTCTTCTCAAACGATGAAAAATACAACGGGAATTGGTCAAATGACCAAATCCAGGGAAACGGCACCTATACATTTAAAAATGGTGAAAAATACGAGGGACAATTTGTCAACGCAGTTCCCCATGGAACAGGAACATTTACCCTAAAATCTGGAGATATTTATACTGGCTCGATGGTTCAGGGTGAAATGACAGGAAAAGGTGAAATGAAATTTACTTCTAATAATAATTATACAGGCGACTTTGTAAATGGGAAGTTAAACGGCCATGGAATAATGAACTATTCCACAGGTGATGTTTACGACGGCAGTTGGTCGAATAGCCAACGCGAAGGTTATGGAGTGCAAGACTTTGCAAACGGAGACATTTACAAAGGAGGTTGGAAGAATGATAAAATGTTTGGCATAGGTACTATGATGAAAGCCAATGGCGAAAAGTACGTGGGTGAATTCAACAAGGAATATGAAGGGATGGGTAAACTGACAACAGCCAATGGCGATTATATTCAAGGTGATTTTAAAAATGGAGTAGTTGATGGGACTGCAACCATTTGGTACGCCAATGGCGAGCAATATCAAGGTGAAGTAAACAAAGGGAAACCGGACGGAAACGGAACCTACTTCTATAACGACGGCTCCTATTACAAGGGAGAACTGAAAGATGGCAAACCAGATGGGATGGGCCGACTGATGGCTGAAAACGGAGACATGATCAAAGGTGGCAAGTGGAAAAAAGGTGGTCTACAAAAAACTTTCGAACAAATTGATGCCGGCAGGAAAGCATTTGCAGAAGGCATGCAGGCACTTGCACAAGGTCTGTCTGCAGCAAACCAACAAATGCAGGCCCAAAATGCTCAAATGAAAGCTCAGGCAGCAGTCAATAAAGCACAATGGGATAACTACTTGCGGGAATCAAAGGAATCACAAAACCAATACAACCAGCTCTACCAGGAAGAATTAAACAAGATAAACAGCAATCCGTATAGCAAGAACAACCCAATGAAAGATATGGAGGCCAGAATGGCTGCGTCAAAACGTATGCAGCAGATGAAACAATCACAAAGTTCATCTGGCACCAGCACTACTACAGCCACTCAAACCTCTCCGTCTTTTAATGGTATAAATACAACCAGCTACCAAAACTCACCCAATCATTCTTCGGGCAACTCAACAACTCAAGTTGCAGCACAACGAGAAACAAGAACTGCAAATTCTGAGACAACTCTAATCAAGAAATACTACACGGACAAACCTCATCAACTGCAAGCCGAATATTGGGTGAAAAATGATAAAAATGGCGATATAATCGAACCCCATATTGAACATGGTTTTTACCAATCGTGGTATAAGAATGGAAAAAAAAGACTTGAATGTTATTTCACAAACGGGGAATACGACGGGGAATACAAGTTCTGGAACGAAAATGGTCAAATCAAAGAGTTTTGCACTCACAAAAGTCCTGATTATTCAAGTGCATGTATCGAGATATATTGGGGATGGAAGAATGCTCAACTGGAATCTATTTCATATAGCAACCTGCATGCCGGAGGGAGCAGTGCGATCAATGAAATTAGCTATTATGCCAAAAGAGGCGTGTACGAGTATCATGATAAGCTTAGAACTATGGAATACTTTGCACAATCCGGCAAAGTCAAATCATATGAAGACGATGAAATCAAATTTTATGATGAAGAACATTCTGCAGGGATAAAGAGTGAAGTTTATTATTACAAGAACAAGTGCGTATGGTATATCCAACGAAATGATAAGGGAGATCTTGATTTCATTTCATCCTATTACATCTACGGGAATGGCAACTATCGTCCCGAACCTGAATATGACTGGGGAGCGATTTACTATGACAAAGAAGGAAAGGAGAGCAAAGACATTAAGGATCAAGAGAAGTACAATAATGCTTTACGTTTAAAAAAGATGATCTCGGAAGTAAGTGCCAAAAATATTACAGATATCAAGTCAATCATCAAGCAGTATCTTCCAATGATGGATGTAAACAGATACAACCAGTAACCATAAAACAAACTACAATGAAAATTATATATCTGCTCATACTATTTATTTCTGTTTGCCTAAGTTCATATGCACAACAAGTTATTTCGGGTGATTGTAAAAATGGAACCGGAACCTATCAATATGGAGAAGGAACTGTTTACGAAGGACAATGGAAAGACGGGAAACGACATGGCAAAGGAAAAATGACCTATGCAAAAAAAGTAAATGAATCAAACCTTCCCGCCGGACCAGTAATCGAAGAAGAAAACAAAATTCCCGAAAACATACTGGCGCTTCGTGAGCGTATTCTGGAAGACGTTAACCATTATGGAATCGACTACTTGTTTTTTCATGGAACAGATGGGATGATAGATTTATTAGCGAACGCTGAAAAAGTTGGAGATGCAATCGGTCATAATAAAATTGAACCGCAGGAAAATAATCCGGCACAAAACAAAACCATTATTCGAGAATATTTTGAGTTGGCTAAAAAGATTATTCGCACAGCTGAAACTACCCAAAAACTCACGCTTGAAGCAAAGCAATATTATTACAACCTGATTCATCTCAATTACATCCGCAACCTATGCAATATGGATGTCGCTGCAGGTATGAAAAATATGCGTGACTACACCAATTCCATTCGCAACTTTCAGGATGCTGAAAGGCTTCAAATTGAGGCAGACCACATCATGCTAAAAGCCTATCAGAAGTTTGTTGATGATATTGCAGGCACCATCCCTCTGGTTAGTACGGCTTTGGACATTGTAAAAATTACAACCGGAGAAGATCTGAATGGAGATCAAATAGCCGCTTCCAAAAGGGCTTTTATGGCATTCTCTCTAATCGTTCCGGAAGTACTGGAAAGGGTTTTGGTAAATGACAAACTTCTAAAAGAAACGGTAGATGAATTTGCCGAAAAAATGGCCGACATGACTCCCGAAAAAGTGAAAAGATTTGTTGAAATTGTCGACATTCGGGAACATTATAAAAGGTCATGCGACGTTTTAGCGGAGGTTTATCCGGACAAAGCAGGTCAATTTAAGTGGCTGTCTGAAAACTACGCAAAAGCAGTTGATGCCCAAACAATCGATCCATTAAAAGACGCAGCCTTTAACAAAACTGATGAAATATTGAAAGGGAAGAAAAAATAGTATTAACACGATCTCCCATCTGAAAAATTCAAAATCACAGATGATCTGTAAGTTGTTTTTCATTTTTTTTCAGGAAATTGCAACCAATCAGCTTTTTGCTTGTCATTAGAAATGAAAGTAAAATAGAAAAGCAGAACAATGAAAACATTTCTACTCTCGTCACTCCTTCTAATTAGTGTTTTATACACCACCCAACTTAAGGCTCAAAGCTATGGGAACTACGACAAGGTACCATTTGCAATCAGCTTGGTTCCGCCGATAAGCACGAATGGCACCAACGCTGGCAATTGCATAAATAAATTTTCTTTAAATCTAATTGCCGGGTATTCTGCCGGGCTTTCAGGAATTGAATTTGCCGGATTCTCCAATACCGAACGAGATTTTGTAAGAGGTGCTCAATTTGCAGGTTTTGGAAACTTTGTGAACGGTGATTTCACTGGTTTTCAATATGCAGGTTTTGCCAATTTCAACAAAGGGATTTCAAGAGGCTTTCAATTTTCTGGATTTGCCAATTTCAACTATGCAGAAGCAAATGGTGTTTTAGCGGCCGGATTTGCCAATTTCACAAACGGCAAGTCACTTGCAATTCAGTTGGCGGGATTTACCAACTTTTGTGAGGATGTTCAGGGAACACAACTTGCCGGATTTGCGAACGTCGTCAAAGGAAGTGGAAAAGTAGTACAATTGGCAGGCTTTACAAACATAACACTTGGTGAAGTGAATGGTGTGCAAGCAGCAGGTTTTTTAAACATCTCTAAACAAAGGATGCAGAAACTACAGTTAGCTGGTTTTGCCAACGTTTCCGGTGGAGATCTGGAGGGCGCTCAAATAGCTGGGTTCTTAAATGTTGCAAAAGATGTCAATGGCGTCCAAATTGGATTTATTAATATCGCCGATTCAATAAAAAGTGGAATTCCTATTGGCTTTTTAAGCATTGTGAAAAATGGCTTTAGGGAATTTGAAATTTCGTTTGGTGAAACTTTAAATACTGAAGCAGCCTTCAAAATCGGTGTCGACCAATTTTACAATATTTTTGCAGTAGGAACTCAATTCCTGGGTTCAGATTTTAATTGGGGATTTGCATACGGAATCGGAACTCATTTAATGAAAAAAGAAAATTCAAAAATCCAGCTGGAATTAATGGACTACCATATAAATGAAGGTAAGGGTTGGACAGATAACCTAAATGAATTATATCAGGCAAAAATTACTTTTACAAAAAGGGTGAACGAACACTTTGGGTTCTTTGCGGGTCCGACAGTCAACTTAATGATTAGTGACAACTACCTTCGGGGAGATGCTTTCGAAAGTAACTTTGCTCCGTATGAAGTTATCTCGCATAAAGGAATCCATACTTCTTTAAAAGGATGGATTGGGTTGACAGCAGGGTTAAAAATCAACTAGCGATTTGCATGAGGTGAAAAAAAACTGCTCAAACCTTCAATAAAGATTTAAGCAGTTCATTCTAAATTTAAACTATTCTGTAATTTCCTTAAAGGGACCAACCATCCCTATATTTCCTGTGCAGGAACTCGTTTGCTTCAGGTAGATTGGTAAATTTACCCTGGGCTTCATCATAATTTAGAATTTGCCCCGCTAATTTTTCCCTTAATTCCATCCGCAGAGCAATGTTCCCTAACAAGACTGTTTCGGTAAGTGGTCCTGCAATCTCAAAGTTTGAACCTGGAGTAATGTTTTCTCCTTTACTTGCCAATATCCACTCCATCTCATGTCCTGGTGAAGACGGGATAGTCTGAGGGGGTTTTTTATACGAGTCACGTAATGATTTTGGAAGTATTTCATCACCCAGAATCTTACCCTTTTCCCCAATATAAAGTGTCCCTCCGGTTCGCATTAACTCACCATCCTCCAGTTCAGGAATTCGCATTGGACGAAGACCTCCATCGTACCAGGTTAATGATACAGGTGGTTTGTCCCCACGAGCCGGAAATTCATATTTTACGATTGATGCCAGTGGATACATGTCTTTATTCACCAGTGTAGAGACTGCCTGAATACTTGTAGGATATTTAAGATTCAAATTTTTAAATATCGGATCAAGTTGATGACAACCAATATCGCCTAAAGCTCCCGTCCCAAAGTCCCAAAACCCTCGCCATACGAATGGATGGTACGCTGGATGGTAAGGGCGCATTGGTGCCGGGCCAACAAATAAGTCCCAGTCTAGCTCCTGCGGAACAGGTGGAGTATCTGTTGGCGCATTCAGTCCTTGAGGCCAATAGGTTTTGAACATTCCATTATTGGGGCGATCAGTCCAAACATGAACTTCAGTGATTGGCCCAATAACATCGTCCCAAATCATTTCCCTCAATCTTCGAACTTCGTCGCTTGCCTGCCCTTGATTACCCATTTGAGTTACTACATTGTATTCCTTGGCAGCTTTATTTAACATCCGGGCTTCATGCACCGTATGTGTTAAAGGCTTTTGTGTAAATGTATGCTTTCCACGCTTAATCGCTTCCATGCTAATTACGGCATGTGTATGATCAGGCGTCGCAATGATCACCGCATCAATATCCTTTTGATTATCCAGCATAACCCGATAATCTTTATATTTTTTTGCGCTCGGATACGTCTTAAAAGTAGCGCCAGCTCGATCACCCCAATCAACATCACAAAGAGCTACTATATTCTCTGTCTTCGAAACATTCGCCAAATTTGCTTTTCCCATCCCCCCAATTCCGATTCCTGCTATATTCAATTTGTCGCTTGGAGCAATATACCCCAACCCAGAGACAGCTCTTGATGGTATAATTGTAAACCCTGCAATTGCAGTAGCCGAAGCTCCTATGAAGCTTCTTCGGTTAATTCCTTTATTATTATTTTTCATTGAGCAAATATTAAAATAACCAGAAAAGGCAAAGCGCCTGGGTAATCCTACTTAATGATAGGCGTAAGAACAATGTTACGAAACGATACTAGTCCATGGTCTCCCTGAAGGTAAATTGGTCCGGGAGCATAAACATCCGAAGTCAAGGCACCACCTGTCGGTCCATAAACAGGTTGATTGTCAATAATCTTTTTCCCATTAAGCACAACAGTCACGTGTCTATCACACAACGTTATATCGAAACTTTGCCACGAGCCAGCTGGTTTTTCTGCACTTTCGCTAGGAGTAATTCTGGAATATAAGGCACCCATATTATGAGGATCAAGATCCTGACCATACGAATCCACCACTTGTATTTCGTGCCTTCCTCTTAAGTAAATTCCACTATTATTATGTGGAGGAATATTAGCTTCAATTTTCAAATTAAAATCTTCAAATTCCTGTTCTGTCCTCAAATTTCCATAATGAACAGTCTCACCTTCTGTATGCACAGGATCATTCACCAAGGTATTATCAACGACAGACCATCCATTTGCTTTGTCAGGTTCAACAAGTTTCCAACCAGTCAGGTCTGTTCCATTAAATAATTTAATTGGATCACCATATTTGATGGCACTTAAATCTGGAGCGGCAGGGACATCTGGTAATTTAGTCCCCACAAATGCAGTTGAGTCTAAGCCCATCCCATCTCTTTTAGGTCTGATGTAATAACCAGCAATTTTATCTCCATCTTTCTTCACTTCAAGCCATGTTGAAATCATTTGTACACGATCTGCTTCGCCATCTTCAGTTGTAGTTCTAACAACTTTTCGGGTGTCGCGAATAACATACAGTGCCTCTTTTCCCAAATACATAAAGGAAACCGGAACCACAGATCCTCCAATCCATAACACCGCACCGTCCAAATACTGATCTTCTTGACGAACCTCCAACCAACTTACACCTCCTCCATCTACATCAATAGTCCATTGCCCCAGAAATTGGGAAATCTCAGCATCTGGCACAGTAACCTTGGGTTCGGTGGTTTTCTCCACGCACGAGGAGAACAAAAGAATAGACACAAATAGGAAAGTTGAAATTGATTTTAAATGCTTCATAATTCTTAGGTTTTTGTAGGTAAATTTTAAAAAGAAACAACTTCACATAAGTTACTGATTTTTTTTCGTTTACCACCAATGCTATATAATATTAAAATCCTCCTGATTAAAATATTTACTTAGTTCTAAAAAAAATGAGGGACTGAAACCACTGAGAATCCTTCATGGAGTGATTCCAAAACAATAAATTACCAGCTTATAACAAAACTGACGAGATAATTATAAAGAATGAGATATGGGGTGGGATTGAAAAATCTAGAACATATTAAACTTTTAAGATAATTGTCCTCGAAAAACAACTATCTCAAAAGCAATTATTGGTATTAACATCTCATTAAACCAACTTCCTACACTAAAAGAACCCAAGCTCTAACCTAGCTTCTTCGCTCATCATTGACTTATCCCAAGGCGGCTCAAAAGTGAGCTCAACATGAGCATCATCAACTCCATCAACAGCTAGTGCTGCCTGGCGGGTATCCTCAACCAGCATGTCCGCAACCGGACAGCCAGGTGCTGTAAGCGTCATTATGACATTGGCTTTGTTGCTTTCGTCAACATCCACATTATAAATTAGCCCTAAATCATATATATTGACCGGTATCTCCGGGTCGTAAACGTCTTTCAGCTTTTCAATGATCTGATCTATTCTTACATCCATGGCATTCCTCCTTATCCTGAAATCCTGTTATAAGCAACAGCGTACAATTTAATTTGTTTGATCATGGCCACAAGACCATTTGACCGTGTTGGTGATAAATGTTGTTTCAGTCCAATATCATCAACAAAATGAAGTTCACTTTCCATTAATTCCAAAGGAGTTCTTCCTGAAACAACCCTCAACAATAGAGCAACCAATCCCTTTACGATAACGGCATCACTCTCCCCTTCAAAATAAATTCTCCCTTCACGAAACTCCGGAACCAACCACACTCTGGACTGACATCCTTTGATTAAATGCTGATCATTTTTCTGACTTGGCTTTAATTCTTTCAAATCATTACCTAATTCAATCAAATAACTGTATTTATCCATCCAGTCTTCATACACTGAAAACTCTTCTATAATATCTTGCTGTACCTGTTCAATTGTCATAATTTTCACCTTAACAGGAGGCAAAGGTCGTAAATTTTAAGTGATTGAAAAAATGATCACCATCCATATTCTCCAATGTTAATTTTGATGTAAAAATTTATCTTAAAATTAAGTTCAGACTATATATCACAAATTAACAAAATATCCATTTTCAAACCATAGAATTTTCTTACCTTCATCTACTGAAAAAACCAAAAAAATCACAGATATGAACTCTTTAAAAGGTACTAAAACAGAACAAAACTTGCTAAAGGCTTTTGCTGGTGAGTCGCAAGCAAAAAATAGATATGAATTTTTTGCAAAACAGGCTCGTAAAGATGGACTCCAACAAATTGCTGCAATTTTTGAAGAAACAGCTCTCAATGAGAAAGCACATGCAAAAAGGTTTTTCCGTTTTTTGGAAGGCGGCATGGTTGAAATTACTGCAAGCTATCCTGCTGGCACAATTGGCACAACCCTTGAGAACCTAAAAGCTGCTGCTGATGGCGAAAGTGAAGAATGGACTGACTTGTATCCTGAATTTGCAAAAATTGCAGAAGAAGAAGGTTTTAAGCAAATAGCTGTTGTTTTCAAAACGATCGCTAAAATTGAAAAACACCACGAAGAACGCTATCGGAAATTATACCAAAATCTGGAAGAAGGAAAAGTATTTGAGCGTGAAGGAAAAGTTACCTGGGTATGCCGGGTTTGTGGATTCCTGCATGAATCGACTAAACCACCTCTCAAATGTCCCGCTTGTGAACATCCTCAAGAATATTTCGAAATCGAAGCTAAAAACTACTAGTATATGAGCCGGATTCATCTTTTTGTATCCGGCTATTTTTCAATTGTATCTTATGAAAAAATTCATCAAGCAGAAACTCAAAGACCTTTTCCTTATAATTAAAATCAGAAACCGCTTTTATCCGGCTACTCAGATCAGCCAAAGGCAACTGTATCATTATTATCAGGATTGCAGGAAGAGTGGGAACCTCCCACTATTTAAAGATACTGGGTTTCGAGTTTTTTCTCAATTTGAAGAAGATGGGAAATTATTATTCATATTTTCAATCATTGGAATGGAAAACAAAACTTTCATTGAGATTGGCTCCGATGATGGAATAAACAGTAACTGTGCCAACTTATATTTCAATTTTGGATGGTATGGCCTTTTTATTGATGGAAATGCAAAAGCTATTAAGCGAGGAAAAAAGTTTTTTTCAAAATATCCTCATTCGTGGAATTATTCTCCAAAGTTTATCTGTGAAAAGGTTCAACAAGAAAATATCAACCAAATTATTGACGAAGGTGGTTTCAAAGGAGAAATTGGATTGCTATCGATTGACATTGATGGCAATGATTATTGGATTTGGGACGCCTTAGATATTGTTTCGCCACAAGTAGTTATCATAGAAACACATAATGAATTTGGATTTGAAGATATCGTAGTTCCTTACGATCCTGATTATTCATTTCCAGGGAAGCATCCTGACTATCATGGGGCATCTCCAGTAGCAATGGTTAATTTGGCACATAAAAAAGGATATCGTTTGGTTGGAGCAAATGAGTTGGGATTTAATTTTATTTTTATCAAAAAAGGACTTGTTGACAATGAAATACCTGAAGTTCCAGTTGAATCTGTCTTAAACCATCCTTCAACTATTGAAGGCTTTAAAAAATTCAAAAAAATAAAAGAATGGGATTACATTAGAAATCGTTTTTCTTCTTAAATTCCTCAATAAAATATACTTGACCAATTTATGCAAAATGTCAAAGATCTTCTATTAAAGCGTTTCCCTTATTTCGAAACGCAGCTTCTTTCTGAAATTGACAAAAATGGCACAATTCATGAAGTTGAAGCAGGTGAAGAGATTATGCAGGAAGGACAATATATCAAAGCCTTTCCACTGGTTTTGGAAGGAAGCATTCGAGTTATTCGGTTCGATGATGAAGGACACGAACTATTACTTTACTATCTAAATCCGGGAGAAGCTTGTAGCATGGCTCTAACTTGCTGCATGGGGCAACAAAAAAGCAACATCAGTGCAATTACAGAGCAAGATAGTGTGCTAATCCGTATTCCTGTTGGTTTGTTAGATAAATGGATGGTTCAATTTCCCAGTTGGAAATCATTTATGATGTATGCTTACAGGAAGCGATTCGATGAACTATTGGAAACCATTGATGCCATCGCGTTTATGAATCTTGACCGAAGATTGGAGAAATTCTTTCGTGACCGATTTGAAGCAACTGGTGAAATGATTTTCCGCGGAATTCATCAGGATATTGCCTATCAATTGAATACATCACGCGAAGTCGTTTCCCGACTTCTAAAAAAGATGGAACAAAAGAAACTTCTTAAATTAAGCAGAAACGAAATCGACTTTTCAAATCTAATAAGCTTCAGATAGCGTATCTCCCCTTTTACTATCTTATTTATTGGCTTTGTGACCTAAGTCACTTAGCATTTTATTGGCATGCATTTACTTTGTCAAAAATTGCAATTATGAAAGAATTTGTACTGAAATATAAATGGCGGTTTGTTGGAGTTTTATTAGGTGGGTTTGCAGGATTCTTATACTGGTATTATATCGGTTGTGAATCAGGAACCTGCCCCATTCAATCGAATTGGCATACCAGCTCACTTTATGGAGGGTTGCTAGGATATTTATTTAGCGATATCAAAAAGAAAAAGGAAGAACCCAAGGAAGATGGAACAGTTTAATCAAATTATTAAAGGACAAATACCGGTTATTGTTGATTTTCATGCTAACTGGTGTGCCCCATGTAAGATGATGTCTCCCATTTTGAAGCAATTAAAAGAACAGATGGGAGATAAAATCCGCATCCTGAAAATAGATGTGGACAAGAATCAAGAGATGGCTGTGAGATATAAAGTACGTGGGGTTCCAACGTTGATGGTTTTTCAAAATGGAGCAGTAAAATGGAGTGGTAGCGGCGTCATGCAAGCCGATCATTTAGCTTCGGTAATTTGCTCATCAACAGGTATAACTTGTTAAATATAGACCAGAAAGTAAAAAATGAAACAAATTAAGATTGTTGAGCACCTTTGTCCACAAAACCATTTTTGTCCGGTAGTCTCGGTTTGTCATACCGGAGCAATTATACAAAGGTCACCATTTGAAGCCCCAGCGATTGACGAAAGAAAATGTACCAACTGCGGAAGGTGCACACGCTTTTGCGCATATGGCGCTTTTCAGATAGGTTAACAACAAAAGGGGAAAGATGAAAACAGGAATCCAATTGGGTTCCTGTTTTTATTCAATATGTGACCTCTTTTCTCGTGAGATTGAAAAATCTACGGTCTCTGTATAAATCTCTAAAGGTATCTTCAACCAAATTTCGCAAGGCCATAAATGGAAACAATTTCCAAACTCCTTGATTTCAGCTTTCACTTTCAGATTCTCATTATCTTCCGAGTCAATAATTATTTTAAGCTTTGGTTCTTCACAGCCAAATAAAGTTCGGGGTTTTATACATACCAGAAAATAATTAGCAAAATCATTTTTGGGCATTTGGCACTTTCCCGACTTTGAAAACAATTGATTTAGCTGAGTCGAAGTTGTTACAATAGTCAATTCCTGCCTAATTATAGAAGAACATTCTATTTGAATTTCTTCGCACGGAAAATTTGTAATAAACTCTGTTTGCTGAGCATAAACACCAAAACACGAAAAACAGAATATAATTTGAAGTAAAAGATTTTTTCTCATGCCAAATAATTCCCTTGTATATCAAAGATAAGGCATTTGAAATAATAAACGTTGTAGCAAAAAACATCAACTAAGCATCGGTACTAATTTATTCAATGCTTGAATAAATGAATCAATTTCCTCCAGCGTATTATAAACAGCAAAAGAAATTCGAATTGTGGCTTGAACCTTAAAATGATCCATCACCGGATCAGCGCATAAACGCCCCGTTCGCACAGCAATACCCATCTTGTCAAGCATGGTTCCCAAATCGAATGGGTGAATACCTTCAACATTGAAGGTGATAACCCCAGATTTCTTTGCATGATCTCCATAGATAATCATTCCCGGAATTTCTTTCAGCTTTTTAGTGGCGTATTCCAAAAGTTCATTTTCATAAGCCGCTGCTTCTTCAATATTCAGATTTTGGAGATACTTGACCGCTTCTCCAAATGCTATAACACTTGTAATATTGGGAGTTCCGGCTTCAAACTTATATGGCAACTCATTAAAAGTGGTTTTCTCAAAAGTAACTTCAGAAATCATTTCACCGCCTCCCTGATATGGAGGCATTTTTTCCAATAATTCTTTTTTGCCATATAATATTCCGACACCGTTTGGTCCATACATTTTATGTGCAGAAAAAGCGTAAAAATCTGCATCCATTTCAGCAACATCAACTGGTATATGTTTGATGGCTTGTGCTCCATCAACTAATACTTTGATATTTTTCTCATGAGCTTTGCGAATGATCTCTTCAACAGGGTTGATTGTCCCCAAGGTATTTGCAATATGAGCAACCGCAACTAATTTTGTTTTATTGCTTATCAACTCATCTAACTGCTCAATACAAAGGATGCCTGACTCGTCAAATGGAAGCATCACAATTTTTGCCCCTTTGCGCTCCGCCATCATCTGCCATGGAACAATATTAGCGTGATGTTCCATTTCAGATACAATGATTTCATCTCCTTCATTGATAAAAGCTTCTCCGAATGAAAATGCAACCAAATTGATACTCTCGGTGGTTCCTTTTGTGAAAATAATTTCTTCTCGTGAAGATGCATTTATAAAAGCTGCTACCTGATCACGAACAGCTTCATAATCATTGGTTGCTTTATCAGCCAGGAAGTGGGCTCCACGATGAATATTCCCATAATACTCCAGATACAGCTGCTCTTCTTTTTTTAAAACCTGCAATGGTTTCTGCGAAGAAGCCGCACTATCAAAATAGATTAAAGGTTTATTGTATACCTGCTGATCTAAAATCGGAAAATCTTTACGTATCTGGGAAATATCAAGAGTCATAACAAACGAATATTTTCAATCCTGCAATTAAATTCAAACACCACTTAGCAGATACAAAGCTAATTGATTTTTGGTTATTCATGAACCGTTCGATCTAAATGAAGAAACTTGATAAAATAATATTAAAGTCGTGCCCAATCGACGAAATAAAAAAGGGCATCTGATTCTCAGATACCCTCACCCTCTATAATATTTTCGTTAGTCGCTCAAACTATTATTTGTATCGGTAAATGTTCCGGTTATTGTTACATCGTCCCCTTTCGTTACAGAACCATGAACTGTTATTGATGAATCGTCACCAATAAACTCAATAGTTGATTCACTATTAAGAATTAAATCACCATAAATAACAAGGCTTCCTTCAACTTTCAAAACTCCACCTGCATTAATAATGAAATTCTGATTTTTAGACCCCTGAGCTAATGAACCTCTCATATAGAACTCTCCACCACTATTAATAATAATGTGTTGACTCGCTGCCAAAGATCCACACCAGAATAATGAAGAAGCACTAGTTACTTCAATCTTATCTAAACTTGCAGAACCGCTGTATCCAAGATCTTCGCCAGAGTTAACAGTCAAATTCTTTTTCCCATCATACTCAGGATAATCAGCACATGAAATCTCTGTCTCCTCATCAACAGTTACCATTTTTAAAATCTGTAATCCGCCAGTACCATCAGCCACAAAAACGTATTCTCCTTTACTCATCACATAATTTGCTGACCCAGGTAAATCCAGACTACCGAAATCATCCAAATCATCAATTGCCCCCTCGTTAATGCTTAGTACTGAAACTCCAGCAGCTCCATTTGCAACAAAGACATGCTCGTTATTAACAGAAACAGCATTACAAACCACATCATTAGGCTCAACATCCAAACCAGAAGCATCGGCCAGTGGAATTGTGCTAACATGATCACCTGAAGCAATATTGTATACACCAATGCCATTATATCCCTCTGCTGCCAAAACGTGCCCATTGTAAAAATCGATAGTACGTTTTCCAGCCACATCCGAACTAGTAGAAATACTTGACAATTCTGAAAGATCAACAGGATTGTATATATAAAGACCTTCAACGCCACTTAAAACGACCAGTTGATCATCATTTAATCCAACTGCTCTTAAATCACTCACCCAGATTGAATCATTTTTACTATTATCTGATAAATTATAAGATGCTACAACTCCGTTATCACCTGACACCACGTAAAACTTCTCTGAATCAACTGTCAAATCAGTACCAACATAACCCGGAAGGTCAATAATTTGAGCATCTTCTGATAACAGATTATTTGCCAAATTAATCCTTATGACACATGCTGGATTTGATCCATCTTCCCTGAAATCTGATTTTGCTCCTGCTGCAATAACTGTAGTACTGCTATAGACAATTGAACTCAAATCTATTTCCGGGAGTATCGCGCTTCCAATAAGCTTTGGATCATCAGGATTTGACACATTAATCATATCAACCCCACCCAGATATTCTTCTCCTTCGTAGTTATAAGAAACAAATGCATAATTGTTGCTTAATGCAACGTGAGTCGCCCGAAGAGTCTTCCCTTTATATTTGGGAGGTGTTACCTCTGCGACCAACACTAATGGTAGATCACTGGCCATTTCATCATCAACTGCCGTTGACTTTAGACCTGCCACAGGCAGCGAAGATACAACTCCTGCGCTATCTGTTTTTATGCGGTCATCAAGCCCGTCATTCTGGATTATAACATCAGATTTTTCATCTGTATTGTTATTTATATTCTTCTCACAACTAATTAGTGTAAGCATAAAAAAGATCGTTCCCCAAAATGTAATTTTTCTCATTGTTATCTTTTTATCAGAGTGGAATTTAAGATTCTAAAATTAGCTTATCTTAGAGTAATCCACAAGAATTAAAACTTAGTAATTTCACTTATTTTCGTTTTGACATCTTCCAAAGTCCAACTAATATTAACTACCCCCTTACTCTAACATATCCCCCACTGATGGTAACTTTCTTTTCAACTTTTTTCTAAAACAAAAAAAATGTCTACCGGCTTACCGCCAATAGACATTTGATATTAAATGACTTATCTATTAAATTAGTTCGCATCGCAAGAATGACATCGGGCTAGCTCCCCACGCAATCTTTTATCAACTAATTCATCAATTCGATCTCGTAACGGCTCAATTCTGATTTCCTGAATTACCTCATGGGCAAATGCATTCATTAACATTAGCCGTGCATCAGCTTCATTAATTCCTCTTGCTCGCAAATAAAATAATGCTTCCTCATCAATTTGTCCAACCGTTGCTCCATGACTACATTTTACATCGTCAGCATCAATTATCAACTGAGGTTTTGTATTCATTTTTGCAGAATCAGTTAACAATACATTGTTATTCCGCTGAAAAGCATTTGTTTTTTGAGCATCCCGAACCACATGAATTCGCCCTGTGAATGCACCAACAGAATCTTCATCCAACACATTTTTATATACCTGATTGCTGGTACAGTTTTCCTTGGCATGTTCAATATTGGTATAATTATCAACATGTTGCTTTTTATCGGTAAACGACATTCCATATACATTAGCATCCGCATGCTCTCCATCCAGACTCACCTTCAGGTTATTGCGAATTAAGCCACCATGCAGTGTTGCTGTACTGGTCAGCAAATTAGAATTTGCTTCCAGCTTATAAAATGACGAATTAACCGAGTTTGCTTTATTATTTTGATTCTGGATAGTATACACATCAACAACGGAATCACGCCCGACAAAAACTTCAGTAACGCTATTGCCAAGAAATCCACATGTGCTTAATGTATGGTCACAAAAAACAACCTTCGCCTGGCTATTTTTCCCGGTCGCGATCAAATTTCGTTGTGTTGCAAATACTTCATCCTGTGAACGCATCAGGTTAATTACCTGAATTGGTTTTTCAATATGAACATTATCCGGCACATATAAGAAGAAACCGTCCTTTGCAAAAGCAGTATTTAGTGCAACCATTGGATCATCAGAAAGTGCGGCTTGCCTGTTGAGATAATTTTGCACCAATTCTGGGTGTTCATTTGCCACCTGTGCCAGGCTTCCTGCAACAACTCCCTCTGGCAAATCCAATTTTTGATTACGTGCATAATACCAGCCATTCACCAACAAAACAAGATGAGTATCCAATTGTGGAACATCACAACGAAAAACCTCGTGAAGATCAACATCCACTTTTTCATACTCGAAAATATGTCGGTAATCTTTATTGAATACAGGTTGAAGATTGGTGTATTTATAATTTTCATTCTTGAATCCAGGTATTCCTGTCTTCTCAAATCTGTTAATCGCTATTTCTCGCATCCGGTTAAGCACAGGGGAAGAACCCGAGTCGAGCAAAGACCGGCTTGCATGAAAAAGTGATAAATATTTTTCGCTTATTGCTGTATTTTTTGCTACCAATTGCGTCATTATACAAGTTCTTTTTTAATCCAATCGTATCCTTTTTCTTCCAACTCCAAGGCTAATTCCTTCCCTCCCGATTTTACAATCCGGCCCTTATAAAGTACGTGTACAAAATCTGGAACGATATAATCCAACAAGCGCTGGTAATGCGTAATTACTATTGTAGATCGTTCCGGACTTTTCAAAGCATTTACTCCGTCAGCAACAATTTTTAATGCATCGATATCTAATCCGGAATCTGTTTCGTCCAAGATTGCCAATTTAGGCTCAAGCATTGCCATCTGGAATATTTCATTTTTCTTTTTTTCTCCACCAGAGAATCCTTCATTCACCGAACGATTGGTTAACTGTGAATCTAAATGAAGCATTTCCTTTTTCTCGCGCATCAACTTAAGAAACTCACCTGCAGTTAACGGCTCTAACCCTTTGAACTTGCGATGCTCGTTCACAGACGTTTTAATGAAGTTGACCATTGGCACTCCAGGAATCTCCACAGGATATTGAAAGCTAAGAAAAAGTCCCTTTTTGGCGCGGTCTTCAGCTGCAAGATCCAATAAATTTTCACCTAAAAATTCAACTTCGCCATCAAGCACTTCGTATTCTTCCTTCCCTGCCAATACATTTCCCAAGGTACTTTTTCCTGAGCCATTTGGCCCCATGATGGCATGAACTTCACCTGGTTTAATATCCAGGTTGATCCCTTTCAATATCTCTTGCCCTTCAACGGACGCTTTTAAATTTTTTATTGTAAGCATGTTATTTTTAGTTTCGAGTTTTGAGTCACAGTTTTCAAAAACCTTCACCCAAAATAATTATCAATAATTAATATCTAGCCAACACTACCCTCCAGACTAATCTGCAGCAGTTTCTGAGCTTCAACTGCAAATTCCATCGGTAATTTATTCAACACTTCCTTTGCATAACCATTAACAATCATCCCAATGGCATCCTCGGTTGAAATACCTCGCTGATTGCAATAGAAGATTTGATCTTCACCAATTTTTGAAGTGGTTGCTTCATGTTCAACAACTGATGATTTATTCCCTACTTCGATGTATGGGAATGTATGAGCACCACATGTCGATCCTAATAATAGGGAATCACATTGCGAAAAATTCCTGGAATTAACAGCACCCGGTAAAACCTTCACTAACCCCCTGTATGAATTATCGCTTAAGCCTGCAGAAATCCCTTTTGAGATAATCGTACTTTTAGTATTCCTACCGATGTGAATCATTTTTGTACCGGTATCTGCCTGTTGATGATTATTGGTAACTGCCACTGAATTAAATTCACCGACCGAATTATCTCCCATCAAAATACAACTAGGATATTTCCAGGTAATTGCGGATCCGGTTTCGACCTGTGTCCAACTAATTTTTGACGATTCTCCCCGACACACTCCGCGTTTCGTTACAAAATTGTAAACACCACCTTTACCTTCTTTATTTCCAGGATACCAGTTTTGAACCGTTGAGTATTTTACTTCTGCTCGATCCATGGTAACGATTTCGACAACCGCGGCATGCAACTGGTTCTCATCACGCATTGGTGCAGTACAACCTTCCAAGTAGCTCACATAGCTATCATCTTCTGCAACAATCAAGGTGCGTTCAAACTGTCCGGTTCCAGCTGCATTTATTCTAAAATAAGTCGATAATTCCATCGGACATCTAACACCTTTAGGAATGTAACAAAATGATCCATCGGAAAAAACGGCAGAATTTAATGCTGCAAAAAAGTTATCGGAAACAGGAACTGACATTCCCAGATATTTTTTAATCAAATCAGGGTGCTCTTTTACTGCCTCACTGAATGAGCAAAAGATAATTCCCTTCTCTGCTAAAGTTTCTTTAAAGGTTGTCTTTACAGAAACGCTATCAATAACCGCATCAACAGCAACTCCAGCCAACATCTTCTGCTCCTCCAATGGAATTCCTAATTTGTTAAATGTTTCCAGCAAATCTGGATCAACCTGATCCAAACTTTCATATTCCGGTTTCGACTTTGGTGCAGCATAATAAATAATCTCTTGAAAATCGATTGGTGGAATCTTCAAATAAGCCCAGTCCGGCATTGGCATCTTTTGCCATTTCTTATATGCATCCAATCGAAACTCAAGCATAAACTCTGGCTCACCTTTCTTCGCAGAAATCATGCGAATGACATCTTCATTCAAACCTTTAGGAATGGTGTCCATCTCAAAATCAGAGGTGAACCCAAACTTATATTCTTGTGAAGTAACTTCGTGTAATATCTTATCTTGTTCTTCCATATCTCACTTCCTTATATCAGTTCTCTTGTTGTGTGAGTATAACAATCTTTAATATAGACTGTTTAAAAATAATTGCAAAGATAATGAAGTAACACTATTTTTGCCGATGAGAAAGATCAATTCACACCTTAAAGTCTGAAATTTAAAAAATGGATAATACACAGCAACGAACAGAACTATCAAGTCTAGGAGAATTTGGATTAATAGATCACTTAACAAATAAGATTGAGTTACAACATGCTAGTACAATTAAAGGAGTTGGTGATGATGCAGCTGTTCTTGATTTTGAGGGGAAACAGATTGTTGTTACGACAGATTTACTTACTGAAGGAATTCATTTCAACCTGATGTACGTCCCATTGAAACACTTGGGATATAAAGCGGTGGTTGTGAATTTATCGGATGTCTTTGCGATGAATGCCGAGCCAAAACAAATAACTGTTTCAATAGCCATCTCTAGCAAATTTTCAGTAGAAGCAATTGATGAGTTATACTCCGGGATTCACCTGGCCTGTGAAAAATATGGAATTGATTTGGTAGGTGGCGACACAACCAGCTCAATGACAGGACTTACAATAAGCATTACTGCAATTGGAGAAGTTGAGAAAAATAAAGCCGTCTATAGAAGTGGCGCGCAAGTAAACGATTTGATCTGTGTTTCGGGCGATTTAGGTGGTGCGTACATGGGACTTCAATTACTCGAACGGGAAAATGAGGTATTCAAAGTCAATCCCAAAGAACAACCCAAGCTTGAGGGTTATGACTATATTTTGGAACGCCAATTAAAGCCAGAAGCTCGCGGAGACGTTGTTAAAGCACTGAAAAAACTCGATATCACTCCAACAGCAATGATTGATATTTCAGATGGGCTTTCTTCTGAAATCATGCATATCTGCAAAAATTCAAAGGTAGGCTGTGCTATTTACGAAGAAAAGATTCAAATGGATTACCAAACAAAGAAAATGGCTGATGAATTAAGCATCAATCCGTTGGTCGCAGCTTTAAATGGCGGAGAAGATTACGAACTACTTTTCACCATTTCAATGTCAGATCATGATAAAATTAAAAATGATCCGGACATCACAATTATTGGGCACATTACTGAAGAAACTAGTGGAACTAATTTAATTATTGGCGATGGCAATGCCGTTCCATTAACAGCACAGGGATGGAATCCTGTTGGGAAATAAACAAAAATGAAACGCATATAAACAAAAAACCCTGCCAATGGCCGGGTTTTTTGTTTATATTTTAGAGTAGAATCAATCCGGGAAATATCCTCGAATAATTCCTCTTTTTGAATCTTTCACAAAAAGTAAAATTTCATCACGCTCGGGAGTTGCAGACATTTCAGCCTCAATAATTTCAACTGCCTGAGCAGTATTCAATCCTTTCTGATAGATGTATCTGTAAATCTCCTGAACTTCGCGTATTTTCTCATTGTTATAATTACGTCTTCTTAATCCGATTGAATTAATCCCCACGTATGATAATGGTTCACGCCCTGCTTTAATAAATGGAGGTACATCTTTACGAACAAGCGAGCCTCCTGATATCATCACATGAGAACCAATGTGACAGAATTGGTGTATTGCACTCATTCCTCCAATAATCGCCCAATCATCAACAATTACCTCTCCGGCAAGTTGAGTACTGTTTACCAGGATAACGTTATCACCAACAACACAATCGTGTGCAATGTGCACATAGGCCATAATCAGACAGTTACTGCCAACCACAGTCTTTCCTCTTGCGCTTGTTCCCCTGTTAATGGTAACACACTCTCTAATTGTTGTGTTATCACCAACTTCTACAGTAGTGTATTCCCCTTTGAATTTTAAGTCTTGAGGAACCGCACCAATTACTGCTCCTGGGAAAATGCGACAGTTTTTACCAATTCGGGTTCCTGGCATAATGGTTACATTTGAACCAATTCGAGTGCCTTCCCCAATTACACAGTCCTTATCAATAGTGACAAATGGCTCAATCACCACGTTATCTGCCACTTGAGACTCGGAATGTACGTAAGCTAATGGTTGTTTCATTTTTCTATAATTGTTTTCAATAATTTCTTTAAGCCTTTACTATCTGTGCCATAAATTCTCCCTCAGCCACAATTGTATCCCCAATATAACAAAGTCCTTTCATATTTGCGATTCCTCTCCGAATTGGAGATGTTAGTGATATTTTAAATACCAAAGTATCACCAGGAACTACTTTCTTGCGGAATTTTACATTATCAATACGAATGAAATAGGTCGAATATTTTTCTTCTTTATCGTGCAATACATATAAACCACCACACTGAGCCATTGCTTCAACAATTAAAACTCCCGGCATAACAGGTTCTTCAGGGAAATGCCCCTGGAAAAAAGGTTCATTTGCTGTTACATTCTTAACCCCAATTATATAATCATCCTTAATTTCCACCACTTTATCAACTAGCAGAAATGGAAATCTATGTGGCAAGAATGCTTTTATTCCATTAACATCCAACAATGGTTGTTTTGTCGGATCATAAACAGGTATGGACTTTGCTTGTTTCTGCTTTTGAGCTTCCTTCTTCAATATTTTCGCAAACTCAGTATTAATTTTATGACCAGGCTTGGTGGCAATAATCCTTCCTTTAATGCGGGTACCGGCCAAGCTAAGATCACCAATTACGTCCAGCAATTTATGTCGTGCACATTCATTTTCAAATCTAAGATCCAGATTATTCAAAATCCCCTGATCTTTCTTCACTTCTACATGCTCGTGGTCGAATAAATCTGCAATGCGGTTCAATTCTTCCTGACTTATCTTCCTATCCATGATAACAATTGCATTGTCAAGATCGCCACCTCTCACAAGGTTATTCTGTAAAAGAAACTCAAGTTCTCTTAAAAACACAAAAGTTCTGCATGCTGAAATTTCATCCTTAAAATCAGCCAGATTCTCTAAGGTTGCAAACTGGTTATTTAAAACACTCGAGTCAAAAGCAATCATAGCATTTACACTATAACCATTGTCTGGAAGTGCAATAATTGACGAACCTGTCTCCGGATCTTTATATTCAATTTTCTCCGTGATTTCGAAGAATTCCCTTTCGGCTTCCTGTTCTACCACTCCAACCTCATCAATTGCTTCAACAAATAACTTGGAACTTCCATCTAAAATCGGCACCTCCTCGTTATCTATCTCTATAAGCACATTGTCTATATCCATGCCCGTTAAAGCAGCCAGGGAATGTTCAATGGTACTCAGACGAGCCTCTCCTTTTGCAATTACAGTTCCTCTGGAAGTGTCCATCACTAAACTTGCATCTGCCTCCAATATTGGCTGGTCAGCTAAATCTACTCGTTGAAATTTAAATCCATGATTTTCAGGAGCTGGTTTGAAGGTCATATTAACCTGAACTCCGGTATGTAGTCCTTTGCCGCTAAGTGAAAATTCGCGGGCTAATGTTTTTTGCTTTACTGACATTAAAACAACTTTTTTTTCGAAACTAATCTTTGTTAAGTTTTGACTTTAATTCTTTTATCTCTTTTTGCAAATCATTTAATTGATCTCGCATTTGAGGTAAACGCCTAAAAACAACATAAGCTTTCAAAGCCTGATCGATATCCATTGCCGGTGTTCCTAAAACTGTTTTATCAGATTTAATGCTATTTGAGACACCAGCCATCGGTCCGATCTTAACATTGTCTCCAATTGTTATGTGACCTGAAATTCCGACCTGCCCTCCGAACATATTATTTTTCCCAACTTTGGTAGATCCGGCAATACCAACTAAAGCAGCCATTACCGTGTTCTCACCAATTTCACAGTTGTGAGCAATCTGTATTAAGTTATCTAATTTAACTCCTTTTCGAATAATTGTTGACCCCATTGTTGAGCAATCGATGGTTGTATTCGCACCAATTTCCACATCATCTTCAATGATGACATTCCCAACCTGTGGTATCTTTTTGAATGTTCCATCTTCCATCGGAGCAAATCCAAATCCATCAGAGCCTATTACGGCACCCGCATGAATGATACAATTTGCACCAATAATCGAATTGTCATAAATTTTCACTCCAGGATAAAGTATCGTATTATCAGCAATCGTTACATTACTTCCAACGTGTACCTGTGGATATATTTTTACGTTATTACCGACTTGAGAACCTTGCCCTATATATGCGAAAGCTCCCATATAAATTCCTGATCCAACTTTCGCCGTCTCATGAATAAACGATGGTTGCTCAATTCCTGACTTTTGTTTCTGTACCTCATCCACTAGCTCAAGCAATGATGCAAATGATTTATAAGCATCATCAACCCGTATCAGCGTCGCCTGAATTTCATGCTCTGGGTTAAAATCAGTATTAACCAGCACTACCGAAGCCTGGGTTGAGTATATATACTTTTCGTATTTAGGATTTGCCAAGAAAGTCAATGTCCCTGGTTTCCCGTCTTCAATTTTCGAAACGTTGCTTACGCTAACATTAGCATCACCTTCAACTGTACCATGCAGGAAATCAGCGATGTTCTGTGCTTTAAATTCCATATTATTTTTCTTGGCGCGCTGCAAAAATAGGTTTAAATTAATTAAAGTCCAATTCTTTGGGGTAACAGATAAAATATTTCCTCACCGTTTTTGAAAGGCTTGAAAGGTTTATATCTGACGCCTCATTGATTTCTTGAACTTTGCCATTCTTTTGCAGAATGTTTATTTTCCCAATTGATCCAGCATATGCACTATTTGTAATTGTGTCATTTATCAGGAAGTAATCAGCCAATTCTTCCTCAACCTTAAAATGAGAACAGACCTTCTTTCTTAGTGTATCCAACTTTTTAGCGGGAAAAGGCCGATCTGATATCTTTATTCCAAACAACCTCCTATTAATCAAGCAACACGACAAATACGCCAATACCTTATCGCTATGATATTGCCATTGTTTAATTGCAGACATAATATCATCATCATCCAACTCAGCGAATAAAGACAGAAGACTTCTCCCCTGGTACAATTCATTGGTTTGAAAATGATTAATTGAGATTCGATTTTTAAGAAATATCATCAGTGCCGGGGACGCAAATACATCTTGCCCCTGAAGCACAATTTCTTTTGCTCGTTTTAAAACAGCCACCAACAAGTACTCTGCTGACAACACTGTTTTATGAAGATAAACCTGCCAATACATCAAACGGCGGGCTATTAAAAATTTCTCAATTGAGTAGATCCCTTTATATTCCACCACCAACTCATCATTCTGAACATTGAGCATCTTAATGATGCGATCTGAGCCAATAACTCCCTCTGTAACACCAGTAAAAAAGCTATCCCTTCTCAAATAATCCATGCGATCCATATCAAGCTGACTGGACACCAATTGGTGTAGGAATTTTTTAGGGTATTCATCCTTAAAAATTTGAATTGCCAAATCAAGCTTACCATTAAACTGCTTATTGAGATCTTCCATGAGCAACGTTGAAACGATTTCATGCGGAATATTATCAACAATCGTATGTTCCAGTACATGCGAAAAAGGTCCGTGTCCAATATCATGTAGCAATATGGCGGCAGTAACGGCTTCAGCTTCTTCTTCAGAAATCTCGACATCCTTTAACTGCAGATTGCTAATTGTTGACCTCATTAAATAGGCAGCGCCAACAGCATGTTCAAAACGGGTATGATTCGCTCCAGGAAAGACAATACAGGAAAGCCCCAGCTGTTTTATTCTTCGCAAACGCTGAAAATAAGGATGTTCTATCAAGTCAAAAATAAATTCAGACTGTATAGTTATAAATCCAAAAACCGGATCATTAATGATCTTTTTTTTGTTTGTCTTCAAGCTTCTTTGCGATTCAATTCAAATTCAATACGAAGCAAAAGTAAAAAACTTTTTTTATCCTCAAATTATGGGCGCGCCTACCATTTTGCGAGAGACAACTTTTTACTGAAAATCATTGACTTCCCTATTTTGTCAATTGAATAGATTTTGTTATTTTTGCGCTGGCAATTGGAAGAAAACCGTTTGTAGGGGACCAAAAGTCCCCTATTTTATTAGCAAATTTTTATGATTGACCAAAAAATAATTACGCAACTCGTTGAAGAAAAGCTAACTGACGATCAGTTCATCGTCAGCATAGATATTAATACGGGAAATCGGATTTCAGTTTTGGTTGATAGCTTTTCCGGGGTCACAATCGATCATTGTGTCGCAATTAGCAGAAATATTGAAAATAATTTAGACCGGGAAGTTGAAGATTTTGAATTACAGGTTTCTTCTGCAGGTCTTGGTGAATCTTTTAAAATTCATCAACAATTTGTAAAAAACACCGGTAAAGAGGTGGAAGTAATTCTAAATGATGGGAATAAAATAGAAGGCATATTAAAATCGGTCGATGACAACGGTTTTGAGATAGAGTCTTCGAAAAGGGAAAAAGTTGAAGGTCATAAGAAAAAACAACTTATTACCCGAAATCATCGTATAGAATTTGATCAAGCGAAAACAGTAAAAAATATTATAAAATTTTAAAAAGCGGGGCAAGATGGATACTATTAATCTTATCGATACCTTTTCAGAGTTCAAAGAACTCAAAAACATTGACCGGGTCACTATGATGAGTGTGCTCGAAGATGTGTTCCGCAACGTCCTTCAAAAAACTTACGGAACGGATGAGAATTTTGATATCATTATCAACATCGACAAAGGAGACTTTGAAATTTGGCGCAATAGGGAAGTTGTTGCAGATAATGAAATAGAAGATCCAAATACTCAGATCACGCTTACCGAGGCTAAGAAAATTGAAGACGATTACGAAGTTGGTGAAGAAGTTACCGACGAAGTAAAATTGGAACATTTCGGCAGAAGAGCAATATTAAATCTAAGACAAAATCTGGCCAGCCGCATTTTGGAACTTGAAAAAGACCATATTTACGGAAAATACAAAGGCAAGATTGGTGATATTGTTACCGGTGAGGTTTATCAGGTTTGGAAAAAAGAAATTTTGGTTTTGGATGACGAAGGCAACGAGTTAATCCTACCGAAAACAGAGCAAATTCCTACTGATTATTTCCGCAAGGGAGATAGTCTTCGGGCAGTAGTTTACAAGGTTGAATTACGCAATAATAATCCATTGATTATATTATCGCGTACATCACCAGTATTTTTGGAAAGATTGTTTGAACTTGAAGTACCAGAAATTTTTGATGGTCTTATTACCATTAAAAAGATTGTTCGAGTTCCTGGAGAACGAGCCAAAGTTGCAGTTGAATCTTATGACGAACGCGTAGACCCAGTAGGTGCTTGCGTCGGAATGAAAGGTTCACGTATCCATGGAATCGTAAGGGAACTTCGAAATGAAAATATTGATGTTATCAATTATTCTTCAAATGTTCAGCTATTTATTCAAAGAGCACTGAATCCAGCCAAAATTACATCTACTAAAATCCACGAAGATTTAAAAAGAGCGGATGTTTACCTAAAACCTGATGAAGTTTCATTGGCAATTGGTAAAGGTGGATTAAACATCAAACTAGCCAGTCAGCTAACTGGCTATGAAATTGATGTATATCGCGAGATGGCTGCTGATGAAGAAGATGTGAATCTGGATGAATTTGCCGATGAAATTGAAAGCTGGGTCATTGATGAATTTAAAGCCATTGGTTGCGACACTGCAAAAAATGTTTTATCATTGAGCCGCTCTGATTTAATCAAACGTACTGATCTTGAAGAAGAAACTATTGATGATGTTTTGAAGATTCTTCGCTCAGAATTCGAATAAGGATTAAATTAAAAACACCCAACTATTGGGTTTTTAAGAAATTGAATATAAAATTGCATAAGTTTTCAACGAGCAACTTTATAAAAGAAAAAAATAACAGATTGGGTATATGGCAATTGGCGAAAAAAATACGCGACTAAGTAAGGTAGCAAGAGAATTTAATGTTGGAATTTCAACAATCGTTGATTTTTTGCATAAAAAAGGATTTGAACTTGACTCTAATCCTAACAGCAAAATCTCTGCTGAAGCTTACCAGTTGCTTGAAAAAGAGTACAAAAGTGATATTACGCTGAAAAAGGAATCTGAAAAGATTAACCTAAAAAGCCATCGTAGCAAACAAGAGTCAATTACTTTGGGCGATGTTGATGAGAACAATGAAGGTGCCACTCAAAAAGTTGAAGATGATGAAGACGATGAATTTTCTGGTAAAGAGGTTCGCATAAAAAATCTTCAAAGTAAAAAGAGTGAAGCTCCTGAGAAGAAGGTAGAATTGCATCAAACTCCAAAGATTGAGACTCCAAAGCCAAAAGTACTCGGCAAAATCGATCTGGAAAAAGTAGGTAAAAAACCTGAAGCTCCTGCTCCGACTCCTGCTCCAAAAGAGGAAAAGAAAGAAGAGAAGGTAGAAGTAAAACCTGAACCAGTAAAGAAAGAAGAGCCTGTTGCAAAAGCTGAACCCAAAGTAGAAGAAAAAAAGGAAGAAAAAATAAAAACAGAAGAATCTAAAGTTGAAAAGCCCGAAGAAGTACCAACAAATATTCCAAAAGTTGACGAGGTAAAAGTTGTTGGTAAAATCGATCTTTCAACAATCAATCAAAAGACCCGTCCTGCTAAAAAGACAAAAAAGCAAAAAGAGGACGAGCGCAAAGAGCGTGAAAAACAAAAACGCACAGCCAACAATAGCAACAATACAAACAAAGGATCTGATGGCGGCCCCCAGGTTACCAAGCCAAGAGTGAACAAGCTTTCTGGTCCGAATGTAGTTGGAAAAATTGATCTACCGAAGAATAAACCGGTAGCTTCATCTTCTGATGATTCGTCACAAAACCACAAGAAGAAAAGACGTCGAATCCAAAAAGATTCCAGTCCTCGGGTTAACCTCGCCAATAAGCAACAAGGCGGTGGTGGCGGTGGTAAAATGCAAACTACCCAACACGGAAAAGGCAAGAAACGAATTATCAAGAAAGAAGTCAGTGAAGAGGATGTACAAAAGCAAATTAAAGACACACTCGCTCGCTTAACTTCTGGAAAGCAAAAATCCAAGGGAGCTAAATATCGTCGTGACAAACGACAAGCTGCAAGTGAAAAAGCTGCAGCAGAATTTGAAAAGCAATCAGCTGAAAAGAATGTATTAAAGGTTACAGAATTTGTTTCGGTTGCTGAATTGGCAACCATGATGAATGTTAATGTCAACCAAATTATTTCTTCATGCATGTCGCTTGGTTTATTTGTATCAATCAACCAACGACTGGATGCTGAAACAATGTCGATTGTAGCTGAAGAGTTTGGCTTTGAAGTTGAATTCGTAAGTGCGGATATTCTTGAAGCAATCGAAGAAGATGATGATCAACCGGCTGAAGTTCATCAAAGAGCTCCAATCGTAACTGTAATGGGACACGTTGACCATGGTAAAACTTCCTTACTTGACTATATCCGTAGTGCAAATGTAATTGCCGGTGAAGCCGGGGGGATTACCCAGCATATTGGAGCTTATCACGTAAGTCTTGATGATGGACGAATGATCACCTTCCTGGATACTCCGGGTCACGAGGCGTTTACCGCGATGCGTGCGAGGGGTGCTCAGGTTACAGATATAGCAATTATTATTGTTGCTGCAGATGATGACATTATGCCTCAAACTAAAGAAGCAATTAACCATGCTCAGGCTGCTGGCGTTCCAATTGTATTTGCTGTTAATAAAATTGATAAACCGGGTGCAAACCCAGATAAAATAAAAGAAGGACTGGCAAACCTAAACTTCCTTGTTGAAGAATGGGGTGGTAAATACCAAAGTCAGGACATTTCTGCTAAAAACGGTACTAACGTTCTCGAACTTCTTGAAAAAGTTCTTCTTGAAGCAGAGATGTTGGATCTGAAAGGAAATAAGGATAAGAAAGCGACTGGAACTATTGTTGAATCTTCACTCGATAAAGGACGTGGTTATGTCGCAACGCTTCTTGTTCAAAATGGTACTCTTCGTCAGGGAGACATTGTTCTTGCTGGCCAATACTATGGTCACGTTAAGGCAATGTTTAATGAACGAAACCAACGAATTGACGAAGTCGGTCCTTCAGAACCGGTAATTATTCTAGGGCTGGACGGTGCCCCTCAAGCAGGTGATAAGTTTAACGTTTTTGAAAATGAACGTGAAGCAAGACAAATTGCCAACAAAAGAGAACAGCTGGCAAGGGAACAAGGACTAAGAACTCAAAAACATATTACACTTGATGAAATTGGTCGTCGTATCGCAATTGGAAACTTCCAGGAACTGAACCTGATTGTTAAAGGTGATGTGGATGGATCAATTGAAGCACTTTCAGACTCGTTGATCAAACTTTCAACTGAAGAAATTCAGGTGAACGTGATCCACAAAGCAGTAGGTGCTATTTCTGAATCTGACATCATGTTAGCAACTGCTTCAGATGCGATCGTTATCGGATTCCAGGTAAGACCAAGTTTACAGGCTAGAAAACTGGCTGAAAAAGAAGAAGTGGATATCCGACTCTATTCAATTATCTACGATGCAATCAATGAGATTAAGTCGGCGATGGAGGGTATGCTTTCTCCTGAAATAAAAGAGGAAATTACAGGAACCGCTGAGATACTTGAAACCTTTAAGATTACTAAAGTTGGAACAATTGCAGGATGTATCGTGCGTGATGGTAAAATCATCAGAAATCACAAGGTTCGCTTAATCCGTGACGGAATTGTAATTTACTCGGGTAACCTTGGATCTTTAAAACGTTTCAAAGATGATGTGAAAGAAGTTCAAAAAGGATATGAGTGTGGTTTAAATATCGACGGATATAACGACATTAAAGTTGGTGATATGGTAGAATCCTATCATGAAATCGAAGTTGCAAAATCACTGTAGTTTCAATTCCACAAAATATTAAAAGATCCGGCCATCGAGCCGGATTTTTTAATGCCATTTTTCTGGAGTTTTAATCTTAGGGCTGTCTATTCTATAATCCACAGACACAATCAAAAGATAGAAGTTTTAGGGCACAAAAAAATCCCCCTGGAAAATTCCAAAGGGATTAACTATTTTAATTTCGTTTTTTCTAAGCTTCCAACATCGCTTTGTAAGCAGCAACATCCATTAATTCATCAAGCTCAGCCGAGTCACTCATCTCAATCTTAATCATCCACCCTTCGTTATATGGATCTTTATTTATCAACTCAGGACTGTCTTCCAATGCAGTATTAAACTCAACAATCTCACCTCCGACAGGCATAAATAAATCAGAAACGGTTTTTACAGCCTCAACAGTTCCGAATGTTTCAGCTTTCTCCAATTTCTCACCTTCGGTTTCAATCTCAACAAAAACGATATCACCCAATTCACCTTGTGCAAAATCAGTAATACCTACGAAAGCAATATTATCTTCAACACGAACCCATTCGTGTTCTTTAGTGTACTTTAAGTTTTCAGGAAGATTCATGATGCAAATTATTAGTATTTTTCTCAAAAGTAATACATTTTTTCTAAACAGAACTTTAACTACTCTCAGCCATGACAAAAATCAGGGAACTTTTTTTATTTTGCAGTCTCAAATACACAAACGTATGTTTTCAATTCAAGTTGACTCAATAAATGAACTTGGCGATGCAGCCCAGCAATTACTAAAGGCCTTCCCAAACGAGCGAATCTTCGCATTTTATGGAAAAATGGGAGCAGGTAAAACCACATTCATTAAAACGATATGCAGGACATTAGGTTCAAAAGATAATATTACCAGTCCTACATTCGCATTAGTAAACGAATACAATACAGATTCGGATAGCTCAATTTTTCACTTCGATTTTTACCGAATCAAAAATAGTGAAGAAGCGATGGATATTGGTTTTGATGATTATGTTTTCAGTGGCAACTACTGTTTCATGGAATGGCCTGAAAAAATAGAGGAACTACTTCCGTCGGACATAGTAGAAGTTACAATTGAAGAAGTAACTCCGAATTCAAGATTGATTCGAGCCAATAAAATCTGAAACTTTTTTGATAATTAACACATAAAGAGTAAATTAAACGTCTAATTTGCTTCCCAAAATGACTAAAAAAGAACAAGTAGAAGGAATCAGCACCCTGTTTATGCCAAAAGAGGAAATGCTGGAAATTCAACGGAAAGGGAAAAAAATAACAATAGGAATCCCCTCCGATTTTGATAAAGTTGAATATCGAATTCCTTTAACCCCGGAAGCGGTTGAACTTCTTGTCTCTTACGGTCATGAAATTTATATCGAAACCAATGCTGGAAAAGCATCCAGTTATTCCGATGAAGAATATAGAAATACGGGTGCAGTTATCGTTGATAAAAAGGAGGAAGTATTTCAATGTGACTTAATTATTCGCGTTTCACCGTTCGATGAAGAAGAAGTTGAGATGTTAAGAGGACATCAAACATTGATATCAAATATGCAGCTTAGTGCGCATTGCCAGTCATCGATTCGAAGAATGATGGAAAAGAAGGTAACCAGCATTGCCTATGAATATCTTCAAAATGACAATGATTGTTTGCCCGTTGTACGGTTAATGAGCCAAATTGCAGGAGCCACATCTATCACTCTTGCCAGCGAATATTTAAGCAACTCCAGAGATGGGAAAGGTGTTTTGTTAGGTGGAGTAACCGGGATCTCACCAACAGAATTGGTCATATTAGGATCAAAAACAGCTGCTGAATTTGCAGCAAGGGCTGCCCTTGGGTTAGGAGCAACGGTTAAAATATTTGATGACGACATGTTTCAACTCCGTCAGATTGAGGAAAAATTAGGCCAGCGGGTTTTTACTTCCGTGTTATATCCCAATGTTCTGAAAAAAGCGCTTAAATCAGCTGATGTAGTATTAGGCGCGATGTCCTTCAACTCAAACCCTAAATTTCGGGTTTCAGAAGAAATGGTCATGAAAATGAAAAAGGGCTCTGTTATTATTGATTTAAATGTAAGTCAGGGTGGATGTTTTGAAACGAGCAAATGCACCGATTTGAAAAACCCAACTTATGAAAAGCATGGTGTCATTCATTATTGTGTTCCCAACGTTCCGTCAATTGTTGCCAGAACTGCGTCCATTGCATTAAGCAACGTTTTAGCTCCAATTATTATTTCTATTGGGGAATATGGAGGGGTTCAAAATTACATTAAAAGCTCGCTTGGATTTAGAAAAGGCATCTACATTTATAACGGTATATTGACAAATCACGATTTGGGACAACGGCTTAACATCCCTTCAAAAGACATTGATTTACTTCTGGCAGTATTTTAGTATTTCTGCACCAAAATCATCATTGAAATGGGAGGAACTGAGATTTCACTACCATGATGATTTCCATTACCAGAAAGCTTGATCTCATTACCATTCGCAATGATGTGCCAACTCGAATGTTCTACCAACCCAAAATTAACAGGCTCTTTATTGGCATTAAAAATAAGCTGAATAGTTTTCCAATTCAACTCATTCGGATATTCATGAATTGCATAGGCAAGAACTCCTGGTTGATAGTTTGATGAAAAATGAAGATGTTTTCTTATATCATCTGATGAACGCATACGAAACGCAGAAACCTTCTTTCTCAGGTCAATTAATGACTTGAAGTAATTGAATACATCCTCATTTTTTGTTTTCAGAGACCAGTCTATCTGGTTAATTACATCTGCAGATTTATAAGAGTTATGGTCTCCCTGCTTACTCCTGCAAAACTCAACTCCAGCATGTAAAAAAGGAATTCCTTGAGAAGTTAATAATATAGCTCCGGCAAGCATCTGCATTTTTTTCAACTGTTCAATGTCAGCATCTGGACAACTAAGAAATAGCTTATCAAACAGCGTGAAATTATCATGACATGAAACATAATTCACACATTGCCATGGTTGATCCGCCCAGGCTGAATGCGAACTCTCCACGTAACTGTAGACAATTTGTGGATGATAGCAAGCAGCAGCAACACCAAATTTAACTGCCTCTTCATGCAAAGTCTTTCCACTCACAAAACCATTGCTTCCTCCATCAAAATTATTTCCCTTAACAGCATCCCTTAAATCATCATTAAAACTTGCAATTCGATCTAGTTTGGTGGTGTTGTGCTTTACGGCACGATACTTTTCATCCATTGGACTTCGGTCAGCAGCCCAACCTTCTCCATACATTAATATTCCAGGCCTTATTTTGTCAAACTCCTTGCGTATTTGATTCATCGTTTCCAAATCATGAATTCCCATTAAATCAAAGCGAAATCCATCAATATGGTACTCCCTTGCCCAGTAGCAAAGCGAATCAATCATATATTTGCGAACCATTGAACGTTCCGAAGCAATCTCATTACCACATCCACTGGCATTGGAAAAACTTCCATTCCTATTTTGACGATAATAATATCCTGGAACAGTCTGATTAAACCATGAGCGACGCGTATATCCGGTATGATTATATACGACATCCATAACCACACCAATGCCTGCCTCATGCAAACTCAAAACCATTTCTTTGAATTCCAGAATTCTTGAAATCGAATTCGGATCACTGGCATAGCTACCTTCAGGAGTGTTATAATTTAATGGATCATATCCCCAATTATACTTTTCGTCCGGATGATTTTCATCAACAGTGAAATAATCAGCAATTGGCAGTAAATGCACATGCGTAATCCCCAGTTCTTTCAGATGATCAATTCCGGTCGCTCGATTATCGTCGTTAAGTGTTCCGTCTTCAGTAAAAGCTTTGAAACGCCCCTTGTGAAGCATACCGGAATTTGCAGCCTTGGAGAAATCACGAACATGTAATTCGTATAAAACCGCATCAACGGGATTTTCAAGTTGAACAGCAGAGTCTGCATCCCATCCTTCAGGATTTGTATCCAAAGGATCGTATATAAATCCACGTTTACCATTCGCACCAACGGCCCTTGCATCAATTCCCGGAGTCTCATGCAGCCAATCACCATCATTTACCCGGATTGTATAATATCTCCCGGAAAATTCACCAGCAAGGCTTAATTCCCAGCATCCATTTTTTGATTTCGTCAACGATTCGGTTTGAATGAGTTTCCCCCCATAACTCCTCTCGTAAATGCGAAATATCACCTCCGTTGCAGTTGGTGCCCATATTTTCACTTGTAACTGCGAGTTGGCAAAAAACACTCCTAAATCGCTACCACCATAGTAGGGATATGTTGAAAAATCGATATGGTTAAATTTCCAGTCGCGCATTAAGAAAACAAGCTTTTTCTAAGGGCAATTATTTTCGATGAATAATTATTCCCTTTTGTGTCATAAATTCGAATTTTTGCCCAATAGTATTTGCGCAACTTTCGGTCGTGTTGATGAAAAACATTTAGATCGACTCGTAGTTCATGTGTTTTGGCGGTTTCAAGATAAAGAGGATAAATTTCATATCGATTAATCCCTTTCAACTTAAACTTTCGCTTCGACCATATTTTTCGAAAGTATAGCACAGGTGCTTCAATGTCAACATCTCTGCTACTTACATTTTCCACTCGCAATGTCAAAAATCGAGGTCTGTACTTTCGGTCCTTATCCAAACTAACTTTTAATTTTTTCCAATGAAACGAAAAATTAGGTTTTCTATATCCAGGTCTGCTTTTTCTCCACTTACTTAAAAAATAAAATAGAACCGGAAGTATTAAAATGCACAGAATTATTACCAGCAATTTATCACCGTCAGAACCGACTTCGTTTTGAGCAAAACTGAAAGTTGGCGTTAAAGTAAGTGTCAATAAAATCAATCGTTTCATCCGTTGAATATTAGACTGGTAAAAGTAAGAAAAGTCCTGTTTATACAACAGGACTTTCAAACTAAACTAACTAAACTAAACTTGTGATGAATTAAAAATGTAAAACCTCTTTTAAATTCTTATAACCTGATTTACTCACTTTCAATTTGGTCTTATCTTTTAAGATAACAATATATGATTCCTTTTCGTATTGCTGAATCTCTCCAATCTCTTCCACTTGAACAATGTATGATCGATGAATACGAATAAAGTTTTTGGGATCAAGATTTGCCTCAAAATACTTCATTGTCTTCTGCTTCATATGTCTTCCCTCCTTTGTGTAAATTAGCACATAGTCATCAAGCGATTCTATGTATCGGATTTTTTCAGTAGGAATAATATTTATTTTATGACGATCTTTCACCACTACTCGTTCCAGAAATTCTTCATCGCGATACTCACTTAGAGATTCCAGCTTCTCATTTGAATTTTCTTTCTGCTCCAACCGATCAGTAACTTTCTCGATAGCAACCAGTAACCGATCTTTTGAAAAAGGTTTTAATAAATAATCGATCGCATTGTAGTCAAAGGCTTTCAACGCAAACTGATCGTAAGCCGTTGTGAAAATTATTTCCGGCTTGTGATCAAGAAGTTCAAGCATTTCAAAACCGGTAATTTTAGGCATCTGAATATCCAAAAACACCAAATCCGGATGCAGCTCATTAATTTTTTGAACACCTTCAAATCCATTCTCACATTCACCAATCAACTCTATTTTTGGATGATCTTTAATATATGACTTGAGCAAGTCACGAGCCAGCTCTTCATCTTCAATGATAATTACTTTAAATTTTTCGCTCATTTTTTTATTTTTTTTGTGGAATGGCTAATTCAACACGGAAACTAGTTTTTTTATCCATTATTTTTAAAAGATCGGGATTTCCATAAATTAAGTCAAGCCTTTGCCTGATGTTTCTTAAGCCAATTCCCTCTCCCTTATTTTTGATTGAATCGACTTCGTATTCGTTATCAATTATTATCAATGCATACCCATCTTTATTTTTACAACTTGTTGTTATTCCAACAGGGCCAGTTGCCTCGTAAACCCCATATTTTATAGCATTTTCAAACAATGGTTGCAAAATCATATTCGGAATTTGAGCTTGCAAACAAGCATCTTCAATATTAAAAACTGGATTTAATTTTTTCCCAAACCTTATTTTCTCGATACTCAGGTATAATTTTATATTCTCCAGCTCTTTTTCAAGTGATACTGTTTCTTCCTGATCATGTTGCAAAGAATACCTCATAAAATTGGACAGGTTAATCACCATCTCCTGCGCTTTCGTTGGATTGCTAATAGTTAGCGACGAAATTGAATTCAGGCTATTAAATAGAAAATGAGGATTTATCTGCGACTTCAATGCACTTAGTTCGGCTTCCCGTACAAGGGTTTTTAGTTCTGCTTCGCGTTTTACTTTTTCCTTTAAGGTTTGATAGTAATTAACCGCATAAAAGAAAACTACATAAACCATATACAGGACATAACCAGCTAAAACTCTGGAAGGCAAATCAGAATACATTAGACTAAGATGACTTTCATCGATCATCTTAATTAACATGAAACTCAGATACAACCAGATAGCATTTAATATGGTAGCTCCAATTAAATGATAGAGCCCCGTCCAAAGCCAGTCGGATTCTTTTACACCATTATACTTTACGATGAACCAAATGCTGGCACCGAGAACAGGATAAAGCAGAAAATTCACCATGGATTCCAGGAATGCCTTGGTCAACTCCATATTACTCCAGAAAATCTGAATGAGCGCATTGGCCGCGCCAATAGCTACCCAAAATATTGCGTAATAAAGAATTAGAATTCTGCTGTTAATGAATGGGTGTCTCATGAAGCACGAAGCTTAGACGTGTTTAATTTCGACGCCACCAAAAACGGTAATACCTTTCACAACGATTGTCTTATCGGGATCATAGCTTGCATGCTGAAAGGTATCTCCTCGCTTATCCGTAAATGCTCCAAAAATAGTGGTTACTTCATTCCGAACATTCCAATCAAGAGGTACCTTCACTCCACAGCCACCGAATACACAAATAATATCCATAAATGCTCCTTGAGAAGAAAGCTTTGATTGCCTAAAATCATATTCAATACCCCCAAAAATAGAAGTGGCACGACCACCTTTCAGTTCCTGTGAGTTGATAAATATTTCTCGTCCGCCAAAAATGACAAAGTCATCAAAATTATCAAATGACCGATCCTGAACCCCTTCTTTAATGGAATGTTGGCAGCCTTTATGCCGAACCAGCAAAGCAGCACCAACAGCTACTAAAATTAATGGCCAGTAAAGTCGTCTGACCTCTCTCGGGACATCAATTAACTCGGGAAGCATAAAGAAACCTCCGACCGCAATTAAAATTATTCCTCCAGTTCTGTTTCCTCCCATTAACGAAAATATACCAATTGCAATAATTAACATTTGCCAGGAAATTAGCATGTCTGCTATATTCCAAGGGATCAGATCCAACCGTTCAAAAATCAAAATTGCTCCTATCGCAATTAGAATCACTCCAAAATAAAACCGTTTATTCCCTCTTTGTCGTTCCATATCTCTAGTAGTTGTATTCTATTCTCAAATATATACTTTACACCCAATCTTAATGTATCTAAATTCCACTAACTATTATAGTATCCGGCTAATTACAATAACTCCCAGTATAATTAGTAGAACAGGTAATAAGAAAACTGCCAAAATTCCTGGAATAATAATTAAACCCGGCAAAAAGAATAAGATCGCCAACAAAACAAGTATTCCCCCAATTATCCGTCTTCCCATAATAAGAAAAGCACCAACAATTAACAGGACTAATGGCCAGGTTATATTGATTGCGTGAAAGTGGAAAATATTAAAAAAATTGGAAAATGAACTACGAAATACATCCCAGCCAGGGATTCCGTGCAACCAGCCTGTTTCTTTCAGTATAAAATACAGGCCTAAAATAATAAGTATGGTCCCTAAAGTACTACTCCCTTTTTTGGGATGTTCTTCATGACGATGCCTGCTGTAATGTTCTTTTTCCATTTTAACCAACTTTTAGTTTACGGTTTCAAAACTAGAACAATTCAGTTTCCTAAAATAAAAATGATCGGTTAACGGAAGTCATTAATCGGTAAAACGTATCTTATAATAAAAAACGAAGCCCATTTCCAAGCTTCGTTTGATATTATTGTTATTTACCTTTTTGCTTCGACCAGTTATCTCGAAGTGGTGCTGTTCGATTAAACACCAACTTTTCCGGAGTAGTGTCCGGATCAAGATTGAAATATCCCAATCGTTCAAATTGAAATGAATCCAATGCCTTGGCATCCTTTACAAATGGCTCGATGTAGCAGTTTGATAACACTTTCAATGAATCAGGATTCAAGAAATCTTTAAAGTCAACATCTTTGTGACCATCAGGCTCTTCATCATTAAACAAGCGGTCATACAATCGAATTTCTGCTTTCACATTTTCACTTGCCGAAACCCAGTGCATAGTAGCTTTTACTTTCCTGCCATCAGCAGATTTTCCACCTTTCGTCTCCGGATCATACGAACAATGAAGTTCAATAATCTCTCCATTTTCATCCTTAACTACTTCGTCGCAGGTAACGTAATAAGCATAACGCAATCTCACTTCCCTGCCAGGAGCCATTCGGAAAAATTTACGTGGAGGGTCTTCCATAAAGTCATCCCTTTCAATATACAATTCACGGGTAAATGGGACATCACGCCTACCTGCTTCCGGGTCTTCAGGATTATTGAGCGCACTCATCATTTCGACCTGGTCTTCCGGATAATTGGTGATCACAACCTTTAATGGATTTAAAACGCCCATTACTCGTTGTGCCCGTTTATTTAAATCTTCGCGTACACTATGCTCCAATAAAGCAACATCAATCATTCCATCAACTTTGGTCACCCCAATTTTATCTGCAAAATTACGAATTGACTCAGGAGTATACCCCCTGCGACGCAAACCTGAAATCGTAGGCATCCTTGGATCGTCCCAGCCATTCACATAATTATCTTTCACCAATTCCAGTAACTTTCGTTTGCTCATCACGGTGTATGTCAGGTTCAAGCGCGCAAATTCTATCTGGCGGGGACGATATTCTCCATCCATCAGTTGTTCAATAAACCAATCATACAACGGACGGTGAACTTCAAATTCAAGTGTGCAAATTGAATGTGTTATACCTTCCCAATAATCACTTTGACCATGTGCAAAATCGTACATCGGATAAATACACCACTTATCACCGGTACGATGATGGTGCGCTTTCATTATCCGATAGATGATTGGATCACGCATATGCATATTTGGTGATGCCATATCAATCTTAGCACGCAATACCCGTTCACCCTCATTGAATTCGCCTGCTTTCATTCGTAGAAATAAATCCAGATTTTCCTCTGGTGTACGACTACGGTGTGGACTTTCAAATCCAGGACGAGTAGGTGTTCCTTTTTGTGAACTAATCGTTTCAGCATTCTGATCATCGACATATGCCTTACCTTCTTTGATTAGCTTCACTGCAAACTCAAAAAGATTGTCAAAATAATCTGATGCATAAAACTCTGTACCACCCCAACTAAAACCTAACCAGCTTACATCCTTCTTAATAGATTCAACATATTCAGTTTCCTCTTTCGATGGATTAGTATCATCAAAACGCAGGTTCGCTTTTCCATTGAATTTCTGAGCGGTACCGAAGTTCAAACAAATAGACTTGGCATGTCCGATATGCAAGTATCCATTTGGCTCAGGAGGAAATCGGGTATGTACCCTTCCTTCATTTTTCCCTTCATTAATTTCTTCCTCAATAATTTGATGAATGAAATTCTTCTTTCCTACCACTGTTTCGTTTCCTGAATTGTTAACGCTCATATGTTTGCAATGATTAATGAATTTTGTACAAAAATATAAAATGATTCTGCACAAACGCTTTAATGAGTCTACAAATCCATCATCTTAAAAAGAAAAATTAATTTTGTACCGACTTTATTTTAATGAATAATTTCAAAAACAGACTTAAACAACACACATGAATGGTTTAATTGAGATAGAAGGAATGGAATTTTATGCCTATCACGGGCATTTTGATGTGGAAAAGAAAGTTGGGAATCGTTTTTTAGTTGATGTCAGAATTGAAACGAACTGTGAAGCAGCAGCTAAATCGGACCAACTAGAGGATGCATTGGATTATCAATTAGTTTACCAAATAATTAAAGAGGAGATGAAAATTCCATCCGATCTGCTGGAGAATGTCTGTACCCGGATTTTAAGCAGGCTTCACACGACTTTTTCAGAAATTGATTTGGCAACCATTAAAGTTTCAAAAATGAATCCACCAATGGGTGGACAAATTGAAAAAGTAAGCCTGACACTAAGTCTGTGATGAATTCTTAAGTTGATTATTGGAACATCCAATTTTTTGTATAAATTTGCAGTCCCGTAAACAAAGGGTTCCTTGGCCGAGCGGCTAGGCAGCGGTCTGCAAAACCGCGTACGGCGGTTCGAATCCGCCAGGAACCTCTACGAAAAAACCTCACAAACACTGTTAATCAGATTTGTGAGGTTTTTTATTTTCCATTTCATCGATCTTGGTAATTCTTATAAATCTATTTACACTAAGTTATTAATATCCCATTGCATTGTGAAAAATAAACATATTATACTACGAATTTTAGTAGAAATAACAGCCTTCTAAAGATTACATCTATTTCTTCTAAACTTATTGTATGGTTAAGATATTGAAAGCTTTCCTGCACAATCTAAATAATCACAACAGAAATTACAACTTTTAACAAAGCTAGAATTGATGAAAAAAAGAAGATCTGAAATCTTAATCAGATTCTCATGAAAGGTATTCCAGTCAACTTTTTTGATATTTATACCAAAGATCAATGTATCTTTACATTAGCTTCTAGTGAGTAGGTTTTTTATTCCATATCCAAAGAGGCAATAAAACGGACAAGATTGCGGAACCAAGCCAAAACCAAACAACTGAAGAGAAATCATATAACATCTCATTCGAAATAACTTGTTTGCTATTCTGAATCACATAACCACTAACAATATCTTGGATCGCTGCTCCCAAATAACTTGCCATTCCTATAACACCAAGTGCGGCACCTGTAGCTTTTTCTGATGCTAAATCAACTGCCATTAATCCGCCCAGAAAACAAATCAGTGCCCCAATTGCAAGTCCAAAAATAACCATGCTTACTATGTCAATCCATAGTAATCCTTTCCCAATAAATAGAAATAAACTTAGCCCAATTACATTCATGACACCAAAAATTAGTACTGGAATATTTCTTTTACCTCCGAAAAACTTATCGGAAATCCAGCCAGAACTTACTGTGCCTAAAATTCCACAGACCGAACTTACTGAAACGATAAAACTTGCTTCGATAGTTGAATAACCTTTTTGAGCCTGAAGAAAAAATATTCCCCAACTATTAACCGCATATCGAGTGATATACATAAAAGCACTGGACAATGCTAGAATCCATATAGCCGGATTACGCAACACCTCAAGCTGGTAAGAGCCAACACTTTTGTCCTTTTCATTAGTTTGGGCACCATCATTCTCAATACATCCAACTCCTTCAGAAACACCATATTTATTAGGACTTTCTTTTAGAAAAAGTAAAATAAGTAATACTCCTATCAGACCAATCAGTCCAGCACCATTGAACCCAGCACGCCAGCCAATGCTACTCACAATAACAGCCGTTAATATGAAAGTTAGAGATTCCCCAATGTTATGACTAGAACTCCAGAGCCCATAATATGTTCCTCTCTCCTCACTCCCAAACCAACGAGAAAGAGCGATTACACTTGGTGGGCCTCCCATTGACTGTGCCCAACCGTTAATTCCCCATAATACAGCAAAAAACACAAATCCGGACGTAAAGCCCAAAATAATATTAATCAAAGCGGAGATAAATAATCCGAGCGCCATAAAAAGCCTAATATTACTACGGTCAGCAAGAAACCCATTTATGAATTTGCCTACGGCATATGCAACAAATAAGGCAGATCCCATAATTCCAAGTTCAGATTCTGAAAGGAATCCGCTATCGACAATTGGCTTCTTTATTACATTTAAACTCAATCTACACACATAATATAATCCATAACCAACAGTAGCTGAAAGGAAAACAGACCAACGAAGTCGGTTATATCTTTTTCTTATGTTCTCCTCGCTACTCAAAAAATCCGCTTCTGCTCTTATATTATAATAATTCGTAAGTCTCATGATAAAAATTTATTACTGCCCCACATTTATGCGATTAGCATATTATGCGAAGTCCACTTAACAGAAAAACCGATCACCCAATTTGATGAAACAATCAGAGCGCTAATTTCGCCGTAGATTCTGCCACTGCAATTTTAGAGTCAGCCGTTCCATAATACAATAACCATTTATTATTGAAGTATGCTAATCCCTCCAAAAAACAAACGTTATTTACCTGACCGCCAATTTCATATGGCTGATCTGGAGTTATAAACCACCTATCCATACGATCGACAACTTTAGTAGGATCATTCTTGTCAATCAAAACCTGACCAGCAGCATACGCCCCAGCAGCTAAATTCTTATCTCCATTCGTCTTACTGTTTTTGCTATTGTAAAGAAATAGAATCCCATCATCTGTAATTAAAGCAGGAGGTCCTGGTTCAACAAGTTCGCTATCAAACATATCTTCACGTGTTGAGAATACTATATGAAAGGCCTTGGTATATGCTCTCATTGTATCTAGATGCATTTTCCCTGGATCAGTCTCTAAAATGGGATTCCAATCAATAAGATTATTAGACGTAGCAACATAAATATTTGATTCTCCCCAATACATCCAGTATTTACCATTAACCTTTGTCGCCACCATTTTTCCATCTACATGTCTACAAACTATAGATCCTGATTTTGACCACATATCTACATACTCATCTCCCGCTTTTTTAAATACTGAACCATATTTTTGCCATTTCCTTAAATCAATCGATGTTGCCACAAAAAGACGAGCTTTATCGCCATCATATGCCGTATATGTCATATAATAAGTACCATCCGAATCTTCTACTATTCTGGGATCTTCACATCCTCCTTCCCATTCATATTTTATACATTCATCATTGTTAGGAAATAATACTGGCGTCTCTAATTTCTCAAAACTATATCCATCCAAGCTATATGCTAACCCAATACGAGAAGTCCCTTTATATTCTCCAATGACATCTTCAGCACGATACAATAAGAAGAGGGTATCTCCTTTAACAACACTTGCTGGATTAAAAACGTCTTTTTGCTCCCAATTGACAAGGGTATCTCGTATAGGGCACAAAAAACTACTTGAATCAGATGGAATTAAACACGGATTCTTCTTGATGTCTTTTGAAAAATGTAAAAGAAAATAATCTTGATACTCTAATTTCGGGAGGCACCCACTGAAAAGTGCACTGGAAAATAATAAAATTGTAATAATATATAATGTCTTCATTTTATACGCAATAATTTAAAATAACTTGAATCCAAAGAATTCATCAATAGAGCTGCTAGTTCATTTAACTATGGCAACTCAAACTCTGAAACAATCGGAAAATGATCTGATATATAAGCTACACGTTCAAACTCTTCATTAATGACCTTATAGGAGGTTGGGGTTGTATTTAGATACCATATATAGTCGATAACCGTATTAGCCTCTCCCCAACCATTAAAAGTTCCTAAATCAAATTGATTCTCCTCTGAAAAATCAGCTCTTGTATTTTTCATAAAACCAGAAAAGTTAATGATATTATCATCTAAAGGCTGCATATTAAAATCACCGACCAACACTACAAAAGATCCATCACCTGCTATTTGACTAATCTTCTCTTTGATTAGGAGCAAGCCATTTCTACGAGCTTCCGTACCTTTATGATCAAGATGTGTATTAAAAAAATAAATTTCCTTATCGGTATTTTTTATTTTAAGGCTAACCCATGTACAAATTCGATAGCAAGCACCGTCCCATCCCTTGCTCATAATATCCGGAGTTTCACTTAACCAAAAAGTTCCACTATTCTTAAGTTTGAAAATATCTGAACGAAAACAAATAGATGAAAATTCAGTACTTGATCCACCTCCATCTCGTGCGACTCCAACCATAATATAATCTTTCAAGTTATCCTCAAAGAAGGTCTTTTGATCAGGTCTCACCTCCTGCATTCCAATAAGAGCAGGATGAACACTTTTAATCATCGCCAAACAAGAAAATTTTCGATTATCCCAACTGTGTTCATCTGTATCTCCGCCACTATTCCTAACATTAAAAGACATTGCTTTAATACTGGAGACAATCTGGATATCTTCATTTTTATTGGAAAGGTCTTCAGAAACATCTGAACAAGAGCCAATAACAAAAGGAAAAATTACAACCCATGTAAAATATATAATTCGATTCATTCTTAATCTAAATTGATAATAAAACCAACCACAGATAGAAAAGGTATTCAAGTTGCAACAAACGACCTCCTATCCGTGGTTACAAAAAAATTAACTTAAAATCTTAATTTTAAAGAACATAACAAGAACAGCTAAACTGTAAACTACTCTAGAAGTTAGTTTACAACTGCCTTTACTACGATTGGTTGATGATCAGTAGGGAATCGTTGATTTTGGTTATCAGTCAGCACTGCGTATTTCAAAATGCTAATTTGATCACTAACAAAAATATAATCTATTGTTTCATCTAATGGAGCATCAAATTTAAAGCCATTAAAAGTTCCTTTTGGTCCATAAGGAGGCGTTTTTGACACTTTCCTAGAATCCTTCAACAGAGTTTGCATTGTTTGTATTTGTTCCGTTTCAGGGGTTGAGTTATAGTCTCCCACACAAAACACGGGAAAATCTCCAGCAATATCCTGAATCTTTTTAACCATCAATTTCCCTGACTCTATTCTAGCCTTAACGCCTCGGTGATCAAAATGAACACAAAAAAAGAAAAACTCTTTTGAAGTAATCAAATCAGAGAACTTAGCCCAAGAACAAATCCGTTTGATCTTTGCATCCCATCCAGATGATGGTACTTCAGGCGTTTCACTTAACCAAAAATCACCAGAGTCTAATAATCTAAATCGATCCATTTTATAAAAGATCGCTGAATGTTCTCCTGCTTCCTCCCCATCATCACGTCCATGCCCGGTATACGCATATTCTTCCATTTCAAGCAAATCTTTCAATTGCCCTATAAAACCTTCCTGAGTACCAAGAATATCAAATTCATGGTAGCGAATCAAACTTTTTACTTCTTCTTTTCGATTTGGCCAGGCATTATTACCGTCTGCCGGTGTATTTTGTCGAAGGTTATATGTTGCTGCAATAATATAATTATTTGTTTGAGCAGAAGTATGAATAATAAACACGTAAAAAAACACAACAACTGCAAATCCTTTTCTTAAAATATCCATTTCTATTGTTTTAAAATATAAAACCAAGCTAATTCAGGAAATCTAAATACTTCCTGAATTAACTGCCTATCATTTATTAATTCCCATCATTTGTAGCACCGTTTTCCCAACCTATATTTTGAGAAATATTCGGATTTTTAACTATCGCAGAAGCAGGTATTGGATATAAGTATTGCTTATCTCCCCATACTCGCTTATAGTCATTGGGTTTATCCCATGTTAGATAATAACCTTCAGCTCCAGCGACTTCTTCAACCAACTGTAATTTACTTGAACTACCTTGTCCTTCTTCTACATACACAGTTGCACAAGTGGCTTTAGCGACATTCCAATCACCGGTAAGATCTTTAGCGCTATTAAGCCCCTCTGTCGAAGTATAGAAGATCACATCGTAGCTCCCGCTTTGATCAAGATCAATCGGGACATTAAGTTCTGGCACATACATTCCATACCAACTTTTTAACAGCAAATCACCTTTTTTCCATCGACGAAGATCATCAAATCGGAACCCTTCAAGACATAATTCGACACCTCTTTCTCTTCGAATCTCAAGAATAACTGGATCTGAGATATCGGGGAAATAAAATGATTTTAAATAATTATCTATAGTGGTCGGTTTTGTTGATATCCCTCCGGTGATACCAGCACGAGATCGTATTGCTCCAACCGTTTTAGCCCAGTCAGAATCAGTAATGGTTCCTAACTCAGCTTTTGCTTCTGCATGATTTAGTAGCACTTCTGCATAACGGAATAAAGGAAGAGCATTTGTATTCAAAGCTGCATTGTCATAATTTTTCCCATCCAAACACAGTTTTATAGGTTGATAACCGGTAAATGAGTAACCCGCAAAATCCGGTGCAGTCGGCTCTCCATCACGCATATAACCTGGAGTCCTAATGGTCTGCGCCAACCTATTATCTCTATTCTGACATTCTGCATAGAAATCTTCTGTTTCCCATCCAACTTTGCTTGTGTATGGCGTACCATCAAGCTGTAGATACGTATTAATAAATGGTCGCGTCATGCTAAATCGGTTTCCATAGGTAGGTGAAGTCCATTTCCAGTTTGCATTGTGCAACACTCCCAAATCTTCACTTGAACATACTGCCATCAAAACTTCATCTGTTTTGGGATCATCGTTTGTAAATAATGCTCGATATGACTTTTGAGGGCCACCTGAAGTGTAGAGTTTTTTCCCAGAACTATTCATTAAAAATTCGGACATACTGACTGCACGTGATAACCAAGTATCAGCAGAGGTATCAAGGCTCAAGTTATGATATTTACGATATGTACCTTCGAATAAACACACCCGAGAAGCTAATGCATAAGCAACCCATTTTGTAACTAACGTTCCTGATGCATCTGAAGTTTTTGTGATGTTATTGCAAGCAAACTCAAGATCCTCATAAACTTTCTCCATAACGAGCTCACGAGAATCCCTTGTCGCATATAATGCCTCATCTTCAACATCAAGAGGTCTGTCTATCCAAGGAACATCTCCAAAACTCCTGACCTTACTATAGTAAAAATAAGCACGAAAAAAACGAGCAATACCAATATAATTATTTCTGACAGACTCGCTAACAGACTCCTCAACACAGTTTTCAATAAAATAATTGATATTTCTTAAGTCTCCCCAGCTCCAACCTCCACTACTGGTTTCGCTATAAGCATTCTCTGTTATAAATGAAGAGATATTATTAATTGCTCCAAAATCAACTAAATCAACCTCTACTTGATTCAAACTACTTCCAGAGGGTAGCATGTTATAGAATGAATAAACATAAGTTCTCATTCCATCTTCTGATGTAAAGATTGCATCTTTCCCGACAGATGATTCAGGTGTTTCATAAAGATCACATGAAGAAAGAATCATGCCGATCATAAATATTAGATATAATATATTTTTCATAATCAATAAATTAAAATGTTACAGATAATCCTAATGATATACTCTTCATCAAAGGATAACTATAGTTTGCACCTTTATCTCCTGATGTCAAATCAGGATCCGACCCCTGGGTATTTGTGACATCGAAATCACGCGTATGCTTATATAAAGGTGACCAACTCCAAAGATTTTCACCACTTATGTATACACGTGCAGATTGCATCCGAACTTTAGACATCAAACTGGATGGGAAAGTATAACCTACTTGTAGATTCTTCAATCTTACATACCCAATATTCTGTATATACCTATCGTTAATTGTCTGCCTAACCGACTCATTATAACCTGAATAACGAGGCAAATATGCATCAGGATTATCCTCGGTCCAGTAGTTATTCAAATGCCATGTTGGTAAATTATTATATGGTCGATTATATTGTCCCCAAAAACCAGATTCTTTATTTGGATACCAGTCCTGGCGACCCACTCCTTGCATAAATGCTGACAAAAAGAAACCTTTCCAATCAGTATTTAAAGAGAAGCTAAAGATGTACCTGGGTTCTTCGTTACCAATAATCACCATATCCCCAGGATTATCAACAGTTTTGTCACCATAATCAATTTTGCCGTTATCAGTATTATCCACAAACTTTACGTCCCCAGGATAAACAGTTCTGTTCGTGGAAGATCTTAATATGGTATTAACATACCCATTACTAATATCTTCTGCAGTTAACAAGCCATCCGTTTTATACCCCCATATTTCTCCTATTTTCTGTCCTTCATAATAGTCACTAAGTGTTTTTGTAGAGTTATTGTAACTATCAATAATCGAGCTGTAGTCATGTAGTGTAACTCGCACATCGTAACTAAACAAGTCATTTGCTAACAAAAACTTATCCTGCCATTTAATCGACAATTCCCAACCTTTGGTAGTCATATCAGCATAATTCCCTTTAGGAGAAGTTGCACCAAATACATCAGGAAGGGTTACACCCTGTGTATACATATCTGTTGTTTTTCGAATGTAATAATCTCCTGAAAAACGAAGTTTACCATCTACCATACCAAAATCAACACCAAAATCGGTCGTTGTCGCTGTTTCCCAAGTCAGGCTATTGGGAATAACAGCAGGATTCCGAGTATATTTATTTAATGCACTATCTAATACTCGACCAGATGTACTGATTGATAAAAGTTCCATAAATTTATATGAACCTATATTCCCGTTACCTAGCGAACCATAAGATCCACGAACTTTTACATCAGAAATAAAACCTTTATCTACATTCCAGAAAGGTTCTTCAGATATTCTCCAACCGGCAGATACCGATGGGAAAAAAGCATATTGCTGATCTTGAGGGAATTTAGAAGAACCATCATACCGTCCATTCACTTCAATCAAATAACGATCTTTGTACCCATAATTTAAACGGAAAAAAGCACCGGCGATTCTCCATCTCTCATATCCAGCAGAAGTTGTTATTGATTCTCCAAGTGCAAGATTCAGACTCTCTGCATCTTCAAGTAGTAATCCATTGCGCTGCACATATGAAGATTCATATTTAGAAGTCTCATAGTTATAGCCAACCATCCCTTTGAAATAATGACCTCCTGCAAAAGTATCTTCATATTCTGCATAAAGGTTTGTTGAAGTATAAAAAGTGTTACGGGTAGACACTTTGTAATCATTATATTTATCACTTAACAAAACAACTTCTCCCTGCTTAGTACTGTATGGTATCGCAATTCTTTTTTGGGTATCATTATTGTCATAATTACGAAATGAAAAATCACCATTCACACTTAGTTTGTTATTAAAAAATTTGGCTGCAAAACCGGTCGTGTTCTTCAATACCTTCTTATGTGTATCAATTCCATTTTTACCATAGATAAAGTCTCCCACTGTGTATGCTGCTGACATTGTCAACGTTCCATCAGGATTAAAAATGGCTGCGGAAGGGTGTCCTTCATCTGCTATATTTCTCCATATAGACCCCCCTTCTCCGACATTTAAAGGATTATGATAGTTCATATCCGAAAACTCCATATTGTTTGTCACCTTTAACCAATCATATACCTGCAAGGAACCTTTTGCCCGGATATTTGCGGTTTTATAAACATCCGAATTATACTGAAACAAACCGTTATAATCATATATACGACTTGATATATAAAAATCAGACTTCTCGTTTCCACCTGAAATCATCACATTATGATCCTGTGCAAAAGACTGATCACGATACAACACATCATAATAATCAGTACTACCATAATAAGTGTAAGTACCATTATCTTCTACTACTACTTCTTCAGTTATTCCTTGTTCGGTTCTTTCTTTAAAAGTTTCTAACCAGGCATCCGAGTATTTCTGGGTTTTATTGATCTTACTCGGTAGTTTGGAATAATTATTCCAGGCATAATAAGCTTCACGAAAACGTTCTGCCCAGATATATCCATCAGTTACATTATCCTGCTCTGCCGCTGGCCTTTGAAAAGAAAAATTACCAGTATAGCTAACATTTATTTTTCCTTTTTGAGGTTGCTTTGTTGTAATCAACACAACACCAAAAGACCCTCGAGCACCATAGATTGCAGCGGATGCAGCGTCTTTTAACACTGAGACACTTGCAATATCATTAGGATTTATTAAAGAAGGATCGCCTTCAACACCATCAATTAAAACCAAGGCATCTCCACCCTGCCCAATTGAAGTTGCCCCACGTACATTAAAACTGGAGGAACGATTTGGTTTGCCATCATCTAGTTTGATATTTAGGTTTGGAACCACCCCTTGTAATGCCTGTGTAACATTTGAAACTGATCGGTTTTCAAATACTTCATCAGTTACTTGTTCTACTGCACCAGTTAAGTTAACTTTTTTCTGTGTACCGTATCCGATCGCCACGACTTCCTCGATTCCGATGGCTTCCTCTTCCAAAGTAACATTAATTGATGTTTTTCCTGCTACAAGTATCTCCTGAGTCTTCATCCCAACAAATGAGAAAATAAGAATTGCGTCTCCAGAAATATTAGAAATTGAATAGTTACCATCCGCATCTGTAATTGTCCCTGCTGTGGTACCTTTAACAACTACAGTAACACCAGGCAAAGGAAGCCCGGAAATATCTGTCACCTTTCCTGATATATCAATATTTTGGCCTGTAACAACAGTCTCACTTGAAGGCTGAATAATTATCTGTCTTTCTAGAACAGAATATGTAATATTTTGTCCCTTGAAGAGTCGATCCAACACTTTACCGACCTCTTCATTATTTGCTATAATGTCAACCTTCCTATCAACATCTATTAATTGACTATTAAACAAGAAATAGTATTCACTTTTCTGTTCAATATCATACAAGATCTCCTTAATCGTAGAATTCTTGAGATTTAAGCTTACCCTTGATGATTGAGAATGTGTATTCAGCGCAAATGTCTGAAAAATGGATAAGAATACTAAGAATAATGTTAGACGCATAATCCTTAAAAATTTAGAGTACCAGAACAAATGCTCTCGTACTTGTTTCAACAACAACTTTTTTTTCATACTTTTGATTAATTATTAGTGTAAATAAATAGACCTTATTTATTTTCATGTAAGAAAAAGGGATGGTGCAAACATTCCTTTTTCCGTTCCTGGTAGTTTCAATTCATTTCTATTCTTTTTTTGAGGTTTATTTTTTGAGGTTTATATGTTGAATCTATATTCTTTTCACGAGGAAGTATTTCAAATTCAATAGGGGCTGAAAGTGATAACATTTTTAAAACCTGATCAAGACTTTCATCAGAGAAAGTAGCAGAATAGACATAATCCAAAATTTCCTGATCCTCAATTTGAAACTGAACACCATACCATCTACCTAGCTTCTCAATAATTCTACCCATTGAATCATCTCTAAACATCAATTTACCGGACCTCCATGCCACATATTTGTCAAGATCAGTTTTACCTTTCTTAAGTTTATTATTTATTTTGGAATACACGACCAACTCGCCTGGCTCCATTTCAACTTTCTGACTAAATGCACTACAAGTCAATTCGACCTTTCCTTCAATTAATGCAGTTTCCACTTCCCTATCTGAACTATAGGCCGCACAATTAAAAATAGTCCCTAGTACTTTAATATCAATATCCGTTGTGTGCACTATAAATGGCCATTCTTTACTTTTCTCAACCTCAAAAAAACCTTCACCAATTAACTCTACTCGTCTTTCATCCTTTTCAAAGTTGACAGGATATGTTATTTGGCTCCCGGCATTCAACCAAACCTTTGTTCCATCTGGCAATACCAATGACGATTTAAGCCCTAATGGAACACTTACAGTATTACACACCAAGTCATTATTGGTTACTCTATGATGGTTGAACAACAATAAAAAGCTGGCTAGTAACAAAGGAATAAAAAGTATGGCTGCAACTCTTTCCAGTTTTTTCAAGCGAATTAAAAATGGATTTTTAAATAGTACGGCTTCTACTTTTCTTAACGCTCTTTCCTTATTTATTCGTTTCATTTTATGAAGATCGTCAACTGAACTCCACAACTTTTTATACTCTTGATAAAAAATTTGATTTTCATTTTCCAACAACCACTCATTCAATTCAAGTTTTTCAGCATGGTTTATACTTCCTTCAAACTCTTTGAGAATAAGTAATTCATATCGTGTATTATCTTCCATCTTTTCTGCTTTACACAGATTAGACGTATAGATATATCTTTACACGTACTTTGAAATATTAAAAAGTAAGAAAAAGTTGAAATAAATAATCCTTTAAGTCTTTACGGAGTATTTTTAACGCTTTGGTAATCTGTGTCTCTACGGTTCTTTGAGAAATACCCAATTTATCTGCAATTTCTATAGATTTTAATCCATCGTAACGACTCATTTTAAAAATTTCGCGGCAACGGGAAGGTAATTTTCTAATCGAATCTTCGACCATTTTTTGAAGTTCATGTTCCGCCCAAAATTCATGTTCTGAGTCGATTCCAATGCTTTTCTGCCGTTGAACATATTTATCCTGAGTCTCTTTTTTGCGAATTAAATCAATACAATTATTTTTCACTGCACTTGACAAATAACTCTTAATTGAGCTTGATCTAATGTATTCCCTATTCTCCCAAAGTTTCACAAAAACCGATTGAACTATATCTTCAGACAACTCAATATCATGCATATACTTATCAGCAAATACTACCAGACCTGTATAATAGTAATCAAATATCAAAGTAAAAGTCTTACGATCCCCCTCCTTCAATTTCTCAAGAAAAAAAGCACTTTCAATCTCAAAATCTTTGTAAGGTTTTGCCTCCATAGAATACTTAAATGCAGATAGGGAGCAAAAGTATAAAAAAATAACTGAAACAAATTTGTAAGCCCAAGATCCTCCAACACCCCATCACAACCCCTTCATTAATCAACTAATCGCGAGAGGTTTTTTCATTTAACGCTGAATTCAAAGTCAAAAAAATCATCATACAAATTTATCCAACAAATTTTCTATTGGCAGTCACCTTCCCCTGCTCCAATTGCAGCAAATGAGTAACACTTTTCGGAATTTCATCATAATGATGGGTGACGTAGATCAATGTGATCTTCAGGCGTTTGCAAATTACATCAATTAATGAAGTAAAATGTTTGGTTTGCAAATGATCCAGCCCTTGACAAGGTTCATCCAAAACGAGCAAAGCCGGCGATTTAACCAATGCTCGTGCAAGTAACACTGAACGCTGTTCTCCCAACGATGCATGGATAAACATTCTGGAACCTAAATGGGACAAATTTAAAACTGAGAGCCATGCATCAGCCATTTTGTCTTGATATTCCGTTGATTTAGAAGTAAAGCCTACCTCATCCCGAAAACCGGAAAGCACCACATCACGACAGGTAAACCGGCTATATGCCTGATAGCTGGAATCAGCCAAGCCAGGTATCGTATTAAATATTCCGGCACCGCGCAAAAAATAAAGATGAAGCTCTGGCGAAACAAGGCCAATCTTCTTTTTGATATCCCAAATACTTTCACCACTCCCCCGTTTTCTGTCAAACAAAATGAGATGGTTGTCGTATCCCTGAGGATTATCAGCTGAAATTAAGCTAAGCAAAGTTGTTTTCCCCGCTCCGTTGTGACCTAGTAAAGCCCACCTCTCCCCTTGTTTTACGTTCCAATCAACATCCTGTAAGATTTGTTTGCCATTCAAGTTCACATTTACCTTTTTCATTAAAATGACATCCTCAAAACGTTCTTCAACCTCTTTAAGCAGTGAAAGAAATTGATTGTCGTCAACAAGTTTGTGATGCCCTACAATTTCAATTTCAGGTTGATAATCTTTTCTGTCAACAAACTGGTTCTGCCTTCCATCTTTTAATTCCAACACTTTAGTAACCGTATTTGGAATATGGTGCGGATCACAAATAATAATCAGCAGAACACCTGCCTTCCTGACTTGCTCCAGCAAGCTTGAAAGCTTTTCCCTTGAATGAACATCCAAGCCAACAAAAGGCTGATCAAGCACCAACAAACCGGCCTTTTGCAAAAGTGCAGCAGCCAATTGCACTCGTTTACGTTCTCCATTACTCAAGTCCAACAGCTTTCGCTCAGTCAAGTGGGAAATTTCCATTTGTTTCACAACCTGACTAACTTCCTGAAGCATCATTTCTTCCTTTTCATCTGAAATGAACTTTTTAAGAAAAGTTTCAACCGTTGGCCCATGATCCATGCCCGTGCTTTCGTATCGTTGTCCATAGTGCATGCTGGCTCTTCCCGAAAAGAAAATAAAATGATCCTGTTGATCGACCATAACCGGGTTGATCGCTGAATTATAAATCACATCACCAGCTGATGGCCGCAACCTGCCCGAAATAACTTTGCCCAACAGCGTCTTTCCACTACCGGAAGCACCCGTTATAGCTAGTGATTCATTATGCATCAGGCTAAAAGTGACATTATTAAGGATCGCTTTTCCGTCGATTTTCAAATTAAGATCAACTATTTTCAGAAAGTTGCTTTGGACCACATCCATATACGAACAATTCATCGATTTGGCTAAAGATAATGAATCTGCTTTCAAGTCTTCAAATGGCATAGTTCTTCCACTAAAAAATAATTAACTTGTCTGTCAAAATTTAAAAGCTGTTTATTTACATCAACTAAAAAACTAATCATGGGCAATCGCACAAAATTCCCAAAGGTATTTTGGGTAGCTAATTCAATTGAGGTTCTCGAACGTTTTGCGTATTATGGAATTTACATGAGCTTTGGAATTTACCTGGGTGAGCTGGGTTTTTCTAAAGGTGACCTTGGAGTAATACAAAGTATTTTCCTGGCACTTTCTTACCTGATTCCACTATTTTCTGGAACATTTGCAGACAAGTATGGCTTTAAGAAAATGTTGATCATTTCGTATTTGGCCTATTTACCATCCATTCTACTATTAATATTAACGCAAACGTTTAGCGGCATTGCCTTAACGATGTTAACCATTGGGTTCGCTGCCGGAATTTTTAAACCATTAATATCATCAACCGTTCGGGCAACAACTGACTCGACAAATAAGACATTGGGATTTGGAATATTCTACCAAATGGTAAACCTGGGAGCATCTATTGGACCAATCATTATGGGTAAATTGAGAGGATGGTCGTGGGACTATGTTTTCTACACCGCTGCTGCCACCATTGGATTGATGTTCATTATTACTTTACTTTTTTACAAAGAACCTGATCGGGAATTGGAAGGAGTAACCCTGAAACAGAAGTTCAAAGATATGGGTGAGGCACTTTCAAATATGAAGTTTCTGAGTTTTTTAATCTTATTAGGTATAATTTTTTGGCTTCCATTCTGGGCCTTTTTCAATGTGCTGGCAGTTTACATTAATGATTACCTGGACACTGCTTCACTTTACGAATCTGTTCGAATGGTTTTGGGAACAACAGTTACTCGTGTCATATCCAGTCAGGACGACGGAGTTTGGAAAATCAACGCTGAAGCAATTTCACACACCGGATATATTATCATCGTATTTCAGTTGATTATTTCTCGCATTTTCGAAAAACGAGCAGCAATTCCTTCGTTCATCATTGGAATGCTTATTGCAGCCGCTGGCTTTGTCATTCTGGGAATTTCAGCAACTTCACTAAATGGATTGGTATTCTTAGGAGTTTTCTTGTTTGCCATTGGAGAAATGATTTCATCCCCTCGCATTCAGGAATACATTATGTGGATTGCCCCAAAAGAAAAAGCCGGATTATATATGGGCACTAACTTTCTGGCTACTTTTATCGGAGCTGTATTAAGTGGAATTTATACATGGATAATGGGCATTTATGAAGCTTCCGGTCATCCGGAATATATCATGTATACTTTAGCAGCTCATTTGATTATCGGAATTCTTGCAATATCGATCTTCGTTAAAAAGGTTGGAGTATTTGAAGAAAGAACAGAATAAAAACAATCAAATATTGATTTAAAGAACGGGTAAGAATCATACCAACAACTTCAAAATCTTATAAAACCTTTGTGTAATTAATTGCACAAAGGTTTTTGTTTTTCATCGCGCCTCCCCCTAATCAACAAATAAAATAAGCCTCTAATATTAAAAAGGCACCCCACTTTCAATTGCAATAAAACCTACCGCCAAAATTCTTAATGAAAATATATTTCAAATTATTTTTATTATGAACATATGTTCTTTATATTTGTATCAAATTTATAAAAACACAGCACAATGAAAGTGGCAATTACAGCAACAGGAAATACGATGAAATCAGAGTTAGATGAAAGATTTGGCAGATGTTCATATCTGGCAATTCATGATTTTGACACTCATCTTACTGAATTTATAAAAAACCCAAACAAAGAAGCAGAAGAGGGTGCAGGACCGGCAACAGTTCAATTAATTGCCTCCAAGGAGGTTACAAAAATTATTTCCGGAGAATTTGGTGGGAAAGTAAAAAAAATACTCGATGACCTTCAAATTCAAATGATCATGTTTAACGGACCAACAAAAACTATCCAGGACATTGTGAAATTGATGAATAATAATTAATAAAGGAGGTGTTATCATGCCAGGTTTTAACAGTAAAGGACCTCTGGGAAAGGGCCCCGAAACAGGAAGAAAACTAGGGAAATGTGCTGATAAAAATGAAGATTCATTTAAGCAATCAGGCAAAATAAAAATCCAGGATTTCCCAAATGCTAGTGAAAATTTTGAACCATCTTTTGGTATTGGGCAAAGAAGGGGATTAAGGAGAAGAAATTCCTGGAATCGTGGTTTTAGGAATAAAGGTATCTAACCAAAGGTGAAGAACTGGTAGTAATTCAAAATATTACCAGTTCTACTTTTTAAAAAATTGAAATATGAAAAAAATTGCTATCCCTATAGAAAACGGACAACTGTGTGCTCATTTTGGACATTGCCAACAGTTTGCAATAGTAGTTGTCAATGATGATCAAACGATGCAAGAAAGTTCGATAAATCCACCACCCCACGAACCAGGCTTGTTGCCAAAATGGCTGGCAGAGCGTGGCGTTACAAATGTTATTGCTGCCGGAATTGGGCAAAAAGCCATCCAACTATTCAATCAACAACACATTGAAGTGGCAGTAGGTGTACCAGCAAATACTCCACAGAAAATAGTAGAAGATTGGCTCTCTAATTCGTTGAAAATGGGAGTTAACGCGTGCGATCATTAAACAAACTATATGGCTATTGATTACCGATGTTTCTTTTGTTTTAATAGAGCTTTTGAGACGCTACTAAAAAACAATACGTTACCAGACTCACAAGCTCTTGAATTTACGAACGATATGTTGCAATTATTTCTAGATAAGAATAATGAATTTTCGACGCCTCAATTCGCCCGGGAATTACATCATCGTTTAAAATGTTACACAAAAAACAACGATCCATACAAGGATGGCAAAAAAGAAAGTAACGACCTGATCCTGTCACAATATGATCATTTTAAACAATTGGTGGAGACCAGCAAAGATCCATTTGAAACAGCCATGCGATTGGCAATTGCCGGGAATATAATTGACTTTGCAATCAGTGATTCATTCAATCTCGAAGATACCATCGATAAAGTGTTGAACTCGGATTTTGCAATCAATCACTCCAAGGAATTGAAAGCAGCTCTGGATCAAGCAGAAACCGTTCTGTACTTGGGAGACAATAATGGGGAAATCGTTTTCGACAAATTATTCATCGAAACAATCAACCATTCCAATTTAATCTATGCCGTTCGGGATTTACCGGTAATCAATGATGCAACAATAAAAGACGCAGAATATGTTGGTTTAAATCAGTTGGTACAAGTAATATCAAATGGTTACGATGCTCCTTCAACTATTCTTGAACATTGCTCCGAAGAATTTTTATCGGTTTACAACAAAGCAGATATTATCATTTCAAAGGGGCAAGGAAATCTGGAAGGCTTACTGGAGTCGAAAAACGACAAGATCTTTTTCTTATTAATGGTAAAATGTGATGTAATTGCTGAAAAGTTAAAAGCAAAAAATGGTGATTTTGTGGCCTGTCAAGTTCACAAATTGTGATAGAAAAATATGAAAATAGCAGTCGCAAGTGGAAAAGGAGGAACGGGAAAAACATTGGTAGCGACCAATTTATTCAACATTTTACAACAACAAGGTTCAATGGTTGAACTGGTTGATTGTGATGCTGAAGAACCGAATGATCGTCAGTTTATAAAAGGTAAATTGATGGATGAAGAAATTGTCACTCAAAATATACCATCGATCGACAAGGATATTTGCACCTTTTGTGGTAAGTGCCAAACTTATTGCAACTACAATGCTATCATTGTCCTACCGGAACAAAAACACATTCAAGTCATTGAAGAACTTTGCCATGATTGTGGGGCATGCTGTTATGCTTGTAAAACAGGGGCAATTATTGAAGAAACGAAACCGATTGGTTCTGTAACAACTTACAAAACAGATAAAGGATGTTTCTTATTGGAAGGACAAATAGATATCGGCATTTATTCACCAGTTCCGGTAATAAATAAAGTTATCAAAAGTACCCAAATGGATGAACTCGTCATTTTTGATTCTCCCCCAGGTACCTCCTGCCCTTTTATTGCAACCGTTTCTGCAGCCGAATTTGTGATCTTGGTTTCGGAACCGACTCCGTTTGGATTGAACGATCTTCGTCTTTCCGTTGAAACATTGATTCAATTGAAAAAACCGTTTGGCGTAGTAATTAATCGTAGTGGATTAGGTGATGAAAAAATGTATCAATTCTTAAATGAAAAAAGAATTCCATTACTTGCACAAATTCCATTTGACCGCCAAGTTGCTCAACAATACTCTGATGGAAAATTAATTACCGACACCATGCCGGAATATCAGGAACGATTTCAGCAATTACTTGGATGCTTAAACAAACAGATAAAAAATGATTGAAATCGCCATATTAAGTGGGAAAGGAGGAACAGGAAAAACTAGTCTAAGCGCTGCTTTAGCAAGCCTTGCATCCAAAGTTGTAGTTGCAGACTGCGATGTAGATGCGGCCAATTTACATATCATCCTGCAACCAGCAAACTACCGGGAAGAAAAATACATCTCAGGACAAAAAGCAATACTTGATGAACAAAAATGCACAAACTGTGGACTTTGCTTCGCTTACTGCCGATTCGATGCGATCCATGTTTTGCAGGGACAACATAAAATTACAGAAACAGCCTGCGATGGATGCCAGCTTTGTGAGCGAGTTTGTCCGGAGAACGCTATCAGGATGATTGAACACGATAAAAGTCGCTGGTACCTTGGAAACATCCTAAATGGGAAAATGGTCCATGCAAGGCTTGCTCCGGGCGAAGATAATTCCGGCAAGCTCGTGAATATTGTTAGGGATCAAGCTCGTGAACTGGCTAATGAGATTAATTCAAACTTAATCCTATTAGATGGACCACCGGGAATTGGCTGTCCTGTAATTTCAACCCTTACAGGCATCAAACATGCAGTCCTGGTTACCGAACCAACCCAATCCGGAATACATGATTTAAAACGAATCATTGAATTGGTTAGACAATTTAGCCTGACTGTTTCTGTCATCATCAACAAATACGACATTAATCAAACACTAAGTGATCAATTGGTCGAATGGTGCGACAAGATGCAAACACCAGTGATTGGAAAGGTACCATTCGATAAGACTGTAGTAGATGCCATGGTAAATTGCCAAAGCATCATCGACTGGAAACCTGATTCTGAGATCAGCAACGAAATAAAAAAAATATGGAATAAACTCATGGAGGCTGAGCGTTAAAAAAAATAAACAGAACTATAAATAAAGATATTTCGAATATGGCAGCAATTACTTTTCACCCAATTGGTACAATTTTCTCAGAACACAAAAATCCAGAGGGTACTCCGATTCAATTTTCCGGAGCAAAAGATCATCTCGGAACTATCGAAATTTTTCCTGAATTCATTGAAGGACTAGCGGATTTAGATGGCTTTTCTCACCTCATCCTGATTTATTATTTACACAAAATCAAAACCCCAAAATTGACAGTAAAACCGTTTATGGATGATTTTCAACATGGCGTATTTGCTACCCGCAGCCCTTCTCGTCCAAATCAACTGGGATTATCAATTGTGAGGCTGAATAAAGTAGAAGCCAATAAACTGTTCATCCAGGGGCTCGACATTCTTAATGAAACTCCCCTGCTTGACATTAAACCGTATGTGCCTCAATTCGATTCGATCCAGGCTGAGAAAATTGGATGGCTCGAAAATAATATCCACAAACATTTGACCACTAAAGATGACGGGAGGTTTATAAAATGAATTTAAGACTTGCAATGGCTGCTAGCTTTTCACGAAAGTTTGAACAGAAACATTTTGGTGAAGCCGACCAATATTTAATCTATGAATGGACTGGGAATAAACTGACCTTTAAAGAAACAGTTCTGAATCCAGTTCTTGATGACGGAAATCTTCATTCATCAGAAAAAGCGGACACGCTAATAAATTTACTAAAAGCATATCAAGTCAATGCTTTGGTGTCGCAGCAGTTCGGTCACAATATCAAAAAGGTTAATGCTCTTTTTGTTCCGGTTTTAATTGGCACTTCATCCATTGTAGAATTAATCCCACTTCTAAATAGACAAATGAAATGGATTGTTGAAGAGTGGCAGGAAAACAAAGGAAACTATAAGCTCTTCAATCTCAAAAAAGGAACCATCAAAACGAGTCTTCAAAACAGAAACGACTTTGATTAATGTTTGAAATACCAAATAAAGAAAGACCACTTTCCGAGATTGAAATCGGAGAACGGATAAAACTTCCAACATCTTTTGGCGATTTTGAATTTATTCCATTTCGGGAAATATCAAACGGAATGGAACACATGATCCTCATTAAGGGAAATCCGAATTTTTCCGATTCTGTATTAACACGAATACACTCCGCCTGCGCCACTGGAGATTTGTTTGGCTCCTTGCGTTGTGACTGCGGACAACAACTAAAACGTTCACTTCAAAAAATTGAAGAAGAAAAAACAGGCATTCTAATTTACCTGCAACAAGAAGGACGCGGAATTGGACTGATGGAAAAAATCAAAGCCTACAAACTTCAAGAGAATGGACTTGATACGGTTGATGCCAATCTTCAGCTGGGACATCAGGCTGATGAGAGAAATTATTTGGTTGCTGCAAAAATCCTTCATTCACTAAATATTAAAAAGATTAGATTGATGACGAACAATCCGGCGAAGCGAAAAGGATTGGAAGAAAACAATATTTTTGTTGAGAATTGCATCCCACTAATAATACCTCCCAATGAACACAATTCATTTTACCTCAAAACGAAGCTAAACCGAATGGGACATCTGCTTAGTGAATTGAATTTTGAAAACTATGAACATGAAAATTGAAGATAAACTCCAATTGCGTCCACGTTATGGAGAAGTAGATCAGATGGGATACGTCTATCATGCCAACTATGTAAGCTATTGTCACCAGGCCAGAACTGAACTATTGCGAAAACTAAAGATTGACGATAAAACTCTGGAGGCTCACAATATTATGCTTCCTGTCATCAGCATGAATTTAAAATATATCAAACCTGTCGGGTATGATGATTTAATCACCATTAAAACGACCATTGAAGAAACGCCAGTTACCCGATTCAAATTTCAATTTGAAATAACAAATGAGCAAGGGATTGTTGTTTGTACTGCCGAGTCAAGCACTGCAATTATTGACAGTATCACCCGAAAGCCAATGAGAGCACCTGATATGATCAAAAATGCATTTCAAATATAAAACCTACAAATTATATCAATAAAAAATAATGGAAGGCGGAATTGCAGGTTGGCCTTTCGAAAAAGAAAAGTAACAGTCCATAAGTCAACACATCAATAACAACCAAAGAAACTCTTTTCTAATTCCTGATCAGAGTTTCTTTTGTCTTAAAACAGCTACAAATTATTTTGATTCTAAACAGATTATCATGCAAATTTGTATCGTATGAAAACTAACAAGTCAATCTTCTATATATTATTGCTAGCATTTCCAACTTTGGTGGGAATAGCGATTTCTTGTCAAACAAACAATAAGGCCGACAAGCAAGAATTAGCATCCGCGGAATATGCTGGATCAGTAAGTTGCCGCGAATGTCACGAACGTTTCTATAAACTATGGGAACCGTCCTATCATGGGAAAGCAATGGAGCCAATTAATGCTGCCTTTATTGAAAAAAACAAATTGCCAGATAGTGAGCTTATTCCGGTTGAAAGTTCCCATTATCAGGTTGTTTTTGAAGATACAACCATGGTATTGTATGAAAAAGAGGACGACAAAATATTAAATTCTTATCAGGTGGCTTGGTCAATGGGAGGGCACAATGTTTATTGTTTTCTTACTCCTTTGGAAAAAGGGAAATTACAAACCATTCCGCTGGCTTACGATATGAACCGAAAAACCTGGTTCAACTATCCGGAATCTGCAGTTCGCCATTTTTATGATGAAGAAATAGAAGACGAAGCGCTTCCATGGAAAGATGCTATGTACACTTTCAACACCGGATGTTACAGTTGCCATATTAGCCAACTAAGTACCAATTTTGATTTAGGAACCGAAACTTACCATACCACCTGGAGAGAAGCCGGAATTAACTGTGAAACATGTCATGGCCCCGCGGAGGAACATATCCGGATCTTCAAGAATCTTAAAGAAGGTGAAGAACCTGAAGATGTCGGCTTAATTGTAACCAAAAAATTTACGCAAGAGCAGCACAATGCATCCTGTGCACCATGCCATGCCAAGATGACCCCGATTACACCAAGTTACACTCCGGGCAATAAGTACTTCGACAATTATGACGTCGCCACCCTTGAAGACCGTGATTTTTATCCTGATGGACGCAGTCTGGGTGAGAACTATACCTTGACAAGCTGGATGATGAACCCCTGTGTACCAAAGAGTAAATTACATTGCGTCACCTGTCACACCTCCAGTGGTCGCGATAGGAACAAAGATAATCCGAACAACAGCTGTATCTCTTGTCATGCAGATAAAGGTGAAAATTTTGAAGCCCACACCGGACATAAACCTGAAGCGAAGCTAACTTGCATAAGCTGCCACATGCCCCGACGGGAATTTGTTGGTCATTTTATGCGTAGTGATCACTCGTTCAGGCCTCCAATGCCGGAACTAACGATCCGTTTTGGCTCTCCCAACGCCTGCAACCAGTGCCATTCAGACAAATCACCGGAATGGGCAAATAAAATTGTTAAAAAACGTCCAAACGGTAATTACCAGGAAGAGACACTACAATGGGCTCAACTTATTAAGGAAGCCCGCGACAATAACTGGGAAAATGTTGATTTAATGTTCAAATATATTGGGGACGAGAAAACCAATGAGGTGATCAGAACTTCTTTGATTCGCTTAATGGTTAATTATCCAGAAACGTCGAAACTCAAAATTTTCATTAAAGCTCTTCAATCAAAATCAGAGCTGGTTCGATCTGCAGCAGCAAGCGGATTGTCTGGATATCACACTCTGGAAACAAAAAAAGCACTGCTTAAAGCATGTGAAGATGAAATCAGGTTGGTTCGTATCAATGCCGTATCTTCTTTGCTTTCATACACAACTGCTAGCTTTACAAAGGAAGAACAAACCATTATTGACAAAGCAGAACAAGAATATGTAATTTCTATGACAGCCCGTCCTGACAACTGGAGTGCACATTACAATTTGGGAATCTATCATCAAAACAAAGGAAATACGACCAAAGCCATCAATTCGTATGAAACAGCTGTCAGATTATACCCCCAATCACTAATGCCATTAATAAACAGTAGTATTCTCTATTCATATAAAGGAAATACAGCTAAGGCAGCGGAAAATCTGAGGCTGGCAATACAATATGATCCAGATAACGAAGCTGCCAATCTAAACTACGGTCTTTTGATGGCTGAAATGCAAAAAATGGATGACGCTGAAAAAGCATTGCGCACTGTTCTTAAAACAAATAAGGAAAATGCAACCGCTGCTTACAATTTGAGTGTAATCGTATCTCAGAAAGATTTGAATGAAGCCTGTGAATTTAGTAAAATTGCCATGGAAGCAGAACCTCAAGATCCAAAATTTGCATATACGCATGCTTACTTTTTAAACCAAAATAAGCAACAGGAAAAAGCAATCGAGATTTTGGATAGTACAATTCAAAAGAATCCGGATCATTTAGCTTCTATTTTTCTTCTTGGAAACATTTATCTGGAAAGTGGGAATAAAGGCAAAACGCTTCAATTATATGAAAATTCATTGAAGAATATTGGAAATAACCAACAAGCAACATTTCAACTACAACAAGCCATCGCACAAATAAAACAGATGTAGCAAAAATATTTTCGCATATTTTTGTCTGCTATAACCGACTTGAATACTGTGTTTTATAATCATAATCCATCGTATCTGCAATATTTTACAAAAAAAATCGGTAGGGAAATTACCCAATTATGGATAGTACACTACAGAGTCGCAATAATTAATCAATTGATTTTCTGCATCTTTATTGTTTTTAAACAATTAGACGTGAAAAACTAAATAAAAAAGTTTGAGATATATTTCGTACATTTTGATAGCGATTTGTGAAAAAGTACAATTCTCAAGCTCTATAGGTTGATATCATTGCGGTTCGATAAACATGTAGGAATTTGGTAATTTAAAAAATGCCGATGAAAAATGATGACCTAATAGAGATGTTTTTTTTAAGGGACATTATGAACAAGTTTTACGCTGTCTTTTACGCGGTTACATCTTCTTGTCACAGGATAAGTCTTCTTACAAGCTTTATCCTGAAGTCTGCATTTAAAAATTCTGTTAGTACTTTTGAGTTTTTTGCGAGATCCATAGTAATGGACCTTGCACCATTTTTATTAGATAAGAATGGTGACTTTTTCGAAATCGACAGAAAAAATTATCAATTTCTGAGATTAATAAGCAAAGTGTGCGGTGTTCGAAATGTAGGAATTGAATTTCCTGTCTCGTTTCAAACAAAGTACATTTTGACAAATAAAATATAGCTGAAGAAACAGCGAAAACGTGTTATCTGGGCAATAACATGTTTTCATTTATAACTGGGCAAATCTCTTTAATATGGCAATGAATAAAGAGAGATTTTACGTGGCATGTGTTGGGGCATTTATGCTCTTAACTTTTGTAAGCAGTGGGCACGCTTACAACCTAACAAAACCTGAAGCAAGTAACCGATTTGTACTTCATGAGGAAGTTATATCATCTACTGAAAGTTTTGTTGAAAACATTCACAACGAAAAATCTCAACAAAACCGGATTCCTCAAAATAATGAATCTCCTCTGGCAGATAATCATCTGCAATTAAATAAAGAAAATATTCTATTGTCATCCACCACGATGACTCCACCTCCTCCAAGCTCTTTTGTCACGGGAGATTGGGACGCTACTGGCACATGGGACAACAGCACTGTCCCAACTTCTGCGGATAATGTAATAATCGCTAACGGACATACTGTAACCATCGATATTGCCACTGCCCAATGTAACAGTATCACTATTGACGCAGGAGGAACACTTGTTATTACTGGAACAGGAACTTTAGATGTTACTGGAGATATCATAAACAACGGAACACTTACCGCAAATTCCGGATCAAATATTACGGTATCTGGTGATTGGACTAACAATGCCACGTATACGTCCGGTGGTGGAACTGTTACATTTGACACAAATGGTTCAAGTATTTCCGGAACTAATAGCTTTGATAATCTTGTCATTGATGCTGGAAGTGATATTACTTCGACTATTGCGATCAACTCTACTACGAATATAAGCCATCTTCAACTCGATACCGGTTTATTGCAAATCAATGGAGGTACAACAACCATAACCGATTTAAACAGTTCGACTAGTCATAAAATACTCGAAACGGCGGGATTAGAAGTAAATGTTGGTGGAAATCTAATAACAGGAGACTTCTCAATCACCAACGAAGGATTGATTCGCATTAATAATGGATCAGCAACCTTTGGAAATTCTACTGGAAATAGTATTGAGACCCAGGTTGATGGTGCTTTTTTTGTCAACGGTGGATCTGTAGAAATAGCTGGAAGATTGCATAATTCAGCCAGTGGAACGCTTGGCTTAACAGGAATCACCTCCGGGATCACGATTGCTGGTGGAATGATCACATTAAGTACAATAGGCCAAGGCTTAAGCGCAACCGGCTCACTAAATATCACAGCCGCCGGAAACTTTAGTTTTAGCGGTGGGACTATTGTTTTTCAAACCGCAAACAGTACTGGCGGCACCGCCATGGATTTGCAATTTTTAACTGGCGGTGGAACTAAATCCATAAGTGATGCTGCAACCTTTCAATTTGGAAATTCGTCGACACCTGCAGCGTATAGCAGTTTTGTAGTTAATAGCCAAATTTCAATTCCGAACATCGAAGTCAATAGCAACTCAAGCATTGAACTCGCCGACTTTTTGGATATAACCAATTCATTCACGTTTAGCGGAGATGTAATTTTAAATGGAAATGAAATAGAAATACCTGTCGTAAGTCTTGGAACTTATAATATTCCGCTTGATGACGGAAGTGGTAATGCGATACCGGTTTCCATCCAGTTAACGGGAGGAAATGCCAGTTCAGGTTCATCCGTCACCATTTCTACAACTGCGAGTAAATTAACCGAAAATAAAAATACAAACAATTACCTAAACCGGTATTGGTCAGTTGTTGCCAATAGTATCACCTCCCCTGAGTTTACCTTTGTTGGCACATATCTAACATCAGATATAGCCGGAACTGAATCTGAAATTGCCGCAGGTTTATGGTCTGGTAGCTATCCCTGGGGAAAAGGAGCAGATGTAAATACTAGCAACAAAACACTAACTTATAGCGGAATAACATCCAACAATTTTGAGATTAGTGGAATTACCAGTGACCCTCCAACTATTACAATTGATAATGGCAACGCAGTATCAATTTGTAATGGTTCATCAACGACATTAACAACAACAGCAACAGGAGATCCAGTACTTACTTATTCCTGGTCGTCCACACCTTCCGGAACAAATGAAACAACTGCGGATATTACAGTTAGCCCAGCTGCAACCACAACATACAGTGTTATAGTTACTGATGGTAATGGATTCACTGCCACAGATGATATTGAAATTACAGTAACTCCAGACAACACAATTGCCCTTTCTTCTGCAGGTGGCACTGATGCCCAAACCGTCTGTATCAATTCGCCGATTACAAATATTACCTACAACACCTCTGGCGCAACTGGTGCAACATT